>JAFAEW010000044.1 GCA_023423835.1 Bacteroidota bacterium | reverse complement strand
CGTTTTTCAGGATCTTCGCCTCATGCGGTCCGTCAATCGCGAGAAAAGAATATTGATCTTTCATCAACCCGATTTTATCAGCAAACTTTACGATGCATCTTCCGCCGTTTCCGCACATTGTGCTTTCATTGCCATCGGAATTGTAGTATTTCATTTCAAAATCAAATCCGGCCTTTGGCTGCACCATCATTAGTCCGTCAGCGCCCACTCCGAATCTTCGATCGCAAAGAAACTTTATTTGTTCGCGATCGAGGAAGATGTCGTTCGCAAGGTTATTGAGCAGAATGAAATCGTTGCCGGCGCCCTGGTATTTGTAGAAAGTTATCATGGTTTAATCGGGAATGTCTGCTATAATATTTAATGCTTTTTCAATCAATCCTTCAACCGACTTATGCGAGTCAGCGGTAAAAGTACGGTTTGCCCGGTTGGCAACGATGGTGTTGAGACTTAAACAATGATGTGATAGCAATTTTCCCAAGCCGTAGATTGAGCTGGTTTCCATTTCAAAATTTGTGATCCGGTGATTTCCAAATGAGAAGTTCATCAGGTTGTTATTCAAGTCCGGATAGGCAAGTCCGAGCCGCAATACTCTTCCCTGTGGACCATAAAAGCCCGGACAGGTAACCGTAATACCGTGATGAAATCCTTCTACAAAATCTTTAAGTAACGAAGCCGAAGCAGACACTATATAAGGGTCTCCGTGAAATTGTGTGTATGCAATAAAATGTTGCAACAACTGCTTTTCTTCTTCGTTGGGTTCATATTTGTAAAAGGTCAGCAAATTGTCTAATCCAAGGCCATGCGTTCCGGCTACAAATTCATCAACGGGAATATCGGCCTGCAATGAACCGCTTGTTCCCAGTCTGATAATTGTGAGTTGCTGCAATTCTTTTTTTATCGTCCGCGTTTCAAAGTCAATGTTTGCAAGTGCATCTAATTCATTGATCGCAATATCAATATTGTCGGGGCCGATGCCGGTAGAAAGAACGGTGATATTTTTCGATCCGATTGAGCCCGTATGCGAAATGAATTCGCGGTGTTGAAACTTGTGGTATGTATGGTCAAAATGTTTACTCACCATCGCAACTCTATCGGGGTCTCCCACCGTGATTACCGTTGTGGCGAGTTCTTCCGGCCGTAGATTCAGATGATAAACTGCGCCTCTTTCATTGATGATTAATTCTGATGGTTCTATGGTTCGCATTTGATGGATGTTTCTCGGTAATTGAAAATCTGGATTCGATTTTTATTAAGCAAATTTACTCCTAAGGATTGTTTTTCCCCGCAATTAAATAATTCTTGTTACCACTGCTTTCCATTCATTTGAAGGAATCAAATTAAAAGCGAATTTTTAAAATTGCTGAGATTTAAATTATGCTATTTTCAAAAATAGACTATTTTCGCAGGGCTAAAAAATGGTTCCGTGGCCGAGTGGCTAGGCAGAGGTCTGCAAAACCTTTTACAGCGGTTCGAATCCGCTCGGGACCTCAGTAAAAGGATTACAAAAGTGATCCTTTTTTAATTTCAATGAAATACTCACAACCGATTGGAATTGTAGCCAGTGTTGCAGTGGCCTTTATCTGCTTTTTGCCCTGGGCATTTATTCAGGGTCCGCAGATCACCATAACCGGTTTCGATGCAGGCGGATCGAACTTAGGAAAGCCGGGACTGATGAATGTGCTGCTATCCTTCCTCTGTCTGGTATTTTTCGCGCTTCCGAAGATCTGGGCCAAACGCACAAATATCATTTTAGCTACCTTTAATTTTGCATGGGCAGTTCGAAATTTTTTGATTCTTTCCATTTGCGAAGCAGGCGAATGTCCCGAAAAAAAAGTGGGCCTTTATCTGCTGGTTATCGACTGCCTCATTATTCTCATTATGTCGCTTCTTCCCAATCTCAAAGTAAAAGCCAATAGAGAATAACCGCCTTTTCTGGCATGGAAATTATTGGTAATAAGTAAAAGCGTAATTATGAATAATAAGTTTATTTTCGGCATGATCGGTGCCGTTGTAGCGGGTGTTGTAATAGGAATGCTGGTAGCTCCTGAAACGGGTTCTGATCTGAGAAAGAAAATTTCGGATAATGCAACTAATTGGGGACACAAACTCGTTGATCTGCTCGGTAGTATGAAGGATGAAGGCGAGGCAGCCGCAACGAAGGTTAAGGATGCCATGAATGCGCCGGCTGCCGAATAATACCACAAAAAAAGGCGGCCTTAAATGCCGCCATTATTTTTTCCCGGATAAATTCGAAAGACTCAATCCTTAATTTTCAAAATCCTTTCCTTCAGGAAAATGCGTTGATGCCGGTTACATCCATTCCCGTAATTAGCAGATGAATGTCGTGCGTGCCTTCATAAGTAATCACGCTCTCGAGGTTCATCATATGCCGCATCACAGGAAACTCTCCGGTGATTCCCATTCCCCCAAGCATTTGTCGCGCTTCTCTTGCAATTTTTACGGCTATTTCGCAACTGTTTCTTTTTGCTAAACTTACCTGTTGCGGAGTTGCACGATTTTCATTCATCAAAACTCCCAAACGCCAAACGAGTAGCTGCGCTTTGGTAATCTCAAGAATCATTTCAGCCAAACGTTTTTGTTGCAGTTGAAATCCGCCGATCGGTTTTCCAAACTGAACGCGCTCCTTGCTGTACTGCAGTGCGGTATCGTAACAATCCATTGCCGCTCCCAATGCTCCCCATGCAATGCCGTAGCGGGCTTTGGTAAGGCAACTTAATGGCCCTTTTAATCCTTTTACATTGGGTAAAATATTTTCCTTCGGAACCTTTACATCGTGAAAAACAAGTTCGCCTGTTGCACTTGCCCTGAGGCTCCATTTATTGTGGGTGGTGGGAGTAGAGAATCCCTCCATTCCTCTTTCCAGAATTAGACCGTGAATGACGCCGTTTTCGTCTTTTGCCCATACCACCGCAACCTGTGCGAAGGGTGCATTGCTGATCCACATTTTTGATCCGTTGAGGATTACATAATCTCCGGCGTCTTTAAAATTGCTCAACATGCCGGCCGGATTGCTTCCGTGA
Organism: Bacteroidota bacterium; assembly: GCA_023423835.1. Taxonomy (GTDB): domain Bacteria; phylum Bacteroidota; class Bacteroidia; order Chitinophagales; family Chitinophagaceae; genus JAFAEW01. The sequence goes on along the minus strand of JAFAEW010000044.1, from coordinate 44,898 downwards.
TCAGGTTCTGTTAATCCAAAACATCCGAGCCATTCACCGCTTCCCAGTTTCGGGAGATACTTTCTTTTTTGTTCCTCACTTCCGTATGCATAGATCGGAAACATTACCAGTGACCCTTGTACACTTGCTGTGGAACGAACACCGCTATCGCCTCTTTCCAATTCCTGCATCATCAGTCCATAGCTGATGTAATCTAATCCGCCGCCACCATATTCGGCAGGAACTGTTGGACCAAAACATCCGAGTTCACCCAATTGTTTTACAATTTGCTGTGGAAATTCAGCCTTTTGGGCATACTCCTCAATGATCGGCGAGATTTCTTTTTTTACGTAATTCCTTACCGCATCTCTGATCATCAACTGTTCTTCTGTAAATAATTCATCTACCTGGTAATAGTCGGGAGATTGAAAGTTATCTGTCTTTGCAGCCATTCTTTAAAATTTAAGTGTACAAAGTTCCTTATTTTCCGGAAGGATTTTGTAGTTATTAAAATGGTTGCAAAAATAACAGCTGTTAGTTACCGGACAAACTAATTATCCCTAATATTCTGCCTGAACAGGAAATCGGCACTTTGAATTCATCTTATATTTACCAAAAATTCCTGTATGGAGTTATTTATGATTTTGTTGGGATGTAAACCGAAGGGCCGGAATACAGAACAACACGATATATATTTTGGTATTGCGGAATATTTGAGGGATCTCATTCCTTCCATGAAAGCATTTTGGCCCGAGGCAGAAGGAAAATTGCATCTTGATGCCTGGCGGAAAATTCGCGTGGTCGATGGATTCCGGGTGAACCTGGTAGAAAAGTCATCGGCTGATGAAACACCACAACCAACCAGATTGTTTTTCATAAATCTGGGAGGATATAAGAAAGGTGAGTTTGAAGAATTCCATTATAAATTACTAACGGCTGCTACGAATAAGTCTATGGCAATTTCAAGGGCAAAACAGACAGCCTTTTATAAACACACGGGCTTTAAAGGAGCAAATTCTCATGTTGATGACAAATATGGGATTGATGTGGATGATATTTATGAGATTGAAGAGATACTTCCGGGACCGATGAAGGAGAGATTCAGGATTGAGTTGGTTGAAGACATCGACGCCCCTGAGGATGAATTGAATTTAGGATATTTTAAACTCGAAAAAATAAGCGTTCTATAAATTATACCATCATGAGAGAATCGTACTTTTCATTGTTATGCCTCGGAGATTCTTATACAGTGGGAGAAGCGGTAAAATTATATGAAAGCTTTCCCTACCGGTTGGTGCAAAATCTGAGAAACAATGGGCTGCATTTTTATACACCCGAAATTGTTGCGGCAACCGGATTTACAAGTGACGAATTGCTGGAATTGATAGAAAATTACAGTTTAAATGAAAGCTACGATTTTGTTACGCTCCTGGTTGGCGTAAATAACCAGTACCGCGGACTTGCGCTTGAAAAATTTGAGTCGGAATTTGAACAGCTGCTGAATAAATCGATCTCGCTGGTAAATTCAAAAGCCGATCATGTCATCTTGATTTCGATTCCCGATTGGGGCGTAACTCCATTTGCAAAAAACTGGGATCAGGAAAAAATTTCGTTGCAGATAAATGAGTTTAATGCCGTTATTCAAAAGTTAGCCTATCAATATAAGACCTCCTATCTCAATATCACGGACGGAAGCCGCCAGGCTTTAACGGATGAAACGCTTGTCGCCTCGGATGGCTTGCATCCGTCGGGAAAAGAATATGAAAAATGGGCTTCCGGTATATCCGCCATCATTGAAGGCCTGATCAAGAAATAAAGGGGCATTGGCAACGTTTTTAACCACTGCGTGATTACACGGGGAAATCCGGCATTGATATTTTTTTCAATTTCCTTCCATCGACCAGAATGGACTTAGTTGCATTTAAGAATAAATGGGAAAGGTTATCACGTGTTTTTCAATCCTTCTGATAATGAATTGTAAAAAAATAAATTCGTTTTTCTTATAGATGCTGGTTATTTTCAGAGTGGATTTCATTACAAGTCGCGACCTGTCCAATCAATACCCCATTGAAGTGAATAAAATCTGGCATCCTCTGAAACTGATTTTATAACTATTAAATTTTCAATCATGAAAGCAAAAAGACACTTGATTGGCGTCATGGTATTGGTATGCTTTTTTTCTTTGAACTTTGCATCAGCTCAAAATACGAAGAGGACAAGCAGCGCACTCACCCCTGTTGTGAAGCAAAAATCACAACCCAATGTTGCCCCAATGATTACCTTTAGTGAATACCCCGTGGGTACCGTTATCACCACGCAGTACAGCAATCTGGGAATTGTATTCGGACCCGGAACCAGCGCTTTTATTTCCGATGATGGAGCGGTGCCCACCGCACCGGTATTGTCGGGCACTCCTACCTATGAAGGACCTATTACAGGAATGTTCGTAATGCCGGGTACAAACACTCCAACAACGGCCGAGTCGTTTTCATTGGATGTCGGATTTCTGGATTACGTCGGATCCACCCGGCTGGAATGGTATGATCCTGACGGAAATTCACTTGGATATCAGGATAACACCGTTGCCGGAGGCAGTCAAACGTTTAATATCTCCGGAGGTAACATTGCCAGCTTCAAGGTATATGAATTATCGTTTGATTTATTTGACGTGGACAACGTATCCTTTGTTCTTTCGGGTGGCGGTGGCAATTCAGGCAACCTCTGTCTTAGAGACGGTTTTGCTTATGAGTGGCACCTGAATTATAGCTCGTCAGGAGGTGTTTCCACTGCTACAGGTACCATCGACCTCGGTGATGGCGTTGTATGGAATGCCTGGGGTTGGTGGAATGAATCCAGTAAACAGATTGAACTGCATGCAGTTAATCCAATGGGCGATAATTGCAATTCCGGTTCTACTGACTCATTCGTGTATAACGGATATGCGATGAATGGCCGGTTTGGCTATGGTTATTTTGGTGGACAAGGGGATTGGTCTAGCTATTGTGGCGGTGACGTGTACGCTACCGGAACATGGAGCATCATCTCTTGCCGTTACAATGGTTTGCCGCCATTCTTCCAGAAACAAGATGGTATCAAGCCAGCGGGCGCGGGAATGGCCGTTACATTGAAGGTTTCTCCTAATCCGATTGTCAATATGGCTACCATCAGTTATGCGGTAGGTCATAATAGTAATGTCAATATTACGATCTACAATTACATGATGCAGCCGGTGAAGACGCTGGTGAGCGGATTAAAGACCGCAGGAAATTACACTGTATCCTGGGATGGAAGAGGTGCGAACGGAGCGAAAGTAATGCCGGGACTCTATAAGGCAGTAGCTATGGTAGATGGCAAGGCTTATTCGGTGACTATGCAGGTAGTAAGATAACCTCGCGAACTATTACATGTTAAGATCCGGGGCGGTTTGAGGTTTTCAGACCGCCTCTTTTTATTTCAACCACACCAGGTAAATAGCTTCTTGCACCCCCTCACGTAATCTTATTTACATCACCCCAGAACATTCGCCGTAGATCAGGTAAGCCTGTAGATTTTTCCCGGAAGGCCGGTAATTATATTTTGCAATTCCAACTGAAGAATACTTGAGGCAATACTGCTGCTGCTCAATCCGCTTTTCAAATAAATTTCATCAACGTGCAGGCTTTCTCTTTGCTCAAGCATTTTTACTATTACTTGTTCATTTTCAGATAGATCAACGAAAAGTTCTCCTTGCGACTTATTGCCCGGCTTCCTTTTTTGCCATCCCAGAGTAGTCAGCAAATAGGCAGCATCGCTAAGTAAATAGGCCATGTTTTGTTGAATCAGATAATTGCAACCTGCACTTTTTGTATCGTTTGTTTTTCCCGGAAAGGCGAATACATCGCGGTTGTAATTGAAAGCCAGTTTTGCCGTTATCATGCTTCCTCCTTTTATTGCGGTTTCAATTACGATTGTCGCATCTGTCATTCCTGCAACAATGCGGTTTCTGCGGGGAAAATTGTGTTTATCGGGTTTGGTATGCCGGAAGCATTCGGTCAGCAGTCCGCCGTTTTCAACCATTTCTTTTGCCAATGAAAGATGTTGTCCCGGATAAATAGTATCCAGGCCGTGCGCAAGAACGCCAACCGTGGGAATCCCGTTTTGCAGGGCTGCCTTATGCGAAATGGCGTCGATTCCAAAAGCAAGTCCGCTTACGATTACAACGTTCTGATCCTTCAGTTCCGATACCAGCTTTTCCGTCATCATTTTTCCATAATCCGAATTGTTTCTGGTGCCGATTATGCTGATGATTCTCGATGCATTTAAATCCTGATTTCCTTTGTAAAACAGGAGCGTAGGCGCATCATAACAGTTCAACAAACGTTGCGGATATTCCGGATCGGTAATGCAAAGGGTTTTGATTTTATACTTGTCCAAAAAAAGAACTTCATTTTCCGGCCCCTGAAAATCTTTAAAGGATTTGATCGCTTTAACTTTATTTGCCGTCATATTTTCGACAGCGGCCAGCGCTTTTGCCGATGCCTGAAATACTTTTTCCGCCGTTGCAAACTGTTGCAACAGGAGTTTCGATTGAATCGGCCCAATATTCGGAACCTGGGTTAATGCGATTTGAAACAAGCGATCGTCGGGCATAGACATAGAAAATCAGGTGTTGAAAAATGATCATGATAAAGATAATATTAATGTGAATCGCAACAAAACCTGATAAAAAAAGGCCGCATCTGGTGCAGCCTTTTCAAACTTGGTATTTTGAAACTATTTATTTAATACTTCCGCCATTGTTTTACCAATGTCAGCAGGGCTTGCCACCACGTGCACACCACATTCTGCCAGAATCTTCATTTTTGCAGCGGCAGTATCATCGGCACCGCCAACAATTGCACCGGCGTGTCCCATTCTACGTCCCGGAGGGGCTGTCTGTCCGGCAATGAATCCAACCACGGGTTTTTTGCCATTTTCTTTGATCCACCTTGCTGCTTCGGCTTCCATTCCACCGCCGATCTCACCAATCATGATGATGCCGTCGGTTTCACTGTCATTCATCAATAATTCAACGGCCTCTTTGGTAGTCGTTCCAATGATCGGATCACCACCGATGCCAATAGCAGTGCTGATTCCGAGTCCGGCTTTTACTACCTGATCAGCGGCTTCATAAGTGAGCGTGCCGGATTTGGAAACGATACCGATCTTTCCGGGTTTGAAAATAAATCCCGGCATAATTCCAACTTTGGCTTCTCCGGCTGTAATCACTCCCGGGCAATTCGGACCTACAAGACGGGTTTCCGAATCCTTCAGATAGTTTTTTACCTTTACCATATCCTGAACCGGAATGCCTTCAGTAATACAAACTACCAGCGCAATTTTTGATTCCGCAGCCTCCATTATCGCGTCGGCAGCAAAAGCGGGTGGAACAAAGATAATGCTTACATTGGCGCCGGTTTCTTTTACCGCATCGGCCACTGTATTGAAAACCGGTTTATCCAAATGGGTTTGACCGCCTTTTCCCGGCGTTACTCCACCTACAACAGCGGTTCCATATTCTATCATTTGCGTAGCATGAAAAGTGCCTTCCGTGCCTGTAAATCCCTGTACTATTACTTTTGAATCTTTGTTAACTAATACTGCCATCGAACTAAGTTTATTTCTAAGAAATCTAAAGAATGCCGCAAAAATAAGGTATTGGAAGCGTTTGATGGTAAATTTTCCTGCTTCTAAAAAAAATGGTGGAGGTAAACTTTTCTCAGGATTTCGCATGCTGATACCGCAGGGTTGTTAAACTGCTCTTAATATGATAGCCGGGAATAATGCAATATTTCGAGGGTGATCAAAAACACTAATTTTACCGCCTTATGTGCAAAAAGATCTGTGCTTTCGCATTTTTTTTGTTGTTCTGTTCTTTTGCAACAACAGCACAAACAAAGGTTTTGAGCGGTCAGGTGGTTGACAGACAAAGCGAGGAACCCATTGCTTTTGCTTCTGTGTTCTTCAAATACTCCGGCGGAGGCGTAAGTTGCGATTCAGCGGGCCGGTTTTCCTTTCAGTTGAATGAATGGCCGCAAAATGACAGCCTGGAAATTACGAGTGTAGGATATTATTCCACCCTCATTCCTTCCGAAAGCCTCAAAGACAGCGCCTTTGTGACGGTTTATCTTGACGTGCTTCCTGCTCAAAACGAAGCGGTTGTAAGGGTAAAGTACAACCGTGCTTTATGGTTTTGGAAAAAGGTGATGGCGAGGAAACCTTTCAACCAAAAATCAAGATTCGACAATTATTCCTATGAAGTGTATAACAAACTCGAGCTCGATTTGAATAATATCAACCGGGAAAAGCTCGAAAAAAACATCGCATTAAAACCGTTGAATTTCATCTTTAATTATACAGACAGCGTAAGTGAGAGTAAACCTTTTCTTCCCATCTATCTTACGGAAACGATTTCTGATTTTTATTACCAGAAGCAGCCTTACCGCACCCGCGAAGTGATAAAAGCAACGAGGGCAAAGGGTGTTAATAATGAGAGTATATTAAAACAACTTGGATCCACCTATCAGAATATTGATGTCTATAACAATCTGATACCCGTTTTTGACAAATCGTTCATCAGTCCGTTTAGTGAAAATGCCGACAAGTATTATAACTTTAAATTGGGCGACACGCAGTATTTAGGCAACAAGAGATTGGTGCACTTTTTATTTTCCCCGAAACGGAAGGGCGAGAACACTTTTGATGGAGATGCTTACATTCATGACACCAGCTTTTCCATTCAAAAGATAACACTGCGACCGTCAGCGGAGGTGAATATCAATTTTGTAAAAGGATTGACGCTCATTCAGGAATTCAAGCCCATCAGCGATTCTATCTGGTTTTTGTATAAGGATAAATTCGTGGTCGATCTGGCACCTGCAGGAGAAAATTACATGGGATTGAAAGGAAAGAAAACCACCACCTACAGAAATATCAGCATCAACAATCCGGCAATAATGGATGAACTTAATAAAAGTAAATCGTCGGAAGAAATAATTGTACTGCCCGACCGGCAGAATCTTCCTGATTCATTTTGGGTGAAAAATCGCTTTGAACCGTTGAATAAAAACGAACAGAATGCTATTCACCTGTTAGACACGCTTTATCAGAATAAAACTTTTAACCGCTACCGAAACCTGATCGATTTTGGAACGTCGGGCACAAAATACATTGGGAATTTTGTAATCGGTCCGTGGTATTACTGGTTAACGAACAATTCACTGGAAGGAACGAGGGTCCGTTTTGATCTCGCAACAAATCGTGGTTTTAGCGAACGATGGTATTTAAACGGTTATATTGCCTATGGTTTCAAGGACCAGGAATATAAAGGAAAGGCAGAAGTGCGGTACCAATTCAGCCGTGAACCGTGGCGATACATCAGCGCTTCCTACAAATCGGATATCGATAATGGTCAGATCGTTTACGATCAGTTGGGAAGCGATAATCTATTTGCGTCCTTTTTGCGGAAGCCGGGAATTCCATCAAAATTTCAAAAGGTTGAAGAGCGGAAGCTGGAGTATTTCGGTGAAACGTTCAAAAATTTTTCGATCCGGGTAACAGCATTAAGTAAACGGTATGAAGCGCTGTTGAATCTTCCGGGTGCTCAGTTTTTCCCGGGAAAAGGAAGTGATCCCTTCAGCACGTTCGAAACTTCAGTAAGGCTGCGGTATGCCTACCAGGAAAGATTTTTGGTGGAGAATTTCAGTCGCTCGAGCTTTGGAAGTGATTATCCCATCGTAGAATTGAAATACGCTCATGGTTTCTCCGGCGTTCTAAACAGCAGCAACAGTTACAACAGGATCGATCTCAGTGTTTCTGATTATCTGAAAATTCCGCCCTACGGGACTTTTTACTATAACTTTTTTGGCGGAAAATTATTTGGAACCGTGCCGTATCAGTTGTTGGCACAGTTGCCCGGAAATGACTGGTACTATTACAGCAAATACTCTTTTAACCTCATAAATCGTTTCGAATATCTCACCGATGCTTATGCAGGATTTAATTTTGAACACAACGTTGGCAGCGGCATCTTCCGTTATATACCATTAACCCGCAAAATGAAACTACGGCAATTCTGGGAAGCGAAGGCAGTTATTGGAATCTTATCCTCCTCAAACAAAGCATTGAACTTTGTGGGAGATTATCCCTTCAAAACGCTCGATGGAAAATTGTACATGGAAGTAGGAACGGGTATTGACAACATTTTCAAGTTTTTCAGGATCGATTGTATCTGGCGCGTATTGCCTCGTCCTCTGCCTTCAAATTCAGCCGAAAGGTTTGGAGTGTTTTTTGGAGCAAGATTCAGTTTGTAGAGACGGCAGAATAAAAAAAGAGGCATCCGCATTGGGAAGCCTCTTTGATTTTTCACATTCATTGATCTTATTTTTCAATTACAAACTTCTTCATCAATGTTTGCTTTCCATTGTTTATTTGCAAATAATAGATTCCGGATGAAAGATTGGAGAGATTTAGCCGGAAACTGTTATTGCCTTTGACAGTGTTTTCAGTGGCTGTGTACAGCAGTTTACCCGCCAGATCCGTAACCTTCAAAGAAACATTTTGAGTGCCGGTACTCCTGTATTCCACTGTCAGATTGCCTTTTGAAGGAGAAGGGTAAACATTTATTGCATCCTCTGCAATTTCCATTTCATCTGACTGGGTGCCGCTGAATTTAGGGCAGGAGTTGGTAACCATAACCGGGGCCGACATATTGCCGCATCCCTTGTCTTTCTGTGCAACGAATACGGTGTAAGTGCCGGTGCTGGTGGCTACATATTTTTTGGCGTCAGCACCCGGTATTGCTACATTATTTTTAAACCATTTATAGGTAAAACCGCTACCATTCACGGTTTTCAGTGTAACTGAACCCGTCTGGCAGATATCGCCGTTTCCTGACGCATGTATCGGAGGCACGGGAAGACCTTCATCAATCCGGCCATCGCAGTTGTCATCCTTTCCATTACACGCCTTTTCTTTTGCACCCGGATTTATTTTTCCATTGGTGTCATCGCAATCGCCACCTCTTTCAACGTATCCGTCGGGCGCAAAATAGGCGGTGGTTGTAACGTCGCTACCATATCCATCACCGTCTTTGTCCTGATAAAAGGTTTGCTTTTTGTAATCGGGCGGTAACGCCCCCTTCCAGTCACGCGCCAGAAGTATCCTCATTTCATTCAATGTGGACTTGTAGTCAGGATTGCCGGCCAGGTTGGTATACTCATAAGGATCTTTTACAATGTCGTATAGTTCTTCGCCCTGCGTTCCATCTATCCAGGAGCGGTAGGAGTACTGTTCGGTTCTAACCGCCCGGCCGCCTCTAAATTCGTCGGAAAGAGAACGGTTAACCTGTCCGAAAACCGCCTTTTTCCATTCAGCAGCGGGATTTTCCAGTAATGGAACCAAACTTGATCCCTGAAGGTCTTTCCTCAACGGCAGGTTACATAACTCAGTAAGGGTAGGGAAAAGGTCAACCATTTCAACCGGCCTGTCGCAAACTACGCCTCTTTTTTTACCCGGTGCACAAATCACAAAAGGAACTCTCAAGGATTCTTCAAAACAGGTTCCTTTCAACCATAAACCCTGGTGTTCGCCCATATGTAAGCCATGGTCTGAGAAAAATACGATTATAGAATTTTCCCATAAGTTTTGCCTGTCAATTTCATCAAGCACATCTCCGAGAAGATTGTCCGTTTGTATGATCTCCCCTGAATAGGCGTGTCTCAAACGTCTCCATTCATCATCGGGATACACCATCAGTTGTTTCAAAGCGATGGGAGGAATATCGTCGAGGTCGTTGGCCGGTGTATTTGGAATAACGATATTGCCCGAACCGTTCCCAAAAACATTGGTATAATTGTGTTGACGGTCGATAGGCAAAGGTTGCTTAACGGTCGGGTCGCCGGTTTTATTCCAGTCAATCAGATTAGGTGTAAATGGGTTGTGTGTTCTTAACCCCAAACCATAAAAGTAGGGTGTTTCAACCGGCGATTTAAGCCTTTGAAGAAAAGTGGAAACGCCAACGCCCGGTTTGGTTTCCCGGTCGGTCTTGTACACCGTATCGATCCACCATTCAGGCGAGCCGTCGTGGTCGAAACCGTCGCCTCTCACTTCCACCTCATAATCCCAGGTAACCGTACGTTCGTGGTTACATGGGCCAATATGGCCTACTCTTTCTGTTCGATAGTTATTATCCTGAAAGTATTCAGGCAGGAATCTGAAATTGGCTCCCAATACATCGCGTGGTTCGCGTTTGTTGTTATAAATTCCGGTGGCATCGGGCCGCTGGCCACTTAAAATGGATGTCCGGCTTGGACTACAAAGAGGATACTGAACGTAGGTCGTTTTAAACAGAACGCCGTGGCTTGCCAGGCGCGCAAAATTCGGCGCCTTTGCGTTGGGGTTACCATAAGCATCAAAACCGATGTTTAGATCATCCACCACAATCATGATAACATTCGGACGTTGCTGCGCCAAAGCGGCAAGGTTGAAGGCTGTCAGTAAAGACAGGGTTAATAGAGCATTTTTCATTTGAAAAATTTTTAGGAGGTGGGAAATATTAAAAAGATATGGGAACAGGAATCAACCTGTTCCCATATCCATCGAGCACAATTTTTTATTTTTCTATTACCAATTTTGCATTCAGCGTTTTATTCTGATCAAGGATCTGAAGGTAATAAACACCGTTATTAAGCTGCGACAACTGCAAGTTGAAGCTGTTCTTGCCTTTACTGATTTTCTGGTTGTTGATATAGAGGGTTTTGCCCGACATATCAATAACTTTCAACTGAACAGAGCCGGCAGAAACCGCATTGTAATTCACTGTCACATTTCCCTTTGATGGTGACGGATACACGCTCATGGATGATGAAGTTATAGAAACTCCGTCTGCGACTCCCTGAGAAATCTTAGGACAGGAGTTTGTAACAACCACTGCTTCTGAACTGGAACTGCACTGATCGTTGGATATAACAACCGTATAAGAACCGGGTTCTGTTGCTGTATAGGTCTTGGATGTTGCACCACTGATGTTTTTACCATCTTTTTTCCATTGAACCTTATAAGCTTTTCCTCCTGCTGTTCTAAGCTTCACAGAGCCGGTTTGACAAATATCTGTATTACCGGTTACTTTAACGGTTGGCACCGGAAGTCCTTCGTCGATAACGCCGTTACAATTATCATCGATTCCGTTGCAGAGCCTTTCTTTTGCTCCGGGATTAACCTTGGCTTTGGTGTCGTCGCAATCGCCACCTTTGGCAGTGAAACCATCCGGTGGGAAATAAGCTTCAATCGAAACATCGCCGCCATAACCATCGCCGTCTTTATCCTCATAAAACACGCGTTTTCTATAAGCAGGTGGTAAAGCAGCCTCCCAGCCACCGGCCAGCAGGTTGCGCATTTTGGTCAATTCAGTCTGATAGGCTGGATTCAATGCGAGGTTAGTGTATTGGAACGGATCATTTACGATGTCGTAAAGTTCTTCGCCATACTTTTCCCATGAATTGTAAACAAAAGTTTGAGTTCTGGCCGATCTGCCCACTACGAGCTCTTTATTCATTTTTCTTTGTACCTGGCCAAATACACCTTTTTTCCACACTGCATTAGCATTTTCCAAAAGCGGCACTAAGCTGGCGCCCTGATGGTCAGGAGGAGCAGGAATACCTGCCAACTCGTTTAATGTGGCAAACAGGTCTACAAGTTCAACCGGTCTTTCACAAATTGCTCCTTTTTTCTTGCCGGGGGCGCAAATGATCAGCGGCACCCGTAAGGTTTCCTCAAACAAGGTTTGTTTGAGCCATTGTCCTCCATGTTCTCCAAGATGAATACCATGATCAGAAGAAAATACGATGATTGTATTATCCCAGGCGTTGGTTCTGTCTAGTTCATCCAATAATGTTCCTAAAACGTCGTCTAATTCGATTATTTCAGAATAATAGGCATGGCGCATTCTTTGCCACTCATCATCGGGATAGATGATCGGTTTCTTTAGCGCAGGCGCAGGAATGTCATCGAGATCATTTGCCGGAGCATCGGGAAGGATAATGTTTCCTGAACCATTCCCAACAACATTTCCATAATTCCCGTCCATGTCAACTTTCAGTTTTTCCTGAACAGTTGGATCGCCGAGCTTGTTCCAGTTTTCCAGCAGCGGAGTAAATGGATTGTGGGTTGACATCGCAAAGCCATAAAAATAAGGTTCAGAAACCGGCTTTCTCATTCTGCCGATCATTTCGTCGGTTAACTGTGCCCTGAAGGTCTCATCTTCAGAATCATAAGTGGTATCGATCCACCAGTATGGATCGCCCTCAACCTTATACGATTTTCCGTGTAAAAGCGAACCCCAATCCCAGCTTACAGAAAATTCGTGACCGCATGGTCCGGCTTTTCCATAACGCTCTGTCTGATATCCGTTATCATGGAAAAACTCCGGAAGAAAACGGAAGTTTGGCCCTAACACTTTCCGCGGATCTGCCTGGTTATCAAAAACCTGCGTCTTGTCCGGCCTCTGTCCGCTAAGCGAAGAAGTGCGGCTTGGATTGCATAACGCATATTGACAATAAACGTTTTTGAACAATGTTCCATGGCTGGCCAGCCGGTCAATATTCGGAGTCTTAACCTCCGGATTGCCATAAGAATCAAAGCAAATACTTAAATCGTCCACTGTTATATAGATAACGTTGGGCTTTTTTTGCGCATTAACCGTGAATGCCTGCATCACGAGTAAGAGTACGCCAATAGAGTAAATCAATCTACTTCTCATATTACAATTTTTGTTATTAAAAAACGTTGTTTGGAAGAGGGAGCCATTAAGGTAAATGAAAGAGGATTTTGAGTTTTATCAATTAATACAGCTATTCGATTTTTACCCTGTCTTAGGTCACTGCTTGTAGTTGCTATGGAATGGGCGGAATAGTCTGTTTCGGGTTGGAACAAGGTTCTACAGCGACAGGCGTCATTATTTTTTGTTTCCAAACTCACTGGCAGAGACTATTTTGTTGTTGCAAGAATTTTAAGGTGCTCATCTCATTCGCATTCTCAGCGCAAAATAGTAATAATTAACTATTGTTTAATTTTTTTTTTTTGCTTTATTATAACGCACTGATTTTGTTGCAGAGCTAAAAAAATCTTATCTGCAATTGCATCCCCCCTTCTGAAAAATTACCACCGCGCAAAGCAGCAGCTTGTTAGTTGAGAACCGATACCTGACGACGAAAAGAGGCTGCCCTTTTCCAGGACAGCCTCAATTGAACCTCAGCTCATTTTACGTTATTTCAATGCGTTCGTGTCGGTTCGCGTTGCGTCGGCCGGATTTGGCAAGACGGTGCTGTCCGTTATTCTTCCGTCTTCGTTTACAGAAGGCTTCGGTGCATTAAACAGTTTTTCCATCTCTGTCAATTGAGAAAGCAATTGGCCGTTGACCTGTTTTTCATATCCCATATTGTCTGCCATCTGACCGGTTAAGGCATCGTAATAGCGTGCCTGTTGCTGGAGATCTTTCTTTACGGAAGCAAGTACCTTTTGCGCCAGGTCTTTATTTTCTGACCGGTAACAGGCCTCAAGAAACGCCATGGAAATGCGGTTGTGGTCATTACTTCTTGAAGTCATACCATAAGGAAAGTTTTCCTGGAGCATCATCTTATCTGTACGGTCTAATACCTTTCTCGCACTGTCTAATTTGTTTTTGAAAATGAGATCAAAAGCTAGTTCTACATCTGCCTTCCTGATATCATTGAGATGGCGGCGGTTTTCTTCATCGAAATAAACTCCCGGGAGATTTGCATTTCCGGATTTCCATTTTGAAGGATCCATCACCAGATTATACATCCAGTCGGTATTGACCTTCAATCCTTCCTGCATCTCAACCGGCACGAGGCGATAAGAAAGGCCGTCTCTTCTGATATATTTTCCAAAACCCAACTCTCCATACGGCATAGTAAAATAAATCGGGCGTTTCCATTTGTTAGCCGCAATGATGTTTAGCATTGCAAGATCATTTTTCATCAGCAGGTTTTTACCCGTAATTTCAAACCGCATTTCGCTCAATACACTATCGCCGGGATTTACCGTGCCGTTTGATCGCACCACCTGCTGGTCTACCGGGATCGAAACTTTCGTAACCGGAAATGTGCTGATGTTTTCTCCGTTGCGGTTGACTACTTTATCGGGATCACTGCTTCCTACATAATTCTTCATCATGTCATACAGATCGTAATACCGGTTTTCGGGAAACTGTGGTTTAGGTTGGTACAGCACGTAATCGCGGTTATTACCTTCAATTTGCTGAGGGCTCCAGATTACATCGATTGAATCACTGTTGTTAACTTTATACCGGAGCTGGTTGATGTACCAGTCGATTCCGAGAAGGCTGGTGTTAATTACCCTCACATCTGTTCTGATTCCTTCCACTTCCTGCGCATACCAGAGAGGATACGTATCATTGTCGCCAAAAGAAAAGAGAATAGCATTGGGAGCGCAGCTTTCGAGGTAATCTCTTGCCATATCCCTTGCAAGTTCCTTACGGCTGCGATCGTGGTCATCCCATTCCTGCGCTCCCATCCATACAGGCACCAGTATAGAAAGAACGATGGCGCCGACTGTAATCGTTTGTTTGTTTTTCAAAAGCCTCAGGATGTAGGGAACGCCGGCAGCAACGATCGCGAGCAATACAAAAAATCCAATTCCCACCGTTAGTCCTGCGCCGCCACCATAACCGGAAATGAGAATTGCAAACATCATGATGAAGGCGATTGCGCCGCCGCCGGTTAAAATATCCTGCAATAGCTTTTTATTCCAATTGGAAGCCAGTTCAATAAAGTACAAAACGGACAGCCCGATCCAGACTGCAAAAGCATAAAAAGATCCAACATAGGCATAATCCCGTTCACGAGGCTGAAAGCCCGGTTGGTTCAAATAAAGTACGATTGCAAATCCCGTAAAGAAAAACAAGAGGAAATTCACCAGAGCATCTTTTCCTTTTCGTTTGAAATGATAAAACATCCCGATGAGTCCGAGAATAAACGGCAGGAAAAAAAGCCGATTATGGGCCTTATTGTTTTTGAGGCTATCCGGAAGCATTGATTGATCACCGTAGAGGGCATTATCAATAATATTGATTCCCGAAATCCAGTTTCCATCTCTCACATTTCCCGCAAACTGGCCCTGAAGATCATCCTGTCGGCCGCTAAAATTCCACATGAAATAGCGGATATACATATAATAATTCTGGTAGGCAATGAAGAATTTCAGGTTATCTAAAAAGGTCGGTGCCCGCTCATATTCGCCATCGGGCGACTTTCCGATACCCATGAAATAGGCGTAATAATCACGGTGTCCCTGATCATTGCTCATATCCCACATCCTTGGGAATACCATTTTATCATCCTTGGCAAAAACGTAATGGCCGTTCCTGCCTTCGGCTATATATTTTTTATCACCTTTTTGATAACGGGTCGAGGTTTCGGTATAGTTGATAGGATTCGCAGTAAACTTTTGTCCATACAACAGTGGGAAATCGCCATATTGATCACGCCCAAGATATCCCACCAGGCTGATCGGATTATCCACATTATACATGTCGATGGAAGGATTTGCGGTACTTCTAATCATTGTCGTGAGATAAGTACTGTATCCGATGAGTGTAAATGAGATGCACCACAATGCCAGTTGCAGATAGTAAAGTCCTTTTTTGATTGAATATCTTATTCCTCGCCAAATCGCAACTGCTACTAAAATAAAGAAGAATGCAAATCCGGAATAAAACGGTAATCCAAGGTCATTTACAAAGAAGATATCAAATTTTCCGGCTGCCTTGATAGAATATTGAATCAATCCGATCTGCACAATACCCAGAATGATCAGAGCGAAGATGAAAAAGATGTAAGCGCCGCCGTAAAACTCTTTCCGATCTTTTTTCCACCGTTCAATAACGTAGAGCAATCCGATTGCAATTGCTGCTCCCAATAAGATTAAAACCGCAACAGTATTGTCAGACGGAATTCCTCTTGCACTGTCGGCATCGGCCTGGGCACCAATGAGACTAGCAATGAAACCCAAAACTCCGGCAGCAATCATTATCCAGATAAAGTATTTCCGGATGTCGGCATATGGAAAGGAAGCGCTTTTTCTGAAATAGATCATCATCACAATCGCGGGAATGCAAAGCAAACAAAGCAGATGCACGCCAATCGACAGACCGATGAGAAAGAAAATAAAGACGATCCATTTATCAGCACCGGTTTCTTCGGCCTGGTTTTCCCATTTCAGGATAGCCCAAAAAACAATTGCAGTGAAAAAGGAACTCGCAGCATAAACTTCACCTTCTACCGCACTATACCAAAAAGAGTCGGTAAATGTGTAGGCAAGTGCGCCCACCACTCCGGCTCCCATAATTGCCAATACCTGTGAAGCCGTTAATAATTTCAGTTTATCCTTCTGCACAATTTTGCGGGCAAAATGCGTGATGGTCCAAAATAGAAAGAGAATCGAAAATCCGCTCATTAACGCACTCATCACGTTTAATGCTTTTGCAGCGGTCATTGGATTATCGCCAAATAAAACAATGAAGATCCGTCCGATCAGCACGAATAAAGGCGCGCCGGGGGGATGCGGAATCTGAACCTTGAAACAACTGCTTACAAATTCACCACAATCCCAGTAACTGCCACCGGCCTCACTGGTTAAAATATACACGATACAGGCAAACAGTCCGACAATCCAACCGGTAATGATGTTCGTCTTTTTAAAATTCATTTTGGTCACGTTTTGAAAAGAGAGCAAACCTAATGTAAACTCATGAAAGTTGAAAATTCAACATTTTTTTTAAGAATAGAATAGCAAGAAGCAGTTTTTTATGGTCGAAAATGATAAATAGGTTTTTCAATCACAATCGCAGGTCCAGTCTTTTTCGAGGTCAATAACAGTTATCACCGTTACTTCTGTCTGGCAGGGCGCTACGATTATCCTTATCCGCTGACGGTCACGCGTAACTCCTTCCACTGCATACCTTTTTTTACATTCTGCTGCTTTCAGATCGCTTTTTGAATAGTTGATTTTGCCTTCCTTTAAAATCTGTTTTATTTCAGATTCATCGATGTGCCGGCAGGCCATTCTGCATTTTGCATGCTTTGAATAACTGATGTGGGAAGGATTGCGATTTAGTCCCCGGGTGGTGGAAGCATTCGATGAAGTAGCATTACCACCGGCAGACGAAGTGGAGGAGGTGGCGGAAGAAGGTCCGGTTTCGTTGTACCTGTTGATGACGATCGTTACGATTGCAAGGATAATCAGAATTATCAGCGGCATTGCCTTTCTCATTCCAGAATAATTTGTTGGCGAATAAAAATAATGAAAGTATCGGGTTGAAGGCAGCCTGGTTAAATTATACCAAAACAAAAAGCGCAATTAATTAAAGCCAAACCGCGTCTTATCTTTGCCGGATGGACAATAAGCGATCAGTGGCTTTTCATACGTTGGGATGCAAGTTGAATTTTTCTGAAACTTCAACTCTTAGTCGTATGCTCACCGGGGATGGATTTGAGCAGAAAGAATTTGAGGATAAAGCGGATGTTTATGTTATCAATACCTGTTCGGTAACCGAAAATGCAGATAAGGAATGCCGGCAGATTGTGCGGAGGATTCAAAGGAAGTCGCCGGAAAGCCTCGTGGTGATAACAGGATGTTATGCGCAATTGAAACCGCGGGAAATTGCGGAAATTCCCGGAGTGGATCTGGTATTGGGAGCGGCGGAAAAGTTTAATATCGGCCATCACCTTCGTGAGCTGACGAAAGGCGATTCTACCAAAATTTCGAGTTGTGAAATTGAAGAAGTAAATGGGTTTCATGCCTCTTACTCGTATAACGATCGCACCAGGGCGTTTTTAAAAGTTCAGGACGGTTGCAGTTACAACTGCTCCTTCTGTACCATCCCGATGGCCAGGGGAAAAAGCAGAAGCGACAGCATTGAAAATGTGATCAGCAATGCACGCGACCTGGCAGCAAAGGGAGTGAAGGAAATCGTATTGACGGGCGTTAACCTGGGTGATTTCGGGTTTGTAAACGAAACGAAAAAAAGACCATATAGTTTTTTTGACCTCATTCAGCAACTTGAGAAGATGGAGGGCATCAGCCGCTACAGGATATCATCTATTGAGCCCAATTTACTGACCGATGAGATCATCGCATTTGTGGCTTCCAGCAAAAAGTTTATGCCGCATTTTCATATTCCACTTCAAAGTGGCAGTAACAGGATTCTTGCATCGATGCGTAGAAGATATCAACGGGAACTGTATCAGCAAAGGGTGGAAAAGATTAAACAACTGATGCCGCATTGCGCAATTGGTGTGGATGTGATCGTTGGTTTTCCTTCGGAAACTGATGAGGCATTTAAGGAAACCTTTGATTTCATTCATCAGCTTGACGTTTCGTATTTGCATGTGTTTACCTATTCTGAAAGGGATAATACCGCTGCGCTTGATATTCAACCGGTTATTCCACCGGCAGTTCGCCACGAACGCAATAAGATTCTCAGAAACCTGAGTTATAAAAAACAGGCTTATTTTGCCGGTCTTCATTCGGGTGAAATTCGTCCGGTCCTATTTGAGCATACGGGAAAAAATGGGATGATGGAAGGATATACCGACAACTATATCCGCATTGCGGCACCATTTAAGGAAGAATGGGTAAACCGTATTATTGATTGGAAAATATGAACTGGTTAAGATAATTGGCGGTTGAGGGCAATCATTTTCATTGCCGCCACCGCAGCCTCGCTACCTTTTTGACCGTGAATACCGCCCGTTCTTTCTTCCGCCTGTTGCATTGTGTTAACGGTTAAAATGCCCATGATTACCGGTGACGAAAGTTGAAGATTGAGCTGTAGAATGCCTTCGGTCACGAGTTTACAAACGTAGTCGAAGTGAGGTGTATCGCCTCTGATAACTGTTCCAAGAGCGATGAAAGCATCGGCTTTTCGTTCATTGCTTTTAGAATAAGCGTTTATCATAAACGGAATTTCCACTGCACCGGGAACAATCAGGGTTTGATGTTGAATGGCATTTTGATCCAAAACCGAAACGGCGCCTTCCTCCAGTTTATCTACAATGGCAGCATTCCATTCGGTTTTCACAATTACTATAAAGGCATCCTTTAAATTTGGGATGCCTTTATAAAGCGTTTTATTTCCTTCTGTTGACATTATTTTACACTGAAATCATTGGGTTGAATACTCAGGCGATAGATGTATTTGTCTACTTCGTTACCTCTTTGTGTTTGCGGAAATTTCTCTTTCAGTTGCTTGTAAAGATTAACTGCTTCGTCTGTCTTTCCCGAAATCTCCGATTTCATGGCTGCTCTGAAAAGATATTCTGAAGCATTCACCTGGTCTTCAGGAAAGGTTTCCGCAGCTTTTTTGTAGAACTTTATTGCCTCATCGTTTTTGTTCATTTCACTATAGGCATCAGCGAGACAACCGTAATCCATCATCTGGATTTGTTTGGCATCGGTGGTAAAATCGCTGAGGTATTTTACAGCATTATTAAAATCGCCCGTTTGCAGATAACAAACACCGGCATAATATTTTGCCAGATTGCCTGATTTCGTACTGCCATAATTATTGATGATGTATAAAAATCCTTTTCCGGATGCATCACCATTCAATGCAGTATGAAACGAATCCTGTGCAAAATGCGCTTCCGCCTTATAAATTGCTTCGGCTGCCTGTTGCTCTTTAGGTGCAACTACCATTGACTGGTAGGCAAACCATCCGCCCACGCCCACCACGATAATCGCCAATACGATTAAGATGGATTTTTGATTTTTTTCCCAGAAACTTTCTGCATGCAAGAAGAAATCACCCGATTCCTTTTTCACCTGTTTCGCCGCCATATACTTTTTTTGAGAATTGTTTTATTATTATTAATCGGTTATGAATGGATAATTCTGATCTACATAAACGTCCTTCAGTACTTCGTCATCGCCCGGCCATGCACTTTCTTCGGCAAATTTTACGCTTTGTTCAACAATCTGGTTCACCCTTTCATCAATAGCGGCGATTTCCTGGTCGGAAGCGATCTTGTTGTCTTTGATCGTTTTCAGCACAATTGCGATCGGATCACGTTCTTTGTACTGTTCTACTTCTTCCTTTGTGCGATATTTTGCGGGATCTGAGATCGAGTGGCCCTTATAGCGATAGGTTTTCAGTTCGAGCAGGGTGGGACCACCTTTTTCTCTCGCCCTTTTTACCGCTCTTGCCACCGCTTCGTGTACAGATTCAGGTGTCATTCCATCGGCCTTGTCGCCCGGCATATCGTAAGCATCTGCAAGGGTGTAGATGTCAATCACATTTGACGTTCTTTCAACTGAGGTTCCCATTGCATAATGGTTATTTTCGCAGATAAAAACAACGGGCAGTTTCCAGGTCATGGCAAGATTGAAGGTTTCGTGCAGAATTCCTTGTCTGGCAGCACCATCTCCAAAAAAGCAAAGGGTTACGTTGTCGGTATTTTTATATTTTTCTGCAAATGCAATTCCTGCTCCCACACCAATCTGCGCTCCCACAATTCCGTGGCCCCCATAAAAATGGTGTTCTTTACTGAAAAAGTGCATGCTTCCGCCTTTGCCTTTGGCATTTCCGGTTGCTTTACCATAAAGTTCGGCCATACAACTCTCGGGACTCACGCCTTTTGCAATAGCAAGGCCGTGATCGCGATAGCCGGTTATAAAGGGATCTTCTTCACGGGTGGCCGTCATACATCCGGCAGCGATGGCTTCCTGGCCGATATAAGCATGGAAAAATCCTCTGATCTTTCCCGCCATCTTGTACATTTCTTCAGCCTTTAATTCAAACTGTCGGATGAGCTGCATCAGCTCATACCAGTATAAATAAGTTTCTTTAGAAAATTTTGTTGGCACTATTCAAGTTATTTGAGCCGCAAATATAGGATAATGTAAATTGATACGGTTTTTTAGCTGATGGGTTTTTTGCCTTTTTTAATCTTTCAGCGCGTGAAGCGGTAAATTTAAATCAATTCTGCTCATTTTTCTTTACCTCACTGCTTTATCGAAATGCAACGAATGCATTTGGATCGGCTGCTGCACCTTTGCGGTTTTTAAAATCCTTATTTTTGACCAAATGAAAGATTATGTCAATGAATAAAACCTCCTGTATGGTTAATGGAAAGGAATACCAACTCGATTTTCATCCCATTACACTTTCAGACGGAACCAAAGGTTATTCCGGCGTGTTATTTATTGAACCGGCTTTGACATTTACCATTGAGAACGAAAATAACAGGGCGATCTTTAAACCTGCAAACACAAATCCTTTAATAAAGGAAGCAGTTCTCGATGCCATCAGCGAAAGAGAAAGAGAGGATAAGGAAGATTTTTGCTGACAGGAAATGCGTTGGCGGAATTGGAGCTGATGCTGCTTTTTTTCCTCATGATCGTTTGCAAATTTATTCAGGGCAGGATATGAATTATTTGAATGAGTATAAGAATTTTGTTAACAGCCGCTATCTGAGTGAGGGATTAAGAATTACTGCCGGTATCTTAATTCCTGCCCTGGTGTTGAACTATTTTGGACACCTTGCCACCGGAACGATCGTGTCACTTGGCGCACTCGGTGTTACGGTAACCGACAATCCCGGACCGATTCAACACCGGCGAAACGGAATGCTTGCCTGTAGTCTTATCATCTTTTTGGTGAGCTACATTACCGCACTCATTGCTCCCTATCCGGTCTTACTTGGAATTAACATCGTAATTATTTGTTTTGTTTTTTCAATGATCGGCGTTTTTGGCGCCCGTGCAAGCAGTATCGGACTTGCTGCATTGCTGGTAATGGTTTTGAGCCTGCGTCAATCGCACATTGGAGTTGACCCGCTGATCAATTCGCTCCTGATTTTGGCAGGCGGGCTCTGGTATACTTTGCTGAGTTTGCTGTTGTACAGCTTCCGGCCATTTAAACTCATCAAGCAGGAGCTCGGCGATTGTTTCCTGGAAACGGCAGAATATTTAAGGATAAGGTCGCAGTTTTACGGTGAAACGGTAGATTATGAAGACGTTTACCAGCAAATGCTGCAACAACAGATAAAACTGCAGGATAAACAAAATCTTATCCGGGAACTCCTTTTCAAAAGCCGCAATATCATCAAAGAAACCACCAATACCGGTCGAACACTGGTGGTAATTTTTGTGGAAATCGTGGATCTGTTTGAAAGGGTAACTACTTCTTACCAGGATTATAAAGCGTTGCACACTTATTTTCAGGGAACCGACATTCTTCAACGGTTCAGACGGCTTATCCTGGCGTTGGTAAAAGAAATAAATTTAACGGGAGTGGCCATTAAGAGCGATCGTCCTGCCTTTCCTTCCAACAGCCTGAAGGATCTGTTGAAAGACACAAAACTGTATTACCGGCAGTATGTGGCTGACCATAGAAATGCCGGTAACGTGGCTGGATTCATCAGCCTTCGTCACATTTTCGATAATATAGAAGACATGGTTGAACGGATTCATGTCATTCAACTATACACAACCTATAAAAGAAAGATCAATAAGTCATATTCTGAGCTGGATTATGACCGGTTCATTTCGAAGCAAAATATTGAATTCAGATTGTTTGCCAACAACCTCAGTTTAAAATCAAATACTTTCCGCCATGCGGTAAGGGTTAGCATAGCCGCACTCTCTGCCTACATTGTAAGCATTTTCTTTCCACTCGGCCACGGATATTGGATCATGATGACCACGATAATCATTCTCCGGCCTAATTATGCACTGAGTAAAAAACGCAATATTCAGCGGGTACTCGGAACGATTGCCGGAGCCGTGATCGGAATGGTTATACTGATATTTGTGGAAGATAAATCGACCTTGTTTGCCCTGATGATATTTTTTATGATTGCTACCTACACAACCATCAGGCGAAATTATTTGTGGGGCGTCGTTTTACTTACGCCCTATGTATTATTGCTCTTCCATCTGATCAGTCCGCTGCCTTTTATGACCGCACTCTATGACCGTTTGCTCGATACGGGCATCGGTTCTGCAATTGCATTTCTGGCGAGCTTTTTTCTCGTTCCTTCCTGGGAGAAGGAGCAGATTAATACCACCATGTGTACCGCTATTTCAGACAACAAGGATTATTTCATGGTGATTGCAGATGTATATACCGGCAATCCGGTTCCGGAAACAGATTACAAGGTGAAAAGAAAAAACGCTTTTGTATCGATAGCCAATTTATCCAATGCATTTACCCGTTTGCTTTCAGAACCTAAAAGCAAAAGAAAAAACAGTGCACTGATATTTGAATTTGTGGTATTAAACCATACCCTCGCTTCTCATATTGCAACCCTCGCTTATTACATGCGTCCACTGGCAGCAAAATACGCGTCGCAGCAATTTGTTCCGATAATTGAAGAGATTGTGCGACAGTTTGAGGTTACCCAGCAGCTATTGAGCGATAAGAAGGTTTCAGAGGAAGGGCCGTTAAACACAAAAAAGGAAATATTCAATCAGGTGGAAGCGCTGCTCGAAAAGCGGCAATCAGAATTAAATCAAGGATTAATAGATACAGATACCCGTAAGAGTCTGTCGGAGTTTAAAGCAATAGCAGATCAGTTTTATTTCATCTCAAAGTTCGCAATTGACATCAGACGCGTTACCGAAAAAATGAAAGCCGCTTCTGCCTGATTGCCGGATTATTTACTGCTTAACGACCGGTCCATATTTCTTCCGATCAGATATCCTGTAAAAGCTCCGATTAAGGCACATACGAAAATCCATAGAATATTTGCTTCACTCGCAAAGCCTCCGATAAGTAATCCAAAAACGCCGATGATCACCATTAAGACGAGTGAAGCCCTTCCCTTATCTTTTTTAACGTGGTGCTGAATCTGATGATTTTGATGTTTGTGTCTTTTCCTGCTGTTTGGCATAATTGATTATTTTGAGGTGAATAATTAATAGAATGTTTAACCGCAGTTGTTGAATCGTTTAAAGGTAACAATCTTTTTCAACAATAAATTTCAGCTATCCTTTCCCGCTTCTTTAATTTTATTGACGGTGGAAGTGGTGGAAAAGCCGTTTAAAAAGGGATGGATAATTATTTTTCCGCCATAACCTTCTACGATTTCATGTCCCGCCAGTTGTTCAATTGTATAATCGCCTCCTTTTATATATACATCGGGACGGATCAGCTTCAGCAGTTCTTCCGGTGTTTCTTCTTCAAAAACAACTACCGCATCAACGATCAGCAGGGAGGCAAGAATAAGTGCCCTCGAATGTTGATTATGAACCGGCCTGGCGGTGCCTTTTAATTTTTTAACGCTGCTGTCGCTGTTTAGTCCGACTATCAGAAAGTTGGCTTCCCTTGCCGCCGCGGATAGAGAATAGATATGGCCTTCATGTAAAATATCAAAGCAGCCATTGGTAAATGCGAAGGTTTTTCCCTTTACCCTTTCTGAGTTAATAAAGCGGTTTAATTTTTCCCGGTCCATGATTTTTCCGGGAACGAAATCTACATTTTGCATAGTGTAAATGTAGCGATAATCAGAAGTGAAAACAAAGAAGAAAAGCTTCTATTCTAAAGCTTGTTACCTTCTTTCGGGAAAACAACCGAGGGATCAAATTTTTTCGCTTCCTCAAAATCCATCAGTGCATAGGATATGATGATGACAATATCTCCGACCGCGCCAAGCCGAGCTGCCGGACCGTTAAGGCAAACCGTGCCGCTGCCCCGTTTACCTTTTATCAGATAAGTTTCAAGGCGTGTTCCGGTATTAACATTCACTACCTGTACTTTCTCATTTTCAATGAAGTTGGCAGCGTCCATTAAATCCTGATCGAGGGTAAGACTTCCTACATAATTCAAATTGGCCTCGGTGATGGAAGCCCGGTGAACCTTCGATTTGAGTACTTGTATTTGCATGGGGCGCAAAGTTATAAAAGTAGAAATGAAAATATTTAGTTAATTAAGAGGTTGTCGATCAACCTGACACCTTCAAGATAGGCTGCGGTAATGATTACAGCTTTCTGGCCTTTTTCAAAATTTTCAGTGGGTGAAAGGTCATCTGCCTTACAGAGCTCGAGATATTCTATTTTTGAAAACCCGGCATCCGTCATTATTTTCTTTGCTTCTTCTTTAAGCTGCTCTACAGGTGCATTCAGAATGTTATCCTTCACATGCTGTAAGGCAGCGAATATGGCTGCCGCCTTCTTTCTGCCTTCTTCACTGAGTAACATATTCCGGCTACTCATCGCAAGTCCGCTTTCTTCCCGGAGAGTTGGTACAATTTCAAGTGTTGCGGGCAGGCGCATTAGTTGTAAAAGTTTTGCAACTACCATGCACTGCTGAAAATCTTTTTGTCCCATATAAAGGAAATCGGGCCTTACTGCTTCAAGCAGTTTTTTTACAATAGTTGCCACGCCCTGAAAGTGACCCGGGCGAAAAAAGCCTTCGAGCCCGCTTTCCACCCTGCCCAAAGCGATGTTGGGTTGATCTTCTGTTCCTTCCGGATACATTTCATTTACTTCAGGTAGGAAAAGCAGATCTGCATGATGTTTTTCGAGTTGCAGAATATCGTTCTCAATGGTTATCGGATAGCGTTCAAAATCCTTTGTATTGTTAAATTGGGTAGGGTTTACAAATATGCTTACAACTGTAAAATCATTATGATCAATACTGGTCTGTAGAAGCTTAAGATGCCCGTTATGAAGGGCTCCCATCGTGGGAATAAATCCTATTTGTTTTCCTGATTTTTTTTGAATTTCCAGATAAGCAGACAGGTCGGTTATTTTCTTAAAAATCTTCATAGATAAATATGGAAGAGGTCAAAACTATCGATATAAATATTAAATTAAAACCATTTTCGTACCTTTGCCACCTTATTTTTATAAGTAAAGCGCCAAATAACGGATAAAGAATGTCAACAAAGAAAAGAATTTTATTTATTGCAACCGAGATGTCGCCCTATCTTGAATTGACAGAATTCGCCGAAGTTGTCAACAAATTAGCAATAAAATGCAATGATAATAATTTTGAGGTAAGGTGTATAATGCCGCGGTTTGGTGTCATCAATGAAAGACGTCATCGTTTGCATGAAGTGGTACGATTGTCGGGGATAAATGTTTCGGTTGATGATGACGATTACCCTTTACAAATTAAGGTTGCAAGTCTTCCAAATGCAAGGTTACAGGTTTATTTTCTCGACAATGAGGATTTTTTCAAGAGGAAGTTTGTGACCCACGACGAAAATGATGAATGGTTTGAAGACAATGATCTTAGAACGATCTTTTATTGTAAAGGAGCATTGGAAACGGTAAAAAAATTCGGATGGCCTCCCGATATCATTCATTGCAGTGGATGGATGACCGGGTTGATTCCCGCCTATATCAAGACGGTTTATAAGAGAGAACCGGTTTTCAGCCACGGAAAGATCGTTTTCAGTATTGGAGAAAACACTTTTTCTGAAAGCCTTGGAGACTCATTTGTAGAAAAAGCGTTAATCCATACGAATATCAAGGAAAAAGACCTGGCGGCTTTTAAAGACGCCAACAATACCGCAATGTTCAGAGGTGGCGCTACCTATGCGGATGCAATTACCTTTGGAAGCGAGAATACCGATCCCGCCCTGCTGAAAGAATTTTCTAAAGTAAAAGGTAAAAAGATATTACCCTATTCCGATACAGACAGTGATTTAACAGACTATTTAGAATTGTATAACGAGCTTGCGACCAAGTAATTTTTCATGAATTTACCTTTCTATAAGAGACGATTTCCATTATTTCTTATTTTATCTTTTGTTGTTTTCGGATGTACAAAAATTGTAACAACCGATATTGGCGGAGAGTTGATTCCTGCAGTTGATGGTGTAAACACCAAAGAAATGTATCTCGATGTAATCACCAAAAATGCAACGGACACTTTCACCCGGGTAAGCACGGCGGCTACGCATACGTTAGGATATACAGATGATCCTTTATTTGGAAAAACTACCGCTTCAGTCTATATGCAGATGAAGCCTTCATTTCCTTTTACCTTTCCCGTTTCACCTGACAGCCTGATGCTCGACAGTGTCGTTTTGGTTTTGAAGTATAATGGATCTTATGGTGATTCTAACCAGCTTCTTTCTTTAAAAGTTTTTGAAATTCCGATCGATGGTCCGGGAGAGTTTCTCAGGGCCGACTCGGTTTATCCTACCAATAGTTTTATTCCGGCGGGCAATGAAATCACCTATAACCATTCGGGCAAAGGAGTGAATCTGAAATTGTTAAATGATACCACTCCCTTAAGGATCCGGCTCGATGACAGCTATGGATTGAAGCTGATGGATACACTTAAGGCGTACAAGACCGATTCGCTGTTTAACCTTGATTTCTTTAATAAGGGATTACAGATCGTTCCCCAAAACCTGGGAAATGCACTGGTGAAGGTGAGCCTGATAGATACAACCACGAAACTGGCTATTTATTACCGGTATAAAAGAAGGGATTCTATCGGAAAGATGGACACCACGATGCGTTATTTTAGTTGCAATGATTTGAATTGCGCGTCGGTAAATTATATTAAGAGAGATAGAAGTGGCAGCCAGGCGGCAACTTATCTTGCATCCGCCGATACGAGCCAGAATCTAATATTTATTGATGCGAATCCGGGAATTTATGCTACCGTTAAAATTCCGGGTTTGTCGCAGGATTCTTTGAGTAACCGCGTTATTCACCGTGCCGAACTTGTGATGGAGCAGGTGCCGAATCCGGGGTTTGCGTATGAAAACTATTTCCTTCCGCCTAACCTGTTTTTGACGCCATTCAGTAAAGACTCGATGTCGCGGTTTTTATTGCCATACGATGTTACTTATACCTCAAGCAGCAACAACTATTATGTTGTAAACAATCAAAAGTTATTTGGCTGCTATCCGTTTCAAAAGAAAGATTCAATTGGCGGAGGTACGATCTATGCGTATAGCTTTAATATTTCCCGTTACGTGCAGGGAATCATCACAAGAGGTGACAATCCGTATGATCTTATTTTATTTGCGCCTTTCAACGATTTCGTTTCGATTACCGAAACCAATAAGTTCCCCGTATTTACCGGTACAACACTGTCGGCCCTCAACGCACCGGCCATTGGTAGAGTTCGGTTGGGTGGTGGAAATAATGAGCAATACCGGATGAGGTTGCACATTGTGTACTCTGAAGTGCCGCAATAAATATTGCGATCGGCCTCAAAAAAAGTTTTACAAATGGCGGTTCTAATTATGCCATTATCTTTGCAACCGTTAAAAAAAATCTATGCCTTATTTATTTACGTCTGAAAGTGTTTCTGAAGGACATCCCGATAAAATTGCCGATCAGATCTCTGATGCCTTAATCGATAATTTTCTTGCTTTTGATCCAAACAGCAAGGTGGCATGTGAAACACTGGTTACAACCGGCCAGGTGGTGCTGGCAGGAGAGGTGCGAAGCAAAGCCTATCTCGATGTGCAGGAAATTGCCAGAGGTGTAATCAGAAAGATCGGTTACACAAAGAGCGAATACATGTTTGAAGCCAATAGCTGCGGAATTTTATCGGCTATTCATGAGCAATCGCCGGATATTAACCAGGGCGTTGATAAGATCAATAAAGAAGAGCAAGGGGCAGGCGACCAGGGAATGATGTTTGGCTATGCAACCAATGAAACCGAAGACTTTATGCCGCTGGCATTGGACCTTTCCCATAAAATATTGCAGGAGCTTGCGCAATTGCGAAGAGAAAACAACGAGATCACGTATCTCCGTCCGGATGCCAAAAGCCAGGTTACACTGGAATACGACGACCAGCACAAGCCATCGAGAATTGAGGCGATCGTTATTTCTACCCAGCATGATGATTTTGATTCGGAAGAAAAGATGGCCAAAAAGATCAGAAAGGATATGATGAAAATCCTTGTTCCGAGGATCGTTTCAAAGTATCCGAAGTATGCAAAGCTTTTCAACGATAAAATAAAATACCACATCAATCCAACCGGCAAATTTGTTATCGGCGGCCCTCACGGCGATACCGGCCTTACCGGAAGAAAAATAATTGTTGATACCTATGGAGGACGAGGCGCACACGGAGGCGGTGCCTTCAGCGGAAAAGATCCTTCAAAAGTTGACCGTTCTGCCGCCTATGCTACGCGTCATATCGCTAAGAATCTGGTGGCAGCCGGTGTAAGCGAAGAAGCATTGGTACAGGTTTCTTATGCCATCGGCATTGCGCAGCCGATCGGCGTATTCGTAAATACTTTCGGAACCGCAAAGGTCGATTTTTCGGATGCCGAAATAGCGCAAAAAGTAACAGAAATCTTCGATCTCAGACCCTGGTTTATTGAGCAGCGCCTGAAGCTGAGAAATCCTATCTATAGCGAAACGGCCGCTTATGGACATATGGGCAGAAAGAGCGAAACGGTGACCAAGGAATTCAGATCTCCCGAAGGTAAAACGATCGTAAAAAAGGTGGAACTATTCACCTGGGAAAAGCTCGATTTTGTACCAAAAGTAAAAAAGGCATTCGGAATAAAATAAGTAAATTAAATAACGGAAATCCGTACAAGCGCAGGTTTTGATTGACCTGCGTTTGGTTTTTTTAACCACCCCCTTAACAAGGCTGTAATAGCATTTGCCTAACTTTGCACAATTACTATTCTATGCATGAAATAGAACCGTTTTATAACTGGAGGCATTTGTATACTGCGGAAGAAGATGAACGCAGCCCGTTTTTTGGACGCATTTATAATGAGTTTGAATATACCCAGGCCATCTACAATTTTTACATTCATCCGCAATGGGACGAATTTGGAAGCCGTACCCTTTACATGAAGATATTATTTGCAGATTATGACCAGAAATTTGCGATCATAGAATTAATTGGCGAATGGAATGATGCCATTGAAAATGATATCATGACATTAAAAAGGGAAGTGATCGACCGCCTTTTTGAAGAAGGCATTACGAAATTCATTCTGATTACCGAAAACGTGTTGAATTTTCACAGCAGTGACCGCGACTATTACATCGAATGGTTTGATGAAGTGACAGATGAAGAAGGCTGGATCGTTTCTCTAAACATGCCTGAAGCTACCCAATACGACTTTCTGAAACGAAAGCTTAATTATTACATTGAATTGATGGAGGTTGAAGAATGGAGAAAATACCATCCCGAACATCTTTTTGAACTGATCAACGACAAAATTTCAAAAAGACTGGATTAATCCACCTGCATCTTTTCCTGCTATTCCTTTATTATAGTGAATTTGTAAATTTGCCCGTTTTCTTCAACCTGAAGAAAATAGATACCCGGTTTCAACGCAGCTACATTTAACTCCTTTCGGTCTGTATTTCGGCTCCTTTCGCTGTACACAACATTTCCAGCCCGGTCAGACAGCGAAAATTTTGCCGAATATTTTCCCTCCAATCCCTCAACATATAGTCTTGTCTTTGCAGGATTTGGATAGATCAGAAGCTGTTTTTGCTCCTCCATCTTTTTGCTGCTGCTATAAGCCGGCGGTTGAACTTGATTGTGTCTGGCATAATATCTCAATATTAACACATCGTCACCAGTGTCTATTTCACCAGTCAGACGTGAGCCTGCCGCAACCAATTTGCTGTAATCTTTTTCAAAAGCCATTGTAGAAATATACGAACTGTCGCCTCCGGCATCCGTTGTTACAAAACCGTTTAATGTACCATTATATTGATATCTCAATAAAGCTGCGCGGCCTGCTGATGAGCCCGCCTGAACAATCTGTCCGTTTGGTGTTAAAACTATTTGGCCTCCCCGATCAAGATTATTGACTGAATCCAGGACGGTAACAATGGTGCCATTAGTACCAAAGCTATGGTCGAATTGTCCGTTTGCATTAAACCGGTATAAGGCAAACTTGTGTTTGTAATAGGAATCATCAAAATTCTTAGAACCGCCGCAAACGATTTTTCCATTTGGAAGGGCTAGTACGTTAGCAATGCCGTATAATTCGGGAAGTACGGTTGTGCCGTTGCTTCCGAATGAGGAATCCAAAACGCCGGATGGTTTTATGCTCTTTAGAAATCCGTGGTTTGAAAATGAATAACCTGAGTAAGTGCCTCCCACAATATAATTACCGTTTGGTAAGACGTCAATGGAAGTGCCTTCTCCCGAATTTTCGCCGAGCACTATCCTCCCGTCGCCTCCAAACGAATAGTCGGGCGATCCATCTCTGTTGTACCTCGCGATTACCGTGGTGTTGTAGTATAGAAAACCGGATCTTCCGACGGCTAAAATCTTTCCATCAGAAAGGAGCTTTATCTCAGATAGCCAGTCATCTGCACCGAAATCAGTAGAAACCTTACCGCTGGCGCCAAAAGTTGGATCTGCAGATCCGTCGCTGTTCAAACGGATCAGTTTAAAATTATAGCCTCCCGAGGGATTGTTGGAAGTTCCGCCTGCTAAAATTTTGCTATCCGGTTGAATTACTACGCTGCTCAGGGTTCCGGTTCGGCCACCCAGCTTTGGTATAACGAGTCCATTGAGTCCGAAACTGCTGTCGATGGTCCCATCGGAGCGATAGCGTATCAGGAAAGCGTCAGAAAAGTTGCGGTCGCTGAGATAACCGGTGCCCACTACTATGATTTTGTTATCATCCTGTATGGCCAAACCCTTTGCAACATCGTTCCCATTCGACAGGGGTGTAACAACAATTCCGCTGTTTCCAAAAGATTGATCGAGCTTGCCGGTTTGAGCATTTGAGGTTGCGCCGGACACTGCGGCAGCAAGAATGAGGGTGTAAAAAATTTTCATAAAGCCGATGTTGTTTAAAGTGGAGAGTTGCTACAAGTTAACACTTTTAGGCAAAAAAAAAGCTGTCCGGATTGGACAGCTTTTTTAAAAGAGTTTACAAAATCTTAAGCTGAAGTTTCATCGTTTTGATTTACCCGCTGCACAGGAGGGGTACTGCGTCTTGCTCTTTGAGATTTTTTATGCTCTTCATTACGGCGTTTTAAGCTTGCTTCATGTTCTTCATGCCACTTCTGGAATTTCACCATTGCTGCGGCTTCATCAAACAAACCAAGTTTAACACCACGAAGCAGATGCTTTAAATATAAAACACCTTTGAATGAAAGAATCCTTCTAACCGTATCGGTTGGCTGTGCGCCTTTATGTAACCATTCGAGCGCTTTTTGTCTGTCGAGCTGAACAGTAGCCGGTACTGAAAGTGGATTGTAAGTCCCGATTTTTTGAATAAATTTTCCATCACGGGGTGCACGGGCATCGGCGATAACTATAAAATAGAAAGGCCTCTTTTTACTTCCGTGTCTTTGAAGTCTGATCTTTACTGCCATGTTAAATAGAAATTTAAAGGCTTAATGAAAAAATAGGTTAATGCAATAAGCTGCAAATTTACATGTTGGAAACAAAAAAGCAAATTTATTATTTAAGCATCTCACATCTCAATAAACGATCTTCCTTTTGCCACTCTCGAAGTCGCGGAAAACAAATGCGCCGAGCCGGTCGAGCGTTGCAAAAAAGGCCTTTCCATTGTTTGATTCGGTAAATTCTGTCACAAATCTTTGGAGGTACGGATCGCTTGCAATCATGAATGTGGTAATCGGTATTTTCAATTTTTTGCACTGTGCCGCCAGATTCAGGCAGCGGTTTGTTATGCGCTTATCCAGCCCAAAGCTGTTTTTGTAATAGCCTTTTCCTGCCTTTAAGCAGGTGGGTTTGCCATCGGTGATCATAAAGATCTGTTTATTTGAATTTTTACGTCTTCTCAAAATATCCATTCCCAGTTCCAGACCGGCAACGGTATTGGTATGGTAGGGTCCAACCTGCAGATACGGAATATCTTTGATTTCGATGGCCCAGGCATCGTTTCCAAAAACCACGATGTCGAGCGTGTCTTTCGGATACTTTGTCGTTATCAACTCGCTGAGCGCCATCGCAACTTTTTTTGCCGGAGTGATCCGGTCTTCGCCATATAAGATCATTGAATGAGAAATATCGATCATTAACACAGTGGAGGTCTGTGTTTTATAATCGGTTTCCCTGATCTGGAGGTCATCTTCCTGCATGGCAAAACTCTCGATGCCGTGGTTGATCTGTGCATTGCGAATGCTTTCGGTAAAGTCGATCTGCTCGAGGGTGTCGCCAAACTGGAACGGCCGGTGATCAGGACTTATTTCATCACCCAATCCCGGCTTATGTGTCGTATGTTCGCCGGTTTTACCTTTTTTCAGTTTTCCGAAGATCTCTTCCAGGCTTTTTTTGCGGATGCTCTGCTCGCTTTTTCCTGTAAGTACAATCTTTCCCTGTTCATTTTCTTCCTTGATATATCCGTTTCGCTTTAGATCTTCAATAAAATCACCCATACCATATTCGTCGTCGGTGAGCTGGTATTTTTTATCCAATTCATTCATCCACGAAAGTGCTTCTGCCACATCGCCGCTTGTATAGGTTAGTAATTCCAAAAAAAGATCGAGCAATTGTTCAAACCGGCTTTTGCCCTCGCCTGGCTGAAACTTTGAAAATCTGTGTCCTCTCATAGAATATGTAAGTTAGGATAAAATCAATAATGGATACAGGGTTTTACTTTTTTTTACCGTTTGGAAATCAAAATAACAGATAGTTGCAGGAAAAAATCTGGTGGAAAGTTTTGCTGGTTATAACAACAGAAGTTAATTTTGCGGCCTTTAAGAGGCAGCGCAAAAGAAATAGTGAAGAAGTAGTGAAAAAAAAACGCGTAAAGTTTTGAAATATTAAGTTTTCACTTACCTTTGCCCTCCTGAAAAAAATGAAAGTTCTTTTCAATATTATTGAAAACGATAGGGGTAGTGAGAAAGAGCTGAATACAAGCGGCTTAATTTCAGGATACAGGCCACTTTAGCTCAGCTGGTAGAGCAACTGATTTGTAATCAGTAGGTCGTTGGTTCGATTCCGACAAGTGGCTCCGTTTATTTGTGTATTACAGGTTCATTGAGTAGACCGAGCTAATAGGGGCAGTTTCCAGAGCGGCCAAATGGGGCAGACTGTAAATCTGCTGTCTTTCGACTTCGGTGGTTCGAATCCACCACTGCCCACAACCGGTTTTTCCGGTAAGGTTCTTTAAAAATAGTGATCGTCTGTTGACGATAATAAGCGGAGGTAGCTCATTTGGTAGAGCGATAGCCTTCCAAGCTATAGGTGGCGAGTTCGAGCCTCGTCTTCCGCTCTCATTGAAAGTGCATCGGGTTTATTGGTTTACGACCGGCAATATCTAATGCGTTTACTCTTCAACTGAGAATGCCGTTGTAGCTCAGGGGTAGAGCACTTCCTTGGTAAGGAAGAGGTCGTGAGTTCAATTCTCATCAACGGCTCCAATTGTAATACGAAAATGGTGTCTTTGATTTTTGTATTCATGCGGATGACTAAAGCAAAAAGGAAACTAGAGTCAATAGATTTTTCTGTTGGCTGAATTATAAAACAACAATTAAAAACGATAAGATGTCTAAAGAGACCTTTAAGAGGGACAAACCTCACGTTAACGTTGGAACCATCGGCCACATTGACCACGGTAAAACTACTTTAACGGCTGCTATCACCTCTATTTTGTCATCAAGAGGTATGGCTCAAGTAAGAAAATACGATGAAATTGATGCGGCTCCGGAAGAAAAGGAACGCGGTATTACCATTAATACTTCACACGTGGAGTATCAAACCGCTAACCGTCACTACGCACACGTAGATTGTCCCGGTCACGCTGACTATGTAAAAAATATGATCACGGGTGCAGCCCAGATGGACGGTGCGATTTTGGTGGTTGCTGCTACCGATGGACCGATGCCACAAACAAAAGAACACATTCTTCTTGCACGTCAGGTAGGTGTTCCGCGTATGGTAGTGTTCATGAACAAGGTTGACCTTGTTGACGATCCTGAATTGCTTGAACTCGTGGAAATGGAAATTCGCGAATTGCTTTCCTTCTACGGTTTTGATGGCGATAATACCCCCATCATTCAGGGTTCTGCTACAGGAGCTTTGGCCGGAGATGAAAAATGGGTTAAAGCCGTTGATGAGCTGATGGAAGCTGTTGACAGCTATATTCCGTTGCCTCCCCGTCCTGTTGACCAGCCATTCCTTATGTCTGTAGAAGACGTATTCTCTATTACCGGTCGTGGTACAGTTGCTACCGGTCGTATTGAAAGAGGTAGAGTAAAAGTTGGTGAACCTGTACAGGTAGTAGGATTGATTCCTGATCCGCTTAACACCACTGTTACCGGTATTGAAATGTTCAAAAAGTTATTGGACGAAGGTCAGGCAGGTGACAACGCAGGTCTGCTGTTGCGCGGTATTGAAAAAACACAGATCCGTCGTGGTATGGTTATCTGTAAACCCGGATCAATTACGCCACATACCGAATTTAAATGTGAAGTTTACGTATTGAGCAAAGAAGAAGGTGGACGTCATACTCCGTTCTTCAACAAATACCGTCCGCAGTTTTACTTCCGTACAACCGACGTAACCGGTGAAGTAACTCTTCCTGAAGGAACGGAAATGGTAATGCCCGGTGATAACGTAAGCCTTACTGTAAAACTTATCCAGCCAATTGCGATGGAAAAAGGTTTGAAATTCGCCATCCGCGAAGGTGGACGTACAGTAGGTGCAGGACAGGTTACAGAAATTATAAAATAAGCGGCCTTTTAATTCCTGCACGGGATTATGGAAAAGCTTTATATACTTTTGCAAAGTACTTAGGCTTAAAGCTTGGGTACTTTGTTTTTAGTTTGGCTCTTTAAAAATATTTTTCCCACAGGAAATTTACGGGTATAGTTCAATGGTAGAATGGAGGTCTCCAAAACCTTAGATCTGGGTTCGAATCCTAGTACCCGTGCTGTAGAATTTTTTTTAAATTTGTAGAAACCATCTAATGAATAAGGTTACAACATACATCAAAGAGAGCATTTATGAACTGAGGGAAAAAGTGACCTGGCCTACCGGATCAGAGTTGCAGCAAACAACTTCAATAGTTTTAATTGCAACCCTTTTACTTACCGGAATGGTCTGGCTGATGGACTTTATCAGCACCCACGTTCTGCAGCTCATTTATTCATTTTTTAAGTAGATTATTATGGAAGAGGCAGTGTCAAATGTGGAACAGGTGGAAACCAAATGGTATGTTTTAAGGGTAGTAAGCGGAAAGGAAAAAAAAGTAAGAGATTATCTCGAAAAGGATATTAGAAGAAACGGATGGGATGAGATCATCAAACAGGTGTTTCTTCCGATGGAAAAGGTTTATAAAGTTCAGAATGGTAAAAAAGTAACCCGCGAAAAAAACTATTACCCCGGATACGTAATGCTTGAAGTGGTTAGCGGAAAGCTTACCGACGATATCATTCACCATATCAGTAATATCACTGACATCATGCATTTCCTTACCGACGGAAAAGGATCAAAAGGAAATATCATCTCACTTAGAAAAGCAGAAGTAAATAAGATGCTCGGAAAAGTGGATGAAATGAATGATCAGGGAATTTCTATGAGTGAGCCGTTTATCGTGGGTGAAACAATTAAAATCATTGAAGGGCCTTTCAATGACTTCAACGGTGTTATTGAAGAAGTAAATGACGAGAAGAAAAAGTTGAAGGTTACAGTAAAAATATTTGGAAGATCAACGCCTGTTGAACTCAATTATATGCAGGTTGAGAAACCGATGTAAACGAATCTAAGTCAAAAAAAAAAACGCAGTGAAAGCTGTGGTTTTTTTGTTTCAGTACCTGTCCTTTCGCCCTAAAGCTTTTCCAAACCAAGATTTCCGAAATGCGATCCCACGGCCATCAGTACACTTGAAATAATTACGCCGATGCTGATGCTGTACAACGCAAGCCGCCTTTCAATCTTGAAGATGGCTGCCGCAATCGTTCCCATATAAGCACCCGTTCCCGGTAATGGTATCATCACAAATACCATCAATCCCCAAAAACCATATTTATTGATGTTTGGACCGGCAGATTTCCTGGCCATCCTCGAGAGTTTGACTACCGCCTTTTTGTATCTCTGAAAGCGCCATAGCCGTGAATTAAAGCGTTCGATCAGAAACATAAACACGGGAAATATGAGAAGGTTTCCCAGCAAACCAACCAAGAAAGCAGGAATAAAATGTACATCATTTAAAATCGCGTAAGGGATGCCGGTTCTTGCTTCCCCAAAAGGAGAAATGCTTAACAGAAAAGTGTAAATCAGGATGTCACCCATAACCCGCAAAATAATTCGCGTCTTTCATTTAAATCTACGGTAAAAGGTTATTTAACACGATAATATAAATATCAATTCAGTTTCATATTCGAAATCGGTTCAAAGCGGAAGGAAATGGAGAAAAAGTATTAACTTCAATCACCCGAATTTTTTACGGTTTTCTTTCATCCAATAAACTGAAGTCATGGAACAAAAACAAAATAAAGAGAATGCTCAACCTCAGCAGGATTCCGGATCCGGTCAAAAGAAAACGGTGCTCAATGCTCATTTGCAGGCCGAAAAAGATATATCTGAAGATGCAGATCTCAGTGTCCACAGTCCGAATGATGACCTCGACGAAGAGGAAAGTGTGAAACTAAACGCAGACAAAAACAGTATTGCGTGACGGGCAAAAAGTAATGTAGAACGGTCAGCCTTCGCCTTCCTCCTGAATAAGCTCACCGAGTTTATTCTCATTTTCCATTACCCAATCGGGTAGGTTTTCTTCTTTTATCTTCCATTGGCCATCCGCTTTCTCCATAGAAAAAATGATCCGGTTTCCGCGGTCATCACTCACATCTACTGTAAACAATTCCTGCTCGTCCTTTTTTACCTTTCTGAAATTGAATTCCTTCAACCGCCCGTTTGCTTTTACCATTTTGGTAAACTGCACATTTCTTACAAAGTGTATTTTCATAAATTAAAAATCTTATTCAAAAAATCAGGACGGCAAAATTAAGATTTATTGACAACCAATACACAAAAAGCTTGTATTGATACTCCGCCTGTTTATAGTCCGTTTTAATACTATACGCGATTATAATGGAATTTTAAGGTCTGTAGGCAAAAATAATTTGGTGTTGAAAAAATACTTACTACTTTTACAGTAAATTGACTGTACAATACCTGGCTAACTGAGAATTTTATTTTTAAACCAAAATAATTTTAAAAGACTTTACTTCAATTCGAAGGTTACAGGCTATTCGCTACTTTACAACATTCAAACGTAAAATCAAAATAACAATGAGAAAACTTTACATTGGCTTAGGCATTGCTGCCTTTTTTGCCCTGCTTTCGACTACGACTAACGCTCAAACAACATCATCGGAAGAGATCTACGATGTGCCTTCATTTGGAAACACAACCGGTGATTGCGACACGATCAATTATCCGATTCATCCAAAATGGAGAAGACATCTCTATAAATTCACAGAGGAAGATTCAACAGTTCAGGGTTTTTACAACGGTACAAGCTATTTCGGCGATCTTCAGAAAGCGAATTTCTTCGACCTGTCAGCGACCGCTAGAATGCCCTATATTTCTGCCGTTCGGGTTGCGTTCAATTTTGCATATTCTCCGGTTTCATCTGAATTGGATAAGAATATCATCCTGAAAGTATTGAGAGACGATAACGGAAAACCGGGTGAAGAAATCACAAGAGGAACTGTAAGATATGGTTACGTGATCGACAGCGTACAGAGGGTAAATCAAACCTTATATCCTGAATCCGGACCAAAAGGTTCTAAAGTACCGGTATTATTTACGATCCCAATGGATAAGGTTGGTGAAATTCCTGAAGATGGTAAATTCTACATTTCGGCAGACTTCAGCGGGTTAACAATCAACAGGCAAACAAAGCCGGGCATTAATATTCCGGGAACCCGCAACGACATTGTAAATGTTAATACTGCATGGACAATGACAAACGACGGCCAATGGCACAGTCATGAAGAATTATACAGCGGCGACAGCAGTTTCAAAACCACGCTTTATATGTTCCCTATGATGAGCAACATCGTTACAGGTTGTGCAGTAATGCCGGTTCAATTGCTTTCGTTCAACGCGAATCGCAACGCACAAAATGTTACGCTCAACTGGAAAGTTACGGCAGAATATTCAATGGATTCTTATGTTATTGAGCGCGCAGACAACAACAATAAATTTGTGGCAGTAGGCACTGTAAAAGCTGTTAACAATCTTAAGGATATCGAATACAACTTTGTTGACAAAAACGCATTCAACAATGCATCTGTAGTTCAATATCGCCTGAGACAGGTTAACGCCGATGGCAGCAGCACTTTTTCAAGAATCATTTCTGTAAAATCAGGTTCAATTATTTCTGATGTAACCTTTGCAAATCCTTTCACCGGCGCATTGACTATTCAGTTGAACCTCGCATCTTCTGAAAAAGTATCTTTCGCAGTTTACAATATACAGGGTGCACTGGTAGCACAATTGGCTCCTGCTAATTACAATGCAAATGCAAACAGAATCGTATTAAACAATACAGCAAACCTTCAGGCGGGTCTTTATATTCTGAAGATCACTGCAGGAAGTGAACAATCAGTATTTAAGGTTGTAAAACACTAATTTTTTTCAACTGTTTTAAAGGAAAGGAGCGGATCTTGGTCTGCTCCTTTTTTCGTTTTTGGATTCCTAATCTAACAACATGCGATTTCTGCTTTCCGTCTTTTAAAAATCAGTTACATTCGTGATTATTAAATATCAACTTCTTTAAAAAATAACTT
Organism: Bacteroidota bacterium; assembly: GCA_023423835.1. Taxonomy (GTDB): domain Bacteria; phylum Bacteroidota; class Bacteroidia; order Chitinophagales; family Chitinophagaceae; genus JAFAEW01. The sequence goes on along the minus strand of JAFAEW010000044.1, from coordinate 5,172 downwards.
TATGGAGATTTGGAAAGAATACCTGGAAAAGAATAAGGACCGGTTTTTAGATGAATTAATATCCTTATTAAAAATCCCAAGCGTGAGTGCCAGAAGTGAACACAAAGGCGATATGCACGCCTGCGCTGAGGCAGTAAAACAAAGCTTTCTGGCAGCCGGGGCCGACAGAGCAGAGATTTTTCAAACCAATGGTTATCCGGTAGTTTATGCTGATAAAATGGTTGATCCCTCTAAACCAACGGTTTTGGTTTACGGACATTATGATGTGCAGCCGCCCGATCCGCTTGATCTTTGGAACAGTCCTCCCTTTGAACCGGTAATAAAGGACGGAAAGATTTACGCCCGTGGATCTGCCGATGATAAAGGACAATTTTATATGCACGTAAAAGCGTTGGAAATTCTCGACAAAACAAATACAAATCCGGTAAATCTAAAATTCATCATAGAGGGAGAGGAAGAGATAGGATCAGAAAATCTCGGTGATTTCGTAAAAGGCCATAAAGATCTTTTGCATGCCGATGTTATTTTGATCAGTGATACGGCCATGCTCTCTATGGAAGATCCGAGTATAGACGTTGGCGTAAGAGGATTGAGTTATATCCAGTTGGAAGTAACCGGTGCTAACCGCGATTTACATAGTGGCGTATATGGCGGTGCTGTGGCAAATCCGATCACAATTCTATGCGAAATGATCGCAAGCCTCCATGATGAAAACAATAAAGTTACCATTCCGGGATTTTACGACGATGTTGTGGAAGCAAATGCTGAGGAAAGAGCGGCATTAGCAAAAGCTCCGTACGATGAGGAAGCGTATAAAAAGGATTTGGGTGTAAATGAATTATGGGGAGAAAAAGGATTTTCCACCAATGAAAGAACCGGCATCAGGCCCACACTTGAAATTAATGGTATCTGGGGTGGATATACGGGAGAAGGTTCGAAAACCGTTTTGCCTTCAAAGGCATTCGCAAAGATCAGTTGCCGGCTTGTTCCCGATCAGCAACATGATCAAATCACAGATCTCGTTGTCGAACATTTGAAAAAGATTGCACCAAAGTCCGTTACAATAAATATTATAAAGTATCATGGCGGTGATCCTTATATGACACCGGTTGACAGCATCGAATACCAGGCAGCATCCAAAGCAATTGAAAAAACTTTTGGGAAAAAACCGATTCCGGTTCGCGGCGGTGGCAGTATTCCGATCACTGCTTTATTTGAATCGGAACTGGGATGCAAAGTGGTCTTTCTCGGGTTCGGACTCGACAGTGATAATTTACACAGTCCCAACGAAAAGTATGGCGTCGAAAATTTTTATAAGGGAATAGAAACGATTCCTTATTTCCATAAATATTTTTCGGAGATGAAGGAAAATAAGCAATAGTGCAACTGATTGGAAGAGACGGTTTTAAAGCCGTCTTTTTCTTTTTGAGGAATAATGATTCCTTCTTTCTTTTTATTGATAAATTCGCAGCTTTATTAACCTGTCAACCTACAATATGAAGTTAAGAACCGGAATTGGTGTCGACTTTCACCGGCTTGAAGAAGGATATGATTTGTGGATCGGCGGAATAAAAATTCCGCATTCAAAAGGCGCAGTTGGTCACAGCGACGCAGATGTTTTGCTGCACGCCATTTGCGATGCTCTACTCGGTGCTTGCGGCCTGGGCGATATTGGCCTGCATTTTCCTGACACGGCAGCAGAATTTAAGGGAATAGATAGTAAAATTCTTCTGAACCGAACCTACGCACTCGTCAAAAATGAAAGCTATTCGATTGTCAATATTGATTCTGTCGTTTGTCTGCAAAGACCGCGTTTGAGAGAGTTTATTGATGAAATGAGAACGGCAATTGCCGGCGTATTGCAAATCAGCGTGAAAGATATTTCTATCAAGGCTACTACGGCCGAGCAAATGGGATTTGTGGGAAGAGAAGAAGGCATTATGGCTTATGCAACCGTATTACTGCAATCAGAATAAAGATTTTTGGATGGATAGAATAAATGTTAGGGTAATTAACAGGTCCAAAAACCTGCTTCCTGCTTATGAAACACCATTGTCCGCAGGAATGGATCTTCGGGCCGATCTTGGTGAAGCGTTGTCTTTAAAGCCAATGGAGCGAAGGCTGATACCCACAGGATTATTCCTTGAATTGCCGGCCGGTTATGAGGCGCAAATCAGACCAAGGAGCGGAATGGCGTTGAAAATGGGAATTACATGCCTCAACAGTCCGGGCACAATTGATGCTGATTACAGAGGAGAAATAAAAGTATTGTTGATTAATCTCTCAGAAGAAGTTCAAAAAATTCAACCGGGAGACCGGATCGCACAAATGATTATTTCTGTTGTTTCTAAAGTTGAGTGGCAGCCGGTGAATTCAATCGGCGGAACAGAAAGGGGATCGGGCGGTTTTGGACATACCGGTAATAAATAGCTATTATGAAAAATCTCTTGTTTTTTTTAATCATCGCGGTTGCTTTCGTCAATTGCCGCCCCGCAAAAAAAGTTCAAAAGATCGAAACGGCCATCAATAAAAAGGATACAGCTGCCATAAAAACCGGTGTTGATTCAATGACGATGGCCGAAGACGTCGTTCAAAAAGTCAGGGATAACAAGATCGACTTCACTACTTTCAACGCCAAGATGCGGCTGTCATACAAAGGAAAAGAGGAAGAAAACCAGGCAACGGCCTATCTCCGCATGAAAAAGGATAGCATCATTTGGGTATCTATTACCGGTGCGCTCGGAATAGAAGGCGTGAGGGTAATGGTAACGCCGGACAGCGTTGTGTTGATCAATAAACTCAACAAAACCGTACAGTACAGGAGTATTGCGTACCTGCAGGAACTTACAAAAGTTCCGTTGGGTTTTTATGATCTTCAGGATTTGCTGATTGGAAATCCAATCTTTCTCGATAGTAACATCGTAAGCTATAAAACGACGGAAAATGGTTGGATGATTCTGATGAAGGGAGAAATTTTTAAAAATCTTCTCACAGTGTCTTTCGACAATTTGCTGGTAACACACAGCAAATTAGACGATCTCGACAGCACCAGAAACCGCACGGCCGATGTTACACTTGACGATTACGAAAATACCGGTTCCTTCTATTTCCCCCTCTCCCGAAAAATTACCGTGTCGGAAAAATCAAAACTTGATATAGAACTGGTATTCCGGTCGTACAATTTTGGCAAGCAGCAGGATTATCCTTTCAATATTCCTAAAAATTATACACAGCAATAATATTCCATTTTCAATTCCGTTACCTTAGTGCCACCTGTAATATTTTCGATGATGAGAAAACTGATCTTATTGGTACTGGCTTTTTCTTTTGCTGTCGGCGGGTTTTCCCAGGAAACAAAAGAAGAGATCCAGAAAAAACAAAAGGAATTGCTTAGTGAAATAGCTTCACTCAATTCTACCCTGAATGAAATCAAGAAAAACAAAAAGCAGTCGTTGGGACAACTTGCGTTGGTACAGAGAAAACTTCAGGCAAGGCAGGAATTGATCAGAAGTATCAATAAAGATCTGTCCCGGTTAAACGATGACATTTATCGCAACCAATTACAGATTAACCGCTACAAAAAGGAATACGATACGCTTAAGGAGATGTATGCGAAAAGCCTGATGTTTGCATATAAGAACCGTAGTAATTACGATTATCTGAATTTTCTTTTTTCGGCTTCCTCCTTCAATGATGCGATCAAAAGAGTAGCATATCTAAGAAGCTATCGCCAATACCGGGAAACACAGGTTGAAAACATTCTCAAAACCCAGCAGTTATTGCAACAGCAAATCGACGAATTAAGCCGTAACAAAAAGGAAAAGGCATCGTCGCTCCAGGAACAGGGAAAACAGCTTTCCGTACTCGAAGATGATAAAAAAGAAAAAGATCAGGTAGTAAACGAATTAAAAGGGAAGGAATCAGAAATTGCTGCACAGTTGAAGGCAAAGGAAAAAACAAGGCAGCGATTAGAGGTAGCACTGCAGGCGGTAATCAAAAGAGAAATTGAAGCGGCGAAAAAGAAAGAGGCGGAAAGACTGGCAAAGATCAGGGAAGAAGAGCGTCAGCGAAGATTGGCTGCTGAAAAGCTGGCTGCCGCTAACGAAGCTTCCGGCGCCAACACCGCTTCTGCCCCTACAACAAATAGTAAAGCTCCGGAAAAGGAAGAACCAGTAAAGCTGTCCGAATCAAATAAGGCAGTTGTGCTTGACCGCGGAAACCGGAGTTACAGTCCCTTTGAATCTACAAAAGAGGAAGCAAATGTGTCCATCAATTTTGAGAAGAACAGGGGAAATCTGCGCTGGCCGGCCGATCAGGGATTCGTATCAACCCATTTCGGTCCCTACCAGATTCCGGGTACAAAGTTAAAGGGCGACATGCCGGGAATAGAAATCTCCCTTCCGGTGGGATCGCAGGTGAAATCGGTGGCTGACGGCGTGGTTTCAGCCATATTTGACCTCGGCAGCGGACAGACAGTGGTTATCCGTCACGGAAAATATTTTACAGCCTATAGCGGATTAACCAATGTTGGCGTTGAAAAGGGTCAGGAAGTCAAGGCAGGCCGCGCTCTTGGAAATGCCGCGCTTGGCGTCAATGGCGACGGCCTTGTCATCTTTATGGTGAGTAACGATAAAAATGAGAATCTTGACCCCGAGAAATGGTTGAAATCGAGGTAACGTTAAATACCCGGCGTGTCTTTTATCAACTGTCCCTGTTCGTTGAAATACAGAAACTTCTTCTGTACTATCGAGCTTTTCTCTGCATACACCTTGTACTGAATGCCCTCATCAGCGGAAGAGATTTTCGTCACGGAACCCGGAGTCCAGTCGTTGTATTTACTTTTGTTGAATCCATCTTTTACAGCTGCCGGCAGGTTTTCAAATTCCATTTTCTGCTCGGTTTTCTGCCATTTGCCGTCATTGGAAAAGCTTGCAGTCGATTGCAGGTTGTTGCTCACAAAATCGACATCAAAACGTGTTAACTTATCTTTCCATTCAACCTGTCGGGCATCCGGATATTTCGCTTTAAATGCATCCGTTACTTCTGCGGGAACTTTTCTTAATTGCGCACTTACCATTCCTGCTGTTAAGAGAAAGGCTATTGCCATTACCAGTGTTTTCATATGCTGTCATTTTTTATTTATTGTTTTAGATAAGACAAACACCATGCAAA
>JAFAEW010000056.1 GCA_023423835.1 Bacteroidota bacterium | reverse complement strand
GGTTGTGGTACCTTTGATCGTCACAGATGCTCCCTCAACCGGCACCCCATTGTTGTCTGTGACCCTTCCGGTGATCGTTCTCGTTTGCGCCGAAACCAGGCCAATGCCCAGAAACAGCAATGAAAACAACGCTACAATTTGTCTCATGTGATAAAATTTTAAGTGAATAATCAAATTAACAGGCGGATCGCCTTAATTAAAAAAAGATTAAACGGGACGTTCTTACTGCGGTAAAAAGACAAGTAAAAAATTAAAAATGCTGCATTGATTTTCAGAAAAACAGAAATTTCAAATTCGCTGAAAGCCTTACCTCATCAGTGTTACAGCTCATCAACGACAAAATATTTTCAAAAAAAACGATGAGCTTATTTGCAGACAACAGGCTTTATTTCAGAGTTTTAAAAAGGGCAAAAAAATTAAATTTAACTTAAAGAAAACCACTGGTCTTTACGGGGGGCGAAAGCTCAAAAAAATTTCAAACATGCTAAAGGCTCAAAGCAAAGAAAAGGAGTAACCACACCCCTCAAACCGTTCAATTAGCGCGTAAAACGCTAATTTCGCAGGATGAAACAGGATCTTCCGGAGGGAAAACGGGCATTGATTCTTGCGATCGAATCGTCCTGCGACGAAACTTCCGCTTCCCTGTGTGAAGATGGAAGAATTCTCTCTAACTATATTGCCAATCAGACTGTGCACGAAAAATACGGAGGCGTAGTTCCTGAGCTTGCCAGCCGGGCGCATCTTCAAAATATTGTGCCGGTGGTTGACCGGGCAATAAAAGGTGCTTTCGGAGAATCAGCAGCGGTAGCAGAAAAATTGCAGGAAATAGACGCCTTCGCTTTTACCCAATCGCCCGGCCTGATCGGTAGCTTACTGGTAGGAGCACAATTTGCGAAGTCGCTATCCTTATCCTTTCAAAAACCGCTCATCGCTGTTCACCATATGCAGGCGCATGTGTTGGCAAACCTGATAGAGGATCCAAAACCATCGTTTCCATTCATCTGCCTCACGGTAAGTGGCGGCCATACGCAAATTGTAGTAGCCCGTTCCCCCTTAGAGCTTGAAGTGATCGGACAAACGATTGACGATGCTGCAGGCGAAGCATTTGACAAATCCGCCAAGCTGTTGGGACTGCCCTATCCAGGTGGGCCGTTAATCGATAAATATGCGGAAACCGGAAATCCCAACGCCTTCAAATTTGCGCAACCACAGATTCCTGATCTTAATTTTTCTTTCAGCGGATTGAAAACTTCGGTGCTCTATTTTCTTCAGAAGCAATTGAAAGAGGATAAGGATTTTATTCAGAAGAACCTGGCGGATCTCTGCGCTTCCATTCAATTCACCATTATAGAAATTTTACTGAAAAAGCTGATAAAAGCGGCTAAGCAAACCGGCATTAAAAACATCTGCCTCGCAGGCGGAGTCAGTGCCAATCGCGGTTTGAGAAGACGGTTTGAACAAACCGGTGCAGATTATGGATGGAACACCTTTATTCCCGCCTTTCAATACTGTACCGATAATGCTGCAATGATTGCGATTACGGCCTATTATAAATTTCTGGAAGGTGACTTCGCTGATTTGTCGGTTAGCCCGATGGCAAGAGCAACCTGGACGAAATAACCGGTATAAACGAATTGAAACATAAAAATGAGGGCCGCCTGGAAAAGCAGCCCGTTTCACTTTAACCTCCGTATAGAAGTACGTTTAATACCTTAATGTCCTACCCGTAAATATTCCTTAAGGATATCCGTTTGCGGATTTTCAAAAATCTGATCAGCCGCCCCTTGTTCCACCACCTCGCCATAATACATAAACACGACGTGATCGGCCAGCCTTTTTGCCTGTCGTAGAATATGGGTAACAAGGATGATGGTGTAATCGTCTTTCAGCCGCAGAAATTGTTCTTCAATCACGCGGCTTGAGATTGGATCGAGGGCGGAAGTAGGCTCATCGGCAAGGATTAATTCGGGCTCTACCGCCAATCCACGGGCAAGGCAAAGTCTCTGCTGCTGTCCGATCGATAACTTTTGAGCAGAACTATGCAACCGGTCTTTTACTTCGTCCCAAAGCGCTACTTCTCTTAAATGTTTTTCTACGCGGTTTCTCAGGGTCTCCTTATCCCGGATGCCTTTTAATTTCATTCCGTAGGTAATGTTATCAAAAATGGACATGGGCAGCGGAAAGGGCCGCTGCATCAATAATCCCATCTTTTGGCGCAGAACAGTGATATCATTTTTTTCGGATAATATTTCGTTCCCATCGAGTTGAATCGATCCGCTCACTTTGAGATCGGCATAGAGATCGGTTAACCGGTTCATACATTTCAATAAGGTTGTTTTGCCGCAGCCCGACGGACCGAGTAAAACCGTGATCTTATTTTTCGGAATAGTTAGATTGATATTATTCAACAAAAAAACATCTTTGGATTTTACCGATAATCCGGTAATCTGCATGGCGGTCTTAGGCGAAAACACCGGTCTCAAAACCGTGCTTTTTCCCCGGGGCGAACTAAATGTTGCTGTATTCATGTGCTTTAGTTTTTGAATGATAAATCAGTTTTTATTTTTGATAAGTCTGGTTGATATACTGATGGCCAATACAATCAGGGTTAAGATGTTTGCTGCTGCATAGGCCCGGTTTTGAACGGCTTCGATCGGCGAACTCAGTTGAAAGAAAATCGCCAGCGGCAGTGTAGCAACAGGATCTCCGAGGGAGGTGGGAATATGATCGGTATATCCGGCAGTAAACAAAACCGAGGCGGCATCTCCAATCCCTCTTCCGAAAGCCAGCAAAACGGCCGTTCCCAGTCCCGGCAATACCTGCCTGAAAAAGACTTTGAAAGCTGTCTCCGACCTGGTACTTCCCAACGAATAAGACGCCTCCTGCAATCCGATGGGGATCGTTTTTAAAACCTCATCCATCGCCCTGATCATGATGGGCGAAATGAGTGCAGCAACGGTAAGAATACCAGCGCCGAGGGAATTTTTATATCCGAGATACATCAGCAATAAAAATCCGAATGCACCGTAAACGATGGAGGGAATTCCCCAGAGAACATCTAAGAAAAACCGGCATCCGGAAAGAAATTTCGGGTATCTTATCAGATAGATGTTGAGGAAGAGTGCCACCGGCAAACTCACCAGAAAGGCAATCAAAACCGCTCCGGTTGCAAGGTAGAACGATCCAATAATGGCATTTAAGATGCCGCCACCACCGCCCAGATAAAATCCTCCTTCCGGCTCCTTGCTGATGACTTCCCATGAAAGAGCCGGAAATCCCTTTTGAATAATACTGTAAATGATATGGGCGAGGATAAATAAAATTACGAGTGTAAAAAAGGCAGATAGCCACTTAAAAAACTGCCCTTCAATTTTTCTTCTGACGGTCATTTTGATTCATATTTATTGATGAGGTAACGGAAAAATATGTTAATGGAAATGATGAGGATCAACAGTAGCAACGACCCAAACATTAGTGCAGATTCATAGGAAGGGATGCTCATCATTTCACCATAATTATTGGCCACCAGCGCGGGCAAGGGATAGCCGGCATCAAAGACCGACCGCGGAATTTGTACCACATTTCCCACCACCATCATCAGGGCAATGGTTTCACCGAGCGCTTTTGAAAATCCCAGTCCAAAAGCGGAAAACATGCCGGCAGCACCTTTTCGCAAAAACACATGTTTTATTGTCTCCCATTTTGTGGCACCGAGCGAAAGTGAAGCTTCGGCCAGTTCAGACGGAATTTGCCGGAAAACCTCGAGCAGCATGTTTAGAATATAAGGTATGCTCATAATAGCAAGTACAATAGCACCAGCGAGCAGACTGTAACCCATTGAAGTGGTACCAAAGAAAGGCGCCAGGCCATCCGCCACAAAAGGTACGATCACAATAACACCCCAAACACCGTAAACGACCGAAGGAATTCCTGCCAGTATATCGATGACCGGCCGCATAAAAACCAGTAGTCTCGGATGCGCAAAAAATGACAGGTAAATAGCGGGAAACAAACAAAGCGGAAGCGTAATTAAAACGGAAAGTCCTGTTACCGATAACGAACTGACGATGAAAGGAAGGAATCCAAATTTACCATCCATCGGAAACCAGTCCGAAGAAAACAGCAAGGCTGAAAGACTTTCCGCCCTCAAAAGATCCACCGATTTTAAAATCAGACCGCCACCGATAAATAACGGAAGCATCAGGAAAAAGCCAAGGCAGATCATCATCCATTTTCCGGTAAGAGAATCGATGACCTTCCTTTTATAGGGATGTGAAATCGTGAGCTGCATGAAACTTGATTGAAATTGAAGTAGATAATTTGTTGATTGTCCAGATTGATCGGCAATTATTGATTGACGCTTTCTAATTTTTGCAATTGTTCCTTTATCATCGATTCATTCAATGGAACAAATCCCGCTTTTGCGACCATTTGCTGACCGTCGGTTAAGCACCACCTAAAAAAATCGAGAATGACTTTCTGTTGGGGTTTTCCTTTTGTGATAAAATAGAGCGGCCGGGCGGGGGGTGAAGGGAAACTGCCGTTGTTGACTGCCTGCAGAAAATCGGGAAGGGATTGATAAACATTTTCTTCCGGATCAATTTTTCCATTTTCATTTACGTCGATGGGAATGACTTCCATGCCCGCCATTTTCTTTCCTGTATGTACATCGAAGATGAAGAGGGTATTGTTATAACCAATTCCGTTAGCACTTTTTTTAACTGCCTCGGCCAGTCCGGGATCTCCGGAAACACCAATCCCTTTCAGGTTTTCCTGCTTTTTACCAAAAAAAGAAGCCCAGGAATCAGCGGCGCCAGCTGCATCAGCGCGGGTGTACACATTGATCTTTGTGATGCCGGAAGGTTTTCCAAGCAATTGCTCCCAGGTGCCGATGGTTTGATCAACAAAGATCGATTTGAATTCATCCTTTTTGATTCCCCTCGACTGAATTTCAGTTACGTAGGGATTTTTCGCACTCATCGTTGGAATGACCGCATCCTTACAAAGAGCAATCCACCAAACTCCGCGTTCCTTTTCGGCTTCGGTAAGTTCCCGCGAAAACATCCCCACGTCTATGGCTCCGGCCAGACAATCGGTTAAACCCTTACCGGCTCCACCCGCCTGGATGTCAAACCGCACTTCCGGATGTACCTTTTTGTACTCCTGCGCCCACACCTGCACCATCGGATACATGGCAAAAGCTCCGGATAAGGAGATGGATGCTTCCGGTTTTTCGGACGAAGCCTCGTTTTTACCGGAACAGGCAGAAAGAAGGGATATCGCTGCCGCTATGAAAAGGAAATTCCATTTTTTCATTGTAAATAATTTAATAGATGAAAGTTTGTTTTATTAAAATTTGAATTGCAATAAAGAAGGTTTCAGTTGCAGACTGAAGTAAGCGAAATAAGGCTTCAATGAATAATATCCGGGATTTGTGTTTGATGGATATTTCATTACCGCCATTGATTCGGTTCCAAATGCGATGGCACCGCCAAACTCAATATTGGTATAGTCATTTGCCTTATAATTAATTCTCGCATCGGTTTCAAATCCAAGGTACCGGTTCATCTTCACCGAATTGGCGTCATAAAAATCCTTCTGGGAAAAGAAACCGTGGTTATCAAGATTGACCGTCCATTTTTTCACGCGATAAGCCAAACCCAGATAAGGATTTACCAGTCCGGCATTGTCGAGATCTTTGGGAAACGAGGTAAACAGATCGAGATTTCCATTAAACCGGTGAGCCGAGCCGTAAAGCGTTACAAAGGAATGGTCGTTTTGGCTTTTTACATCTGTACCACTTAAAATTTCCGCTCCGGCTTTAACCGAAACCGGGCCTTTTTCAAATTTTATTTCGGGCTGCAAGTACCAGGCTGATAATTTTATTCCCGATGAATCCGTCCCGTACTGATAGTAACCGGCGGTGGTGAAATACCAGCGGCCTTTAAACACTTCAACCCTTCCCCCGCTGGTATAGCGCATAAAAGTTGTATTTGCTTCTTTTGATTTTGAACTTTGATAACCATCGGCAGCATTAAGGGTGGTGATTTGAAAAAGCTTCGAAGGATTCCAACGCAGGTAATGCACGGCGAGTACCTTAAATTCTACGAAACCGGAAGGCTTGTAAACGGTGTTGTAATAATTTTCTCCAGATTGGTTGAAGGCCGCAGAAAACTCGTTCGATAATTTTGATTTCGAATAAATGAGCCTTACCGCGTCGTATGAAGAACCGGCATTTCTCCAATCGTTGTGTGAAAACAACCGCTGGTTGTCGTAACTGATCTTCTGCCGTCCTATTCTCACAGAAAAATCAGAATTAAAATGCGGTTCTACATAACCTTCATAAAGGTAGAGGGGAACGTTTCGTCCCACCCGCTGGTTTTGCTCTCCCCACACCCGTACATCCTGAAGAGAAAAATAAACGTCAATCTTCCTGTTCGAATATCCAATGTTCAGCCTGGTTCGCTGGGCATTAAAAAACGCAGCAGTGGTGTCATCGCTGTTTTTTGGGAACAGTGTCCGGTAGCCATGGCGGTATTCCGTTCTAAACCTGAATTCCGCAGAAATATTGATGGAATTTGGTTTGGAGGAATCCGGTGGTGATCTTCTGTCTGCTTTCTCAGTCTGAGCCGACACAAACGGCAAAATTGCAAAACTCAGGATGATTGATAAAATTGCCCTGACCATAAAAAGAAGATTTTTGGTTAACAAATTTTTACCAAATATATTAATCCTATTGGAATAGTAGGAATTAAAATAAAAAAAATTTATTTTTTTTCTATGGGCAGTTCTTTCATCAGTTCACTCCGACGAATAATTTCAGAGAGGGTGGCTTGTTTGAGCAGTTGAACGGTTTGATTTCTCACATCGGCAAAGACAGAACGGATGCCGCAGGTTTCTTCGTCAATGCATTCCTCACAACGACGGTAATAAAGGTAGGTTACGCAGGGAAGCAGTGCTATCGGGCCGTCGAACAGGCGCATTACATCGGCAATATTGATATCATCGGGACTTTTTTGAAGAAAATAGCCGCCCGTTTTTCCTTTCCTACTGTTTAAAATTCCGGCATTTTTGAGATCAAGCAGAATCGCCTCCAAAAATTTACGCGGTATATTTTCACTCTCCGCAATCTTACTGATCTGGATGGGTGTATGCCCTTTATCTTCTTTGGCAAGGTAAACTAAAGCATTGATGGCGTATTTGGTTTTCTTTGATATCATTTCTTTGATCGTGCGGCAAACGCGCCAAAGATACCTTATCTGCCTCAATGAATTGTCATTTTAACGTCTGTATGCAAAAGGCGGTTTAATTTCTGCTCCTTAGATTCATTCCGGCCCATTGCGATTATCTTTGCCTTAAATCTAAAAAAATATATGCAGGGAAAAACAAGCGCACAAAGTTTTACAATAATGAACGAATTGGTTTTACCCAACGATACCAACACATTTGGAAATCTTATGGGAGGCCGGTTGATGTACTGGATGGATATTGTAGCAGGAATTGCCGCCGCAAAACATTGTAATGCGCCTTGCATGACGGTAAGCGTAGACAACCTGAGTTTTAAAAATCCGATCCGGCTCGGAAATGTCGTGCACATCGAAGCCGCGGTTTCACGGGCTTTCAACAGTTCAATGGAAATATTCCTGAAGGTTTGGGGTGAAGACAATACGCAGCAATATCGTTATGAAAGCAATGAAGCTTATTTCACTTTCGTTGCCCTCGATCCGAATGGAAAACCGCGAAAAGTAGCGCCGCTGATTCCTGAAACGCCCGAACAGGTTAAATTATATGAAGGCGCACTACGAAGAAGGCAATTACGTTTAATTCTCGCGGGCAAAATGGAACCCGCGGATGCAAATGAGCTGCGGGCCTTTTTTATTACCGAATAAATTATTGTTTAATAAATTGCGAATCGATTTTCGATTGCAAAAAAATTTTACACCATGAAACATCTTCCGCTTAATCCGCAGATTTTCGAAAAAAACCGCCAGCGTTTTATTGAAAAAATGCAGCCTGACAGCATTGCCATCTTCACCAGCAATGATGAAGTTCCGTCAAACGGCGATGCCATTTACAAGTTTACACAAAACTCTGATTTGTATTGGCTTTGCGGAATTGAGCAGGAAGAAACAATGGTGATACTTTATCCCTCGCATCCGGAGGAAAAATACCGCGAGGTGTTGGTATTGACGCGTCCGCAGGAACTTAAAGAAAAGTGGGACGGAAAGAGATTGAGAGCCGCCGAAGCAAAAGAGATCAGCGGTATGAAAACCGTTATCTGGTTGGATGCGCTTCCCGCATTACTGCAGAAATGGATCCATATGGCCGACACGATTTATCTTGATTCAAACGAAAATGACCGCAAATCGAATAACCTCGAAACGCGGGAATACCGCTTTATCAGGGAAATGAAAGAACGTTATCCGCTCCACAATTATCAAAGGGCGGCAAAAATTCTCGGAGAACTACGGGCCATAAAAACTCCTGAAGAAGTGGAGGTGATTAAAAAGGCAATTGATATTACCAATAAAACCTTCCGGCGGTTGCTGACTTTCATCAAACCCGGAGTGATGGAATACGAAATCGAAGCAGAAATCTTTCACGAATTTCTGCGCAACCGCGCAAAAGGGGAAGCTTATGGAAGCATCATTGCAAGTGGAGACCGCGCAAGAACGCTGCATTATATTTCAAACAACCAGGAATGTAAAGACGGCGAATTGATCTTAATGGACTTTGGTGCAAACTATGGCGGATATGCGGCGGACCTTACCAGAACGGTTCCGGTAAACGGAAGATTTTCACCGCGGCAAAAAGAGGTGTACAACGCCTGCCTCGAACTGCACAACTATGCCAAAAGCATTTTAAAGCCGGGTGTGATCATCAATGATTATCACGATCAGATGGGCGATAAAGCAACCGAGGTCTTTCTGAAGATCGGTTTGCTGAAGCCTGAAGAAGTACAAAACGAAAACCGCGATGATATTGAATCGCGACCTTACCGCAAATACCTCTACCACGGCATTTCACACCATCTTGGATTGGATGTGCACGACCTGGGGCCCTTCAGTCAGCCATTAAAAGAAGGAATGGTATTGACAGTTGAACCGGGAATCTATATTGAAGAAGAACAAATGGGCATCCGCATTGAAAACAACATCTGGCTTACGAAAGATGGCAATATCGATCTCATGAAAGATATTCCTATCACAATTGAGGAAATTGAAAGTCTGATGAACGAAAATCAATAATTGATTCACCAACCATTTTGAATGAAACATATTCCCAATATTTTTACGTTGCTGAATCTTTTGTTTGGCTGCATTGCAATAATCATGATCGTGCAGCCCGGACTTACGATCACCACTGATGAAACTGGTGCTTCCTTTGTCATTTTGCCGGAAAAGATATTCTTAGGATCGGTATTTATTGCCACTGCCGCTGTCGTTGATTTTTTCGACGGATTTATTGCGCGCCTATTCCGCGCAACCTCTGAAATGGGCAAACAACTTGATTCTCTGGCCGATGTTGTAAGCTTTGGTGTGGCGCCCGGAATGATTGTGTTTCAGTTTCTGCGGCTTTCATTTGCGCAGCAGGAAGACGGTTTGGATATTTCAGCCATCTGGCTCATTCCCGCATTCGTCCTTCCCTGTGCCGGTGCATACCGCCTGGCCAGATTTAATATTTCTCCTGTCAATCAAAACGGATTTAGGGGACTGCCAATACCCGCGGCGGGACTGCTGGTTGCATCTTTTCCGCTAATCTACTGGTTTACTTCCTCCGTCTGGCTGATAGATCTCTTTCATAATATATGGTGGTGGTATGCCATTATTTTCATCATCTCCTTGCTGATGATCAGCAGCTTACCAATGCTTGCCTTAAAGTTCAGCGATCTGGGATGGCAGAAAATGTTGCCTTTCCTGATCCTTGCTGTCATCATTCTTCTTTCGGCTTTCATTTTTGGATGGCTTTCGGTGCCGATCGCATTTTTATCTTATGTAATTTTATCGATAATTTTTAAACCAAAAGACAATGCTCTATAACGTTCAAATTAAAGTGATGCCTTTAAAAGACCTGTTAGATCCGCAGGGGAAAGCCGTTCTCGGTGGATTAAACAGTTTGGGCTTAAACGCGGTAGAAGATGTGAGGGTGGGAAAACATATTACGCTTATTGTAAAAGCACCTTCTGAAGAGGAAGCGCGGCAAACAGCCGAAACGGCCTGTAAAAAATTGCTTGCCAATCCCGTAATGGAAACCTACGAAGTTGAAGCGGTCAACGAAATTCATGCATCGGTAAAATGATCGGTGCATGCTTTACCTCGTTCCAACGCCGCTGGGAAATCTAAAGGATATTACACTGAGAGCGATTGAAGTACTGCAATCGGTGGACTTGATTTTGTGTGAGGACACGAGAACCTCTTCCAAATTATTACAACATTACAATATTCAAAAACCGCTTTCACCTTATCATCAGCACAATGAACATAAGGTAGTTGATCATTTGATTGCACAGTTACAGTCCGGAAAACAAATTGCGCTCATCACCGATGCAGGTACACCGGGCATCAGCGATCCCGGATTTCTGATCGTGAGAAGCTGTATTCAAAATGATTTGAAAGTAGAATGTTTACCAGGTGCTACTGCTTTTGTGCCCGCATTGATCAACAGCGGACTGCCGGCCAACCGTTTCGTGTTCGAAGGATTTCTCCCGCTCAAAAAAGGCCGTCACACCTTGCTTACCGCTCTATCGGCTGAGGAAAGAACCGTCATTTTGTATGAAAGTCCGGTGCGCCTCCTAAAAACCCTGAAAGATCTGGTAGAATATTTCGGACCGGAAAGACCGGCTTCCATAAGCAGGGAAATCAGCAAGCTGTTTGAAGAAAATGCCCGGGGCAGCCTACACGAACTACTCGCTCATTTTTCGGCCAAAACCATAAAGGGTGAAATTGTGATCGTGATACAGGGAAAAGACAAAAAAAATGAACGCTCTAAACTGTTAGAACAGCGTTAACTGTGACTAGGTTTAATTAAATCTTTCTGTATTTTTACGATGTTTGTTTGACGTTGTCATGATGAAAAATTTACTTTTACTCTTCCTGTTTTTTCTTATTGCTTCCAATGTTCAATCGCAACTGCGAAAGGTTCCGGCTCATGTGGTTGAAGCGTTGCAAAAACGCTATCCTCACGCGGAAAAAGTAAAATGGCAGGATAAAATTCATTCATTTGAAGCTGAGTTTTACCTGAATGGTCATGAAATATCCTCATCGTTCAACAAGCATGGCGACTGGCTGAGTACGGAGAGAAAAATCGATTTTGAACAGTTGCCGATCGTAGTACAGGAAGGCTTTCATAAGAGCAAATATTGCCAATGGAAAAAAACGGCAATTATTGAGATTAACCAAAACCGCGAAAACCTCCGGTACAAATTTTACGTTAGAAAAAATGATGTTCAGAAAAAACATCTTTATTTCGATACCAACGGAAAACTTATAAAAGAGGCGATTAATTTATAAAGAAAAATTTTTGAAAGGCTATCACTAAAACTCTGACAAATGAAAATGTTTAAACCATTACTGGTTCTTGTTTCCTTTTTTGTGTTTAGTTCACTTCATGCTCAATATCCCTGCTATTGGCAGCAGAAAATCAGGTACGTGATTGATGTGGACATGAATGTGCAAACGAACCAATATTCCGGAATAGAAAAAATCGAATATTGGAATAACTCGCCTGATACGCTTCACCGCGTATTCTTTCATCTCTATAACAATGCTTTTCAACCAAACAGCATGATGGATGTAAGAAGCCGTGAACTGGGAAAAATAGAAATCGGCAACGACAGAAACGGTAATCCAGTAAAGGATTGGGATGACCGCGTCACCGACAGGATCAGCAAATTGCAACCCAATGAAATCGGATACGACAGTACGCAGTACGTAAAAATGAACGGCATTGCACAAAAGCTTATCTATCATGAAACGATTCTGGAAGTTGCATTAAGCAAACCCATTCTGCCAAACAGCAAAACAAATTTTGAAGTTTCATTTAAAGCGCAGGTGCCTGTTCAGATCAGAAGAAGCGGAAGAGACAACGAAGAAGGCGTGCGTTACAGTATGGCACAATGGTATCCAAAGATGGTGAATTACGATAAGTTGGGATGGAATGCAAATCCATATGTTGCAAGGGAATTTTATGGCGTGTGGGGAGATTACGAAGTAAATATTTCAATCGATAAGAATTACCTGCTTGCCGGATCGGGCACGATCCAGAATATGAAAGAAGTTGGATTTGGATACGATTCAAATATTCCTGGTCCTGCTCCGGTAAAAGGCAATAAAAGAACCTGGAAGTTTTTGGCGCAGAATGTTCACGATTTTGTGTGGGCCGCCGATCCGGACTACAAGTTGGTAAAAAAACAGATTGAAAACGGACCCATCTTTTACGCGGTTTACAAGAAAGGAACGAAGGATGAAAAAAAATGGGAAACGCTGGTAGATAGTATGGCTGCTGTTTATCCTTTTATTGCAAAAACATTCGGTCCTTATCCTTATAAAAATTACTCTTTCATTGAAGGCGGTGATGGCGGAATGGAATACCCCATGGCTACCTTGCTAAAAGGCACAGGGGCGGCATTACACGAGTTTATGCATGCGTGGTATCAGGGAATGATGGGAACGAATGAAAGCCTCTATCCCTGGATGGATGAAGGATTTACAACTTATGCAGCAGCAAGGGTTTCGGCCTGGAAAAATGGTGGCGATGCCATCAGCGGAATGGGAAGGATCTACGACAGTTATTTCAGAATTGCGAAAAGCAACTGGGAAGAACCTTTGAGTACGCATGCCGATCATTACAATACCAACTATGCATATAGCGTAGCATCTTATAACAAGGGTGCGATCTTCTTATCACAGCTCGGCTATATCATCGGCGAGGAAAATCTGGATAAGCTATTATTGGAATATTATAAAGAATGGCGGTTTAAGAGTCCGGTTCCAGATGATTTCATCCGTATCGCTGAAAAGATCAGCGGAATAGAATTGCAGTGGTACAAACAATATTGGATTAATTCTACCAAAACCATTGAGTATGCGATCGGAGATGTTAAGGACATCAATGGCAATGCCGGCATTACAATGAAAAAGAATGGTAAAATGCCGATGCCAATCGACTTGTTGATCACTTATAAAGATGGCAGCCAGGAGCTGCATTATATTCCACTCGATCTGATGTATGGCGATAAGCCACAGGAAGGAGAACTAAAACCCGTTGTACATGGTGCATGGCCCTGGACAGATCCTGAATACCTCGTGATCGTATCAAAAGGAGTGGGAGATATCAAGGAAATTCAAATTGATCCGAGCCAGAGAATGGCCGATTTGAACCGCGTGAATAATAAGATCGTCGTTCCCTGAAAAATTTTGGGAGATCAATAAAAAAGAGAGGTTTTCACGGCCTCTCTTTTTTTACGGCAATCTGCCCCTCGCTATCCTCCCTCTTTTATTTTATCTTTGAAGGATGAAACCGACGCAATCTTATTTGAATAAGCTTGAAAATATTTTGACCGAGGCAGAATATAAAATCAGGTATGAGCGGGGAACCTTTCAAAGCGGTTGGTGTATTCTGGAAAAAACCAGGATCATTGTGCTCAATAAATACCTCGATATTTCAGGCCGGATAAATGTGTTGCTCGATCTGATTCCGCAACTGAATATTAATTTTGATCTGCTTACCCATGAATCGCAACTTCTGTTAGAAGAAATCAAAAAGAAAACGCCAACAGAAGAAAGCTGATGCCCTATCCGAAGATTTCCATAACATTTTTAGGAACCGGAACGAGCACCGGCATTCCGATGATCGGATGCCATTGCGAGGTGTGTACCTCCCCGGACAGCAAGGATAAAAGGCTTAGAAGCAGTATCCTCATTCGCTCCGGCAACACCACGGTTGTAGTAGACACCACACCGGATTTTCGTTACCAAATGTTGCGCATCGCCAATGAAGATCTCGATGGTGTATTATTTACCCATCCGCATAAAGATCATATCGCCGGCCTCGATGACGTAAGGCCATACAATTTCTTTCTCGATAAACCGGTGCATGTATACGCGAATGCGCTTACCATTAAGGCCTTGAAGAATGAATTTTCTTACGTTTTTTCTGATCATAAATATCCCGGAATTCCTGAAATAGAACTTTTTGAAATCAGTGATGAGCCCTTCACGGTGGGCGATCTTGACGTCCTGCCCGTTAAGGTTTGGCATCACAGAATGCCTGTAACGGCTTTCCGTTTTGGAAAATTTACCTATATCACAGATGCCAACCGGATTGAAGCGACGGAGAAAGAAAAAATTAAGGGTTCAGAAATTCTTGTGGTCAACGCATTACGGAAAGAACATCATATTTCACATTTTACCCTCAATCAGGCAATTGAACTGGTGGACGAACTGCAGGTCAAGGAGGCATGGTTTACACACATCAGTCATCAATTGGGAAAACATGAAGAAGTTTCGAAAGACTTGCCTCCCAACATCCATTTAGCCTTTGATGGATTACAACTGGAATTATAGTCGGGATTAAAAAAACAGAAGCCCTCGATTTCTGTTCTTCCAATTTTCAAAAACTTTGATTATTTTCAAGCCAGTTTTCCCTAAAATTTTAAAATATGCAATCCAAAAACCCGGGTTTCAATGAAGCTTTAAGTTTCACCAAAAAAGAAAGAAACGCCATCTATATTCTGCTAATGGTAATGGCCGTTTTTATTGTAGTTCCCTATTTTTTCAAACCCGATTTTACGCCGCCGGAAGTTGATTCAACCGTTCTTTCAAACCTTGAGAATGCAAGTATGACGCGTGATACCGGGGGCGGCGAGGATCCGGATCCTATCGTTTCACAAAAACCCGCGGCCGCCACTATTCAGCCTTTTTTGTTTGATCCCAATACTTTAGACGAAGCCGGCTGGAGGAAGATCGGCCTTCGGGAAAAAACCATCCAAACGATTCTTCATTACCGAAACAAGGGCGGGTACTTCAGGAATCCGGAAGACCTGAGAAAAATTTATGGATTGAAAAAAGAAGAAGCGGATCAATTGATTCCATTCGTCAGAATTAAACAGGCGAACAATGCCCTGCCGAAAAAGAAAACAGATTTTGCCTTAAAAGAAACTAAAGTCGTTCCCGAAAAAAGACTGGAGAAAACGTCCTCTGAGTCAGTAAGAAAGGTCAATATTAACAGCGCTACTGAAGAAGACTGGAAAGCCTTGCCTGGCATTGGAGAAGTGCTCAGCAAAAGGATCGTGAAGTTCCGGAATTCGATTGGAGGTTTTAAATCTGTGGAACAGGTTGGCAAAACCTATGGCCTTTCAGACAGCGTATTTCAAATCATCAGACCAATGCTTTTTTTGGAAGAATAAAGAATTCACGACAGAATTAAGGGCATTTATCCTTAGTTTTGCGGCTAACTAATGTTAGTTTTATTATGAATTTCCAGGAAAGTGAATTGACACAACAGGTAGCACAAACAGCGAGAAACTTTGCACATCAATATATTAAGCCTTACGTGATGGAATGGGATGAAGGCCAGACCTTTCCGGTGCATGTATTTAAAGAAATGGGGAGATTGGGATTGATGGGAATTCTTGTTCCGGAAGAATATGGGGGCTCGGGTTTAGGCTATTTCGAATATAAAGCGGCGATAATAGAAATTTCGAAGGTTTGCGGATCAATCGGACTGAGTTTAGCCGCACACAATTCACTTTGCACCGGTCACATCCTTCAGTTTGGCGATGAACAGCAAAAAGGTAAATACCTTCCAAAACTTGCTACGGGAGAATGGATAGGAGCATGGGGATTAACCGAACCGAATACGGGAAGTGATGCCGGCAATATGAAATGTACTGCCAAAAAAGATGGCCTCAACTGGATCATTAACGGAACCAAAAGCTGGATTACTCACGGGAAAAGCGGCGATATTGCAGTAGTAATCGCCCGAACCGGTGAACCC
>JAFAEW010000126.1 GCA_023423835.1 Bacteroidota bacterium | reverse complement strand
GATTAAATGCTGAGCATATCTATACAAAGGCGGGAACCTATGAAGTGAAAATGGATGCCGATTTTGAATCCTGTAACGGAAGTATTACGAAAATAATTACCATCAGCGAAAAGCCCGTCTCTGCATTCGGCGTAAATGGCAGCAATGCAAGTTGCCAGATTCCCGCAACCATCAGTTTTGCGAACCAATCTACCAACGGAAATTCTTACAAATGGTATTTTGGAGACGGTGACTCTTCTACAGAGGTTTCACCTTCTCACGTTTATTCGCAGGAAGGGAAATACAGTGTTACCCTCATCACTTATACCGGAACCGGTTGCACAGATACCCTTGTGATGCCTGATTATGTGCAATTGGGTCCGCCGGAAATTGTTTCCATAAATCCGCTTCCCGTCGGTGGATGCGCACCGCTTGTAATCAATCCTACCGCTGTTGTAAACACGCCCGAAGCAATCAGTTCGTACCATTGGAATTTTGGTGACGGAACCACCTCAAACCAGGCATCCCCGGCACATCAATACAACAATACGGGGGTGTATGATGTTACGCTAACCATTACCACCACCACCGGCTGTACAGATAGTTTCACGCTCAGCCAGGCTGTGAAGGTGGGAACACATGTAAATCCGGACTTCTCAGCCACGCCCAGGGATATTTGTGCAAGTGAAACCGTCACTTTCACTGATTTGTCGGTTGGCGACGTTACGGGATGGTTCTGGTATTTTGGGGATGGAACAACGAGTACACAGCAGAATCCAAAACACCAATACAATGATACCGGATATTTCAACGTGGTGTTATATGTGGAAAATAATGGCTGCGCCGATTCCATTGTAAAGAAGAGTTATATAAGGGTAAAACCACCGGTTGCCAAATTTTCAAGCAGCTTCAACTGCACCGACCAATACACCAGAAGCTTCACAGATCTTTCCATCGGCGCGACAAGTTGGTTCTGGGATTTTGGAGACGGAACTTCTTCGACCTCTCAAAACCCGTCCCATTCCTACACCAACACCGGACTTTACAATGTTACGCTTACCGTCACCAATGGGAGCTGTAGCGACAATGTTGTGCATTCGGTAAATATTGTAAATGAAACTCCGCAGTTCAGCTATGAACCGGTTACCGATTTCTGCAAGAGCAATCCGGTGAACTTCAATGCGTTTAACTATAATGAGAGTTCCGTAAATTATTTCCAATGGGTGTTTGGCGATGGATTTACGTCAGAAGCCGGTCCTTCAGTCTCTCATAAATATACGAAAGCAGGTACTGTTTCTCCATATTTAATTGTGGGATATGTGGATGGTTGTCTCGATACGATTCAACAGGGCGAACATTACATCAAGCTTTACGGACCAACGGCTTCGTTTACGAGTCCTGATGGTGTTTGTTTCAACAGTCCCGTTACTTTTACCGACCAATCCACCAGTGACGGAACTCATCCGATTGTCAGCTGGATTTGGAATTTTGGTGATAGTACCATTCAAACGCTCAGTTCGCCTCCATTCAGCCATCTCTACACCGCACCCGGAACCTACCCGGTTTCCCTTACGGTTCAGGACTCCTATGGCTGTCGGGATACGATTGCAAAAACGAAAAATGTGGTGATCGCAAAGCCGGTTGCAGCCTTTGGAATGCTTGATTCTACCCGTTGTGTAGCTTCAGAAGCAACCTTTCTGAACAATTCGCAGGGAATCAGCCTCAGCTATCTCTGGGATTTCGGAGATGGCGTTAACTCAGTGGAGCAATCTCCGGTACATGATTACGCTCAGGAAGGTGTGTATTCGGTAAAACTTTCTATCACCGATAAATTCGGCTGTACTGACAGTATATTTCAACAAAACATCGTAACAATTTCAAATCCAGTTGCTTCCTTCATTTTAAATGACACATTTGGAATCTGTCCGCCGCTATTAATACAGCCGCAAAATACCTCCAAAAATTATGCTTCAGTCGTTTGGAATTTTGGGGATGGAAACACTACAAACATTTTCAATCCTGTACATTATTATAATATTCCTGGACAATATGATATTACAATGGTGGTACACGGACATGGGGAATGTTACGATACGGCTTACAGTTCTGTTCTTTTAAAAGGCCCGACCGGAGTTTTTTCCTATACACCATTGGAAAACTGTGTGCCGGGACAGGTACAATTTCAAGCTGTTACAAAGCACACGGCCAACTATATCTGGGATTTTAACAACGGAATCACTAAAGAAACCACGGATTCAATCGTTAGTTTTTCCTATGAGCATACAGGCAATTATCTTCCTAAGCTGATTATCGAGGATTCCGCCGGTTGTGAGGTAGGACTCACGGGCACCGATACCCTGAGAATCGGTTCGGTGGAAGCACAGATGTCACTCAATGCAATCGGAAATTGTGATTCGGCCCAATTTTCTTTTTCTGATTCTTCCTTGGTTGATAATACGAATATCACCGGCTATAAATGGGTTTTCAACGGTGTTGACTCCTCTTCCTCACCCAATCCGAGCTACTATTTTCACAAACCGGGTGCAAACGAGGTAAAACTTATTGTTACCACCGATTTAGGATGTACAGATACGGTGGTGCGATCGGTCAATGCGGTCATTTATGAGAGTCCTGAAGTTAACTTAAGTGCTCCGGATAGCATCTGTCTTAACCTGCCCGTCTATTTTAAAGTGAATGATGCCAGCAGGCAAAACGAAATCAGCTGGCGTTGGGATTTTGGTGATGGCGTTACCAGCAACGAACAAAATCCGATTCATAATTATCTCACAAGCGATCGGTTTTTTGTATCCGTGAGCGGAACGAATCTTGAAGGATGTTCCGATTCAATGAATGCGACGTTGGATGTACTGCCACTGCCGTCGGTGAGTGCAGGCAGCGATCAGACCGTTTGTCTCGATGCATCCGTACAGCTTCAGGCTAGCGGCGCAAATACCTACGTATGGTCTCCATTGAACGGACTTGATTGTATAAATTGTCCGGCGCCTGTTGCCAGTCCGGACAGCACTACGGAGTACTTTGTAACAGGTGCCAGTGCCTTTGGCTGCGTAAACTCCGATTCAGTGGTGATTGCGGTTGTGCAGCCCATCACTGTAAGCCTTTCCGCTACCGCCGATACCCTATGCATCGGAGAATCAAAACAACTGGAAGTTTCTGGAGCCGCCTTTTATAATTGGACGCCGGCAACCGGTCTGAGCGATCCAACCATCGGCAATCCCATCGCTTCCCCATCTGCAACTACCGATTACACCATAATCGGGTATTCTGATTCCTCGGGCTGTTTTACAGATACAACTCAGCTAAGAGTTACGGTGGGTCAACTTCCCGAATTCCAGATTACCGATTCTCTCGTTACCCTCAACGCCGGATCTTCGTATCCGATAGGTCTTTCCGTTTCTCCGGACGTGGTAAGCATGAGCTGGACGCCTGCTTACGGATTAAGCTGCGATAACTGCCTCCAACCGGTGGCCCATCCAACGATAAGCACAACCTATACCGCTACCGCCTATACTTTGCTCGGATGCTATGTTCAGGATCAGATCAGAATTGAGGTTATTTGTGATAACTCGAATGTTTACATTCCGAATACTTTTTCTCCGAACAACGATGGCCATAACGATTATTTTTCCGTTAGGGGAACCGGTTTGTTTACCGTGAAAAAAATGCAGCTATTTAACCGTTGGGGAACGCTCGTCTTTTCAAAGAACAATCTGGCACCTAGCGATGAAAGATCCGGGTGGGATGGCACCTATGCAGGCCAGGTTCAGCAGTCTGACGTTTACGTTTATGTTATTGAAATTCAATGTGAAAACGGAACTATCTTAACTTATAAAGGAAATGTAACTCTGTTAAGGTGACAATGAATTTCCGGAAGCTAAAATCGCAGTTCAAGCAGTGGTGAAACAGGTATACGCTTACCTGATGCATCCCGGCATTCACCTCTCTGCTTATTTTTGCACCCTTTCTCCACAACATGAATTCCGTTCATCCGTTTTTTAAGGAATTCATTTAAGTTCGCAGCGTATAAAACCGACAGGAGTGAGATTAAAATCATTGGAAATAAAGGGATTTAAGAGTTTTGCCGATAAAACCATTGTAAATTTTGATCAGGCGATTACGGGCATCATAGGCCCCAATGGTTGCGGAAAAAGCAATATCGTCGATGCGATCAGATGGGTAATTGGTGAACAAAAGATTTCTGCGCTGAGAAGTGAAAATCTTGAAGCGCTTGTTTTCAATGGCAGTAAATCAAGGAGTGCAAGCGGGCTGGCAGAGGTAAGCCTTACATTCGATAATACGCGAAATCTGCTTCCTACCGAATTCAGCACCATCACCGTTACCCGCCGGTTCTTCAAAAACGGGGAGAGCGAATATCGTTTAAACGATGTTCAATGCCGGCTCAAAGACATTCATAACCTGTTTCTCGATACCGGAA
This sequence comes from Bacteroidota bacterium, assembly GCA_023423835.1. Classification (GTDB taxonomy): domain Bacteria; phylum Bacteroidota; class Bacteroidia; order Chitinophagales; family Chitinophagaceae; genus JAFAEW01. The sequence goes on along the minus strand of JAFAEW010000126.1, from coordinate 52,924 downwards.
TTTCTAACGACAGTTATGCCATCATTGAGCTTGGCATGGTTGACGACATTATTAAGGATAAAGACAACAGCAGAAGGAGAATGCTCGAGCAGGCCGCCGGAATTTCGATTTATAAGACAAGGAAAAAAGAGGCCAAACAAAAACTCGACGCTACCGAGCAGGATCTGAACCGGATTGACGACTTGTTATTTGAAATCAATAACCAGCTAAAAGCAGTTGAAAATCAGGCGAAAAAGGCGGAGAGATATTTTGAAATAAAGAAGGATTACCGTGAAATAGCAGTTGAACTTGCAAAGGCTTCGCTGGAAGATTTCAACCAAACCTATCACGATCTGAATGCCAGGCAGGCTGATGAGAGCGACAAGAAAGCTGCAATCGAAGCAGAAATTGCCACAATGGAAGCTGCTTTGGAACAGCAGAAGCTTGATTTTGTGGAAATGGAAAAATCGCTTCAGGTTCAGCAGCAGTTGTTTAATGCGGTGATGCAGGACGTTCGAACCAAGGAAAATGAGAAAAATCTCGCCCATCAGAAACAGTTGTATCTGAAGGAAAAAGAAGCGCAGATCCGTTCTTTTCTTGAACAGGGTTCAACACAACTGCAAAATTTCAGCGACAGCATCCGTCAAAAAGAATCGCTGCGAAGCAGCGAAGATGAGCGGTTGCAGGAATTGACGGAGAAAGTTGAAATGGAAAAGGAACTTCTCGCCGATAAGCGGTCTGTCTTTGATTCGAAAAGAAAAGAAGTAGATGTACTTCGCGCTCAGCACCTTCAAATACAGCGACAACAGTTTGAAGCGGAAAAGAAAGTTGCAGTGGCAGATACTTCCATCCATAATATTCAACGGGCACAAAGCCAACTGCAGGCCGAGCAACAAAGCCGCGAAGTTCAGATTGCCCAACTTCAGAAAGAACTCGAGGATAAGGAAATTCAGAAGGAGGAAACGGCCGACCTGTTGAATGAATTGCAAAATCAGCAGGAGCAAACAAAAAAGCTCATTTTCGAAACTCAGTCGAGCCTTGAAGGATTACGCCAGCAACTGGCCGAAGAAAATAGAAAACTCGATTCAAAAAGGAATGAACATGCTTTGTTGAAAAGTCTGATCGATTCGATGGAAGGGTATCCGGAAAGCATGAAATTTCTGCACAACAATTCAGATTGGAAGGCCAATGCACCGATTCTATCGGACATAATTTATGTAAATGAAGAATACCGCAGGGCGGTGGAAAATGTGCTCGAACCTTATCTGAATTATTTTGTTGTAAATACTTGGGAAGAAGGAATGCAGGCTGTTCACCTGCTCGATGACAATAAAAAAGGGAAAGCCAATTTTTTTATCCTGAACAGCATCGCCAACCATCATTCGCCTGTTCAGCAACCAGAAAACACCATTCCCGTTTTGGACGTGATTGAAGTGGACCAGCCGTATGAGCGACTTGCCCGGCATCTGCTTGCAAATGTTTTTATTTCGGAAAATGACTTCGATTTTTCCTGCGCGAATGGCAGCGTAGTGATCGAAAAGAATGGAAAATTTGTAAAGGGAAAATATGCACTCTCGGGGGGAAGTGTGGGTTTATTTGAAGGCAAAAAGATTGGCCGGGCGAAAAACCTTGAGAAACTACAGGATGAAATTATTTTGCAGGAAGCCGTAGTAAATGCGCTTAAATCGGAGATCAAAATTCAGCATGAAGCGGTTTTGGATTACAACGAGCGTCTAAAGGATCAGCAGATCCGGCAGACTGAAAATGCGTTGCAGCAAATCAATCAGCAGGTATTTGCTGCGAAGAACAGGATCGAGAACCTGCAGGCTGCGCAGACAACAGCAAAACAAAAACTGGAAGATTTTGAACAAAGGTTACTGGATGAAAATGATAATATAGCAGAAACCAGAGCTGTATTTTCTAACCTGAACTCGCAACTGAAACAGATTCTCGATGACATGCAGCTAATTGAACAGGACTATAAAATGTCTGAAGCCGATTATAATCTCGCTTCCGTTCAATACAACGAGTCAAATTTGCAACTGACGCGGCAGCAAAGCAAAATCAACGGTATCCTTCAGGAGTTAAGTTTCCTCAAAAACCGGCTTTCAGAGCTCGACAATCAGATAAAACAAAATAATGACCAACTCCGGCAGATTCTCGAAAACATTGCAGGTAGCGGCGCATTGATTGAGGAGGCTGAAGCCGCCTATTCCTCCCTCCTTGAAAATAAAGCCGGGCAGGAAAAAGCATTGAATAAGTATGAGCAGACGTATTACAATCTCAGAAATGAATTACAGGAAAAAGAGTCCGCCCTGCGGCTGAAGGTGAAAAGCAAGGAGCTTGCGGACCAGCTCTTGTTTGAGATCAAAGAAAAGACGGCCGAATTGAAGTTGCAACTCACAGGAATGAAGGAGCGTTTGAATGTGGAATTCAAACTGGATATTAATGAAATTCTCGATCAGCCGCGAACCACCCAATTGCAGTTGGAAGAGTTGCAGGCAATGTCTGACAAGCTGCGGAAACGGCTGGAAAATATTGGCGAAATAAATCCAACCGCGATTGAAGCTTTTCAGGAAATGAAGAAGCGTTTTGAGTTTATACTCGAACAAAAGAATGATCTCGTCAACGCCAAGGAGAGCCTTATGCAAACCATTCAGGAGGTGGAAGCAACGGCAAATCGCCAGTTTCTGGAGACCTTCAACCGGGTAAGAGACAATTTTCAAAAAGTCTTCAAGGCTTTGTTTACCGAAGAAGATACTGCCGACCTGATTTTGGATCTTCCCGAAAACCTGGCAGAAACAGGAATTGAGATTGTGGCCAAACCAAAAGGAAAACGACCGTCTTCCATTACTCAATTAAGTGGAGGAGAGAAGACGTTGACGGCCACTGCCTTATTATTTGCGATCTATCTGATTAAGCCTGCACCGTTCTGTATTTTAGACGAAGTAGATGCGCCGCTCGATGATGCCAATGTGGGAAAATTTACCAAAATGATTCAGCAATTCAGTGAGAATTCGCAGTTCATAATTGTTACACACAACAAAACGACCATGAGTACGGTAGATGTTATTTACGGGGTTACCATGCAGGAGGCGGGAGTGAGTAAGCTGGTGCCCGTTGATTTCCGGAGTTGGGCATAACATTTACAAAGATGGATTAAGTATTTGCAATTACCTTTATTTCAAATTCGAACGTTGATAAGATTTGCGATTATATTGTATGTCGTCTGTTTCGTGTTGTACATCTTCTTCTCCCGGCAACCCGATTATTTTGATGGACTGAAGACAAAAGGAACGGTTCATTTTACCCGCGACAGCCTGCATGATACAAGACAGCCCTATGTTTTTTTCCACCATGAGGGCCAAACCGATTCCTTCAATGCCGCCTATTTATTGAGATCCTACAAAGAAGGTGAAACGGTTCCCGTGATTTATGAACCTTCGAGCCCGGTGAGAGCAGGAGTTTATGGACTTTGGGGCTACTGGTTCAGATGGGGTGAGCTGTTGTTTTCCTTGATTGTACTCGGTCTTGGCATTTTTGCCGCCCTTTCTATTACCAGCAATCCCACTCCGGAAGCTTTGATCGGGCAACTGGAAGACGGGCATCCCAAAAGAAGAAAATACGACTTATAGATGAAAACCGTAGGCTTGTTGATTGTTTCAAATATGTTTATGACCATTGCCTGGTACTGGCATCTGAAAGCTACCAACGTTGCACTCTGGAAAGTTATTCTGATAAGCTGGGGAATAGCTTTATTTGAATATTGTCTTACCGTACCGGCCAACAGAACCGGATTTTTAAGCGGATGGAGCGGCTATCAGTTGAAAATTATCCAGGAAGTGATCACGCTGGCGATATTCTGCATCTTCGCGGTCGTGTATTTGAAGGAACCGCTTCAATGGAAATATGCCATTTCCTTCCTTTTCATTTTAGGCGCAGTTTATTTCGCTTTTAAATAAAAAGGCATTCTGATTGCTCAAAATGCCTTTAACCTGCTGCGATTGAATTATTACCCCCGTTTTAATAACTTCAGTTACAACAACGCTCTTTAGGACAACTAAAACGGCCATTGGTTTAATGGATGAAGCAAATTAAACAGATTTCTTTTTTCTGATTTTAAGGGGAACGTATTTTATTAGTCGTTTCTTTGTCCTTACTTTAGTCCGGAATATCAACTGCTGAACGAATGAAGAAAATTAATCTCTTTGTTATATTACTATCTGTTGCAATCATTGCAGGAGGACTGTTTCTGCAACAATGCAGTCCCGCCAGCGAAAAGACTTCAACTGAACCCAATGAATTTGTGGGAGATGCAAAATGTCAATCCTGCCATACGTCAGAATTCAATGACTGGAAACTGTCGGATCATTACCACGCCATGCTGCCGGCAAACGATTCAACGGTGGCGGGCGATTTCAACAATGTTACCTATACCGCTGATGGGATCACATCAACTTTCTATAGAAAAGATGGAAAATTTATGATCAAAACGCAGGGTGAAGATGGAAACCTGCACGATTACGAGGTAAAATATACATTCGGCTATCGCCCATTGCAACAATATCTCGTAGAATTCCCCGGTGGAAAAATGCAGGCAACAAGAGTTTGCTGGGATATCGAAAAAAAACAATGGTTTCACCAATACAGCGGTCAAAAGATAACGCCAAACGAATGGATTCATTGGACAGGAAACGGTCAAAACTGGAATACAATGTGCGCATACTGCCACAGTACCGATCTTAAGAAAAATTACAATTTAGAATCCGACAGCTATCATACCACCTATAAAACCGTGAACGTGAGTTGCGAATCCTGCCACGGAGCGGGGAAAAACCATATTGATTACGTAAATGGCAACGACTTTAAGGAAGGCAGGAAGATTGCCAATAGTTATCTCGTTATGGGCGCCAATCCGACACAGACCGCTGAGATCAATAGTTGTGCACCCTGTCATGCAGTAAGAATGGAAGTGGGAAGTAATATGATTGCGTCGGGCGAATTGCTGGATAACTTCATTCCTGAAATTCCAACCGACGAACGTTTTTATGCTGACGGGCAGGTAAAGTTGGAGGATTTTATCCATACTTCATTTTTGCAAAGCAAAATGTACCGGCACAATGTAAAATGCAGTAACTGCCACAATCCACACACCGGAAGGGTTTTGTTTACCACCAATAATCTTTGTCTTCAGTGCCACGGAAAGTCTTTTGATGATCCCGGCCATACATTTCACGCCACCAATACCGTGGCCTCGCAATGTATCAGTTGCCACATGCCAACCAGAACCTTTATGGAAGTTGATGAACGGCATGACCACAGTTTCAGGGTGCCGAGGCCTGATCTTTCCGTGAAATATCAAACGCCGAATGCGTGTAATGATTGTCATAAAGACAAATCGATGCAGTGGGCTGCGGACGCTGTTGACAAGTGGTACGGTCCAAACAGAAAATACCATTTTGCAGAAGATCTTATTCCCGGAAGTCTGCTCAACAATGAAAGCGAAGGACATTTGGTTAAGCTGAATAAAGATACGGCAATCCCTTCCATCATAAAAGCCACTGCTGCTTTTTATCTCGGGAATGTCAACAGCCAGAACAGTCTGAATACGCTGATCCAATCCCTGCAGGATCCTGATGCACAAGTAAGATACCGGGCGCTTCGGGGGCTCGCCAACTATCCCGTTCCCTCCTTCAGCAACAACGCATTACCTTTATTATCCGATAAGGTAAGAGCCGTAAGGGTGGCCGCCGCCGACCTTTTTCTCTCCATTCCGGCAGAACAGTTCCCATCCCAATATGCTGCGGCTTTTTCGGCCGCGAAAAATGAACTGTATAATTACCTCACCAATCAGGCAGATTTTGCTGTTGGAAGTTCCATGCTTGCCGATTATTTTGTTCATACAGGTGATAATGCCGCTGCCATAAAATTTTATTTGAGGAGTATTCAGAAAGACAGCATGCTCAACTATGCGAGGTTAAATCTTGCCACTGTGTATAATGAGGAAATGCAAAATCAGGCAGCCCTGTATCAACTGCAGCAGGCGCAGAAGATCGATCCAAAGAGTGACCGGGTAAGCTACAATTTGGCGTTGTTAAATATTGAAATGAAGGATACCGCTCAGGCGCTTTTGAATTTTAAAAAGGCAGTGGCCTTGTCTTCAACCGATCCCAGGTTGTATTACAACTACGGACTATTGCTGATGCAACTGAAGAAAAACTTGGAAGCAGAAAACAGCTTCACAGCGGGACTAAAAATTGCGCCCATGAACCCCGATCTTCATTATGCACTTGCTTATTTTTATCTGACGCAAAAAATGCCGAAAAAAGCGTTGCCGTATGCCAATTTTCTGAAACAAAATGATCCGCAAAATCCGCAATACCAAAGTATATTTTCCGCTCTCAGACTCTGATTATTTTTGAATTTCTGTTGTATCTCCCGGAATTGCCGCGGTGTCGGTAACCGGTTTCGTTGCCTCAGGCACTACGGCCGAACCGTTATTCACGTCCATCATGGGGGTGTCGCCCGTGTTTAAGGAATCTACATGTGCAGCGGATTTATCGCCATAATTACTGCAGGAAAGCATAAACATCAGGCAGAGCAGGAGTGTAGTAATTTTCATAATTAACGTTTTTAAGAAATGAAACTTCAACAATTTTGCCAAGGGTAACCAATTTTGCTAAATGGCATTATATTTTATTGGATACAGGTAAAACAGTTATGCGAAAAATGAGTTTTGGAATTTTACTCCTGTCGGTTATTTTATCTGGATATGCATGTAATTCGGGAAATGAAAAACACGAAACGCCGGTTTATGATACCACTCCAACCGGTCCTGCTCCCAATAATACAAATGCAACCTTTCCGAGTATGTCCGATTCGGCGGTTTCAAATCCCGACACATCAAAAAGCGTGGAGGTAGAATAACAGCCTTTGATGCAGCGGTTGCCCCTTAAAACGCTATACAATGGAATATTTTGTAAGAGAGGATTCTATCGTGCGGGAAATTTGGGGAAAGTCAGACACTATCCTTTTTATTTTTGCCGGCGCAGCCGCCGAATTTGCCTTGAATAAGGCCGTGGATTGGCTTTACTATACCGGCAAATTACCGGCCGATCCGCTGGGACGGCTTTTTTCAACGGTTGCTTATGCACGTGACATCGTCTTTTCTCCCCAGACTGAAGCAGAAAAAGCAATTCGAAAAATCAATAACATTCATGGGACACTCGAAAAAAGCCGCGGATATCCGATTCCCGGCTGGGCATACCGCGACGTGCTCTACATGCTGATTGATTATTCTATCAGGTCTTATGAGTTACTCGAACGGAAACTGTGCAGGGAAGAAAAAGAGGAGGTATTTTCTGTGTTTGCAAAAGTAGGACACCATATGAATATTTCTCACCTTCCGGAAGATTATGACGAATGGCAATCCGAAAGATGGCTTCACATGCGAAATGACCTGGAAGTCAGCGATTTTACACGCGACCTGTTCTGCCAATACAAGAAGCACCTCGGACTGACAAGATATTTTGTGTTACTGCAATCCCAGTTGCTTGTGCTGCCTCCGATGGTAAATGAACTCCTCAATCCGGGAAGGATAAGTCTGTTCAAACCCGTAATAATCCTTTACAAAGTGAGCCGGTTGATGCGGATGGACGTCGTCATCAAATCGCTTATCCTGCCTTCTGGTTATAAAACTCGGATAAAGGAACTTGATCTTATTCCAGGGTAGGATCTTCGGAAATAACGATCACATCCGTTTCCTCAATATAAGGATCAGAATCCTCATCAAACAACAACTCTCCGCGATTGTCAGCGTCGTAATCGCTGAATCCCTGCATTCCCCTGTAAACCATCCATCCTCCCAACGCAGTTTGAAGCATCGCTTTTATTCCAAGTGTTTTTAATCCGGACAAAACATAATATGCTCCCCAGGCAGTCAATGCAATCGGTAATATTTCTTTTAAGGAAGACCCTTCGTTTCTTGAATTATATGGCATAGATAATTGTTTGAAAGAGCATTACAAAAATTTGGTGCCAATTAACCGCCAGTCAGCAACTGTTGGATCGGCCTCACTTTCCCATCCGGATGAGCATAACCTCAATTATATTGTTGGCAAGGCTGGGAGAAAGGTCACTGTGGTCGGCGATGTAGTTTAAAATCTGTTTTTCTTCTTCGGTAATTTTATCATCGGCTACCACTAATTCTGTACAAAAACAGAATAATTGGGCTCTTTGAGAAGGGTCAATAAATTTCAATCCTCCCGTCAGCAGCGATTTCAGCGGATAGATTTGGGCCAGTTCCCGGATTTTTTTCAGATAATAAACGTCGTCTTCCCCTTCGAATGCGCGTAAACTCAGAATTACCTGTTTTAGCGCAGCTAATTCTTCTTCTGTCCGCTCGTCATCGGCAAAAACTATTGAATAAAAAACCGCCATATAAGCCTCCTGAACGGTTGTGGGCTCATATACCTCTTTTGCCTGCAAAGGCTCACGAAACAAGGCTTTGTATAATACCATAGGTTGCATTTAAACGTGAAAATAAAGGAAAAAACCGATTTATTTCATCGAAGCCATTGTGATGGTCCCGCTGATGTCTTTCCCGGCTTTTTAAAAAAATTGTCTGACGTCAGTTAAGAAAACATTAACTTGCTTTCCGTTGTGAGAAAATTGATCTCCATATTCCTCCTGCTGCTGCTGGCTTTCAATCTCTTCGGATACCGGCTTTGGTTTGACTATATTCAGAAGCAATCAGACCTTGTAATGGAGGATCATATTGAAAATCAAAATTATGACGAATCGAGCCTTATAACCATTGCCATTCCATTGTCGCTACCTTATCAGGTAAACTGGCCGGAATTTGAAAGAACAAGTGGTGAAATTAACCTGGAAGGAACGATTTACACCTATGTAAAACAACGGGTCTGGGAAGGAAAGCTGATCCTGAAATGCTTACCCAACCACGAGAAGATGAACCTGGAAACGGCGAGACAGGATTTTTTCAAGCTGGCAAATGATCTGCAGCAAAACGACGGCAACCAAAAAAATAAATCGAACCATAACGTTCACAAAAACGGAATGAACGAATATTATTTTTATGATCATTCTTTCGCATTCATTTTTGAACACGAAGAAACGGTAATCTCTTCCTCCAGACAACCAGGTTATTTTCCATCGCCCTTGAAAAGCCTTGATGGACAGCCGCCGGATGTGACTGCTGATTTTAGTTAAAAGCAATTTTTAATCAGTTATTTTATTTCAACACATCTATCAAAAATTATACAATGAAAAAAATAGTAATAGCTGTATCAGCTGTTATTTTGTTGGCCGCCTGTGATAAGAAAAATGATTACCAGGCCATTTTTAGTGACCCGGATATTTATTCAAAAACGGTCTTTGAACTCAATTCAGTGGTGATGGGAAATAATTTTAGTCCCATCGTTGCCTCCCGGAATTATGTTTATGCGACTATCGCAGCCTATGAAGTGATGGCGGCCGGAAATCCGTCAGATTATAATTCCTTAGGTGGCCAGATAAACGGGCTGGGGGAAGTTCCAAAACCGGATACCACCAAAAAGATCAATTATGGATTTGCCTCGCTGCTTGCATTCTGGCAGTTGGGACAGTCGGTTACGTTTTCTGAAAATGAAACAACAAAATATGTTGACAGCCTGAAAAAACTAGCCCTCGATCACGGTATGCCAAAAGATGAGTATAACAATTCTATTGCCTATGCCGATCAGGTTGCGAAGACCATCATGGACTGGAGCAAAAAGGATAATTATCTTGAGACAAGAGGAATGCCGGCCTACACCGTTAAAATGGATGAACCGGGCCGCTGGATTCCAACCCCGCCAGCCTATTCTGAGGCGATGGAGCCGCACTGGAATCTCATTCGTACACTGGTAATGGACAGCGCAACGCAGTTCAGACCGCCTTCGCCGTTTACCTTCAATATCAAAGATCCAAACAGCGATTATTACAAGCAGGTAAAGAAGACATTGGATTCTACCAGGGAAATGACCGAAGAACAGAAACACATTGCCGATTTTTGGGACGATAATCCATTTAAGCTGAATGTTAACGGCCACCTGATGTTTGGAACGAAAAAGTTTTCGCCTCCCGGACATTGGCTGAGCATTGTAGGAATTGCTGCCGAAAAGGCAAAGTCTGATTACGATTTTACGGTTTATGCCTATGCGAAAACGGCCATTGCCTTGTTCGATGCATTTATTCAGTGTTGGGAAGAAAAGTTCAGAGACAATACCGTTCGCCCCGAAACAGTCATCAATAATTATTTCGATCCTTCCTGGCGTCCGCATTTGCAAACGCCGCCTTTTCCGGAATATACCTGTGGCCATAGTACGGGAAGTGCAGCAGGAGCCGCGGTGTTGACCGATATTTTCGGAGATAATTTTTCTTATACCGACACTTCAGAATTAATGTTCGGAATAAAAAGCCGCAGTTATAATTCGTTCTATGAGGCAGCACACGAAAACAGCAAGGCTCGTTTCTACGGAGGCATCCATTTTGAACATACCTGCGCCATTAGCTATGAGTATGGAAAAAAAGTGGGCGACCTGGTTTCCGAACGTTTGAGGATGCGCCGCGAAAAAGATGTTGCGATGAAATAAATTTGGAAGTTTGAAAATTTCGAATTTATATTTGCATCAGTTCTTTAGTTACTTATCAAGAAAGGCAGAGGGATATGGCCCTGTGAAGCCTTGGCAACCCTTACAATTTAATTGTAAGAAGGTGCCAACTCCAACCGTGCTGAAAGCGCGGAAAGATAAGACAGTTGTAGATTGATTAAATAGCGGTTTATCCGTAAAATATATTAACTCATCTGATCTTTCAGATGAGTTTTTTTTTGCTCAATCTGAAAGACCGACATCTGCAGGGAAGCCCTCTTTTTTGATAAATATCTGAAACAATTAAATCAAATTAAAAATCAAAAAAGATGGAAAAAGCAACAGAATTGTTACACGTATTACCTGCAGATCCTTTAACCGGCGCCATTTCTACACCCATTTATCAAACTTCCACTTTTGTGCAGCAGGAGCCCGGCGTGCACAGGGGATACGATTATTCCCGCACCAATAATCCCACGAGAGCAGCACTGGAAAAACTAATTGCAGAACTTGAAAAAGGCAGCACCGGCATCGCTTTCAGCAGCGGACTGGCGGCTATTGACGCTGTGGTAAAGTTGCTGAAAAGCGGCGATGAGATCGTTGCCGTTGATGATATCTATGGCGGAGCCTTCCGTTTATTCAGCCAGATCTATGAAAAATTCGGCATCAGGGTAAACTATATCGATACTTCAAAGATTGAGAATGTGGTAAATGCGATCAATTTCAAGACAAAGCTCATCTGGATTGAAACGCCTACCAATCCCACCTTAAAGATTTCTGATATTGCTGCGATCGCAAAGGTTGCCAAAGCTTATAAATGCCTTCTGTGTGTGGACAATACTTTTGCTTCGCCTGCCCTTCAGAATCCATTAAAACTGGGAGCCGATTTGGTGGTGCACAGTGCTACAAAATATCTGGGAGGACACAGTGATTTGATAGCGGGACTTGTGGTTACTAAAGACCACGAACTGGGAGAAAGAATTAAGTTCATCCAGAACGCGAGTGGTGCAATCCTTTCACCCTTCGATAGCTGGCTGGTGATCAGAGGAATTGAAACCCTTTATGTGCGGGTAAGACAGCAGTGCGAAAATGCACAGAAGGTGGCCGAATTTCTTGAGCTCCAGCCCGAAGTGAAGCAAGTTTATTATCCCGGTTTGGAAGCCCACGTCAATCATGAAGTTGCAAAACGGCAAGCTTCGGGTTTTGGTGGAATGGTTTCATTTTGTCTCAAAGTAGACACCATCGAAGCGGCAAGGGTTTTTGTAACCTCCACGCGTTTGTTTGCACTGGCCGAAAGCCTTGGAGGCATCAAAAGTTTGTTGTGTCATCCCGCCACGATGACCCACAAATCGATTCCGAAAGAGCAAAGGAGAAATGCCGGCGTCAACGATGGTCTCATTCGCCTTTCCATCGGAACTGAGGATGCAACGGATCTGATCAATGATCTGAGAAATGCGCTTTCTAAAGTGCACAGCAAACTGCAATCGGAAAAAAATGTAATCGCATAAAACACAAAAAATGGCAAACCATAAAAGGTTAGTAATAGGATTATTCGGATTCGGCGTAGTGGGAGAGGCCTTGTACCGGGTATTATTAAACACAAATTCTTTAAATGCAGGGATAAAGAAAGTCTGCATAAAACAATCCGGCAAGAAAAGAAATGCACCGGCCGAACTGTTTACCACAAACAAACAAGAGCTGTTGAACGACGATGAAATCAATGTGATTGTGGAATTGATTGACGATCAAAATGCTGCTTTTGAAATTGTGAAGACAGCTTTTGTTAATGGCAAATCAGTTGTTAGCGCAAACAAGCGGATGATTGCAGAGCACCTTGAGGAATTGCTACGGCTTCAGAAAGAATATAAGGTGTCCTTCCTCTATGAAGCGGCGGCCTGTGCATCTATTCCTGTCATCAGAAACCTCGAGGAATATTACGACAACGACCTGTTGCAGGGCATCAAAGGCATCATCAACGGGTCAACGAATTTTATCCTGACCAAAATGACCGGCGGAAAACTGAGCAGAAAAGAAGCTTTGCTCCTTGCTCAGCAACTGGGATTCGCCGAATCAAGTCCAACGCTCGATGTTACGGGACAAGACGCCGTCAATAAATGGGTGATCCTACTCAATCATGCTTTTGGTCTGATCCATTTGCCTAATGATCTTCTGTTTCACGGAATTCAGAATATCGACCTGGCGGATGTGGCCGTTGCCGATGAGAAAAAGTATTCACTGAAATTAGTGGCGGAAGCAAAAAAACTCTCGAATGGAAAAATTGCCGCCTTCGTTAGTCCTCGTTTTCTGGATCTCTCAGATCCGCTTGCCTCGGTAAAGGATGAATTCAACGGCGTGGTAATTGAAAGTAGTTTCGCCGACCAGCAATTTTTTTACGGAAAAGGAGCCGGCGGGCTTGCCACTGCGTCGGCCGTATTAAGTGATATCAGCGCGTTGAGATATGAGTACCGGTATGAATATAAAAAACATTATCATCAGCATGCAATGGAACTGACCGATGATTTTTACGTGAACGTTTACGTAGCCTTCTCAAAAATTACCGATGTGCAAAAGGAGGAGTTTGAAAGTATCGAAGAATGGCATGTCGGCTATTTCAAGAGTTATTTTACCGGAATTATTCATTATAAAAAATTACTGGAAAGCAATTGGTGGAAACAACGTGACATTTCTTTGATCCTGCTTCCCGATCCGGTTATTGAAGATGTTGCCCTGCGGAAAATAAAACGCAAAAGTCTGGAACTGGCGGGAATCGCCGTTTGATCAGCGGTTTTTTTCGGGCTTTACGATGATGGCGTAGATTACATAAATCCATCCGAGAATACCGTGAACGATTGCCCACAAGATTGAATGGTTTCTGCTCCACGAAACCACCACGGCGATAATCGTTCCGAGTCCTACGCCGGGACCAACATAAGCGGGTCGTGCGTAATTGTAACCATCATTGTAATAGGTGTTGGAACAAGATGCGAGCATCAGCATAGTCAGGAATAGGCCAATGTACGTATATTTCATATTTCCGGTTTTCTGATTCCTAAGGTAATGAAATATCGGCATGTCAATCCGATTCCTGCTCCTTTTGCACGGCGATTTTTTCGGCTTCGGAATTCAGCGGATTGTTTTCGGGAATCTTGTCTCCAAACAACAGTCCCCATTGTTTGAGATCATCACTTCTGTCGAAGATGATTTTCAAAACAGCCATTGTCGGTAGCGACAAAAACATTCCGGGAATTCCTGCAAGCGCTCCGCCAATAAATACGCCTATAATGGCAATCAATGCATTGATCTTAACTTTTCCGCCCACTATTCTCGGCATCAAAATGTTGTTGTCTAAAAACTGCACAATGGCGATGGTTACTAAAACGGTAATGATCGGTCCCAAATCTTGCGAACTCGCCAGTGTAAGTAATACGCCAATGATATTTCCGAATAATGCACCGATATAAGGAATCAGATTCAGGATAGCGAAAGTAACGCCGATCAATAGGGCATGTTTGATGCCAATGAGCAACAATGATCCGCCGAGCAAAAACGTGATATAGGTGATTTGAATGAGCAATCCACCCAGATAGCTCTTAATCATCATTTCGGTTTTCCTCATTCCTTCCTCCAACTGCGGAAAATCGTCTTTGGGAAACCACATGAAGGCAAACCGGATAAGAATGTTCTTATAATACAACATCAGAAAAATATAAATCGGCACCAATCCCAAAAAAATAAAGATGGAGGTAAGGGAGGCAGCAGCCCCGCCAATCACATTTCCGGCTGAATCAAGCAGCTTTTCACTTTGCTTATTAATGAGCTTGAGTTGGGTTTCCGTATTGATGTTTGAATGTTCATTTATCCAGTTGCTGAAGGAATTTAAATGAAGCATCATGTTGTTTTTTATGGTAGGAACATCCTCAACGAGGTTGCTGATTTGTTTCGAAAAAAACCAAATAATCAATCCAAGGCCAATGAATAAAACCAACAGGGCGATGGCAATAGAAACAACATCGGGCAATTTCCTTTTTTTAAAAAACCTGTAAACAGGCAGTATCAGAATGCTGCAAAAGAAGGCCGTTACCAACGGAGTAATAATTGAATGGCCTTGCCAGATGATCATTCCAAGAAAATACAGGCCAATAAGTTCGATCGATCGTCTTACCGTCAGGGGCAATTGTTTCATTTGGAAATTGATTGTAAACAATCAAAAATCAAAGATAGTGCCCTCTTTATTACGGCTGATGATTGTGAAGGACGCCGGACTTATAAACCCATCAACCTTCCACTCCGCCACCGTTATCATTCATCATATTGCTGTTGTTTTTCTTCTTGAACAGTTCGAGATCATTATCTCCGAATTTATAACTGAAGGTAACCCTGAAAGTTCTCACGCTCCATTTGCGATAGGAGTCCTGATAAAATGATTCGGTATCGTAAATCGTTCCGTATTTTCTTGTGTTGAAAATATCGTTGATGCTGAAGGATACCGCCGCGGCTTTATTTTTAAGGAATTCTTTTCGCATTGCAAAATCGGAAACGAACCTCGATTTTTCCCGTCCCTGCGGGATTACCCGCGGCGATTCATAATCTGCCATCCACTGAAAACTAAGATTGCGAAATAACGGACCGCTTTCTTCTGCGGTCTTGTAATTGAGAATCAATTTTGTTTCCCAGTTAAAACCGCTGTTGCTTAAGTTCAGGTCGTTCACTTTTGCAGACGTCTTCCGGTGCTGAAAATCGATGTTATAAGTAAAGTCGAAATTTTTGAACAGCTTTTTCTGTATGGTAAACTCCGCACCAAAACGATTGGTATATCCTGCATTAATAAAGGTGTTGATGATTGCATTGGGTGAAACGCCTGCATTGATCAACTGGTTGTAAAGATCTGTGGTAATGGTATCGCTGTAATCGGTAATATCGCCCACATTATTTTTAAAATACAACACTCCCAAAAAGCTTCCTGATTTAAACTGATTGGAATAATTAAATTCAAATGAGTTGGTCAATTCCGGTTCAAGTGCCGGATTTCCTTTATTGATATTCAGCGGATCATTGATGTCGATGAAGGGATTAACTTCCCAAAACCTCGGCCTTCTGATGCGTTTCGAATAATTTAATTGAATATCCTGTTGTTCGTCGAGTTTTTTAGTAAGAAATATGCTTGGGAAAGTAGCGTCGAAAAGGTGTTTCAGATCTTTCGGATACTTATAGCCGAAGGCAAAATTGCTGTCGAGCAGTTGTCCGTCAAGCTTCGAAAATTCCATTCTCAATCCCACCTGATACTGGATGCCTTTCCATTTGTTGGCATAGTTGAAATAGCCGGCATTGATGCTTTCATCGTATTTGTAGTCATTACTCAAAGGCAGTTTTGTTTCATCACCGCCCGCTACAGAATAAGTTCCAAATTGTGTTGAGGTGGAACTGTGGTAGCTTCTCAATCCCATCTCAATGCGCTTATCATCGCTCATCTTATTGCTGTAATCGACCTGCAACGTAAGCTGGTTATCGTCGCCCGAGCCGGCATTCCGCACTACAGATTGCGGTTCGTATTCACTGCCATCCAGCTTGAAATATTGATTTAGAATAAAGGAACTGTTGTTTCTTTTTCCTTTATTATAACTGATATCAGCGGTTAATTTATTGTCAGGTCTATTGAAGGATTTATCGAAACTCAAACGGCTGTTAGAGCGGTCGAAGCTGCCTGTGCCGTCGCTGTTTCTCAATCCTGTATGATCGAGAATGAACAAGCTGTCATAGAATCTCTGGTTTTGATGTTCATTGCTTCCAAACCTACCCGAAACAAAACCTTGTGTAAATGAAAGGGTGGTTTTGGAATCAATAAAATAATCTGCCCCAAAACGGATCGAATTGAATTTTCTCGAACGGCTGTTATCGCTGTTTTGTGTAAAATAATCAGAGATCTGTCCATTCATTTTGTTTTCGCGATAGGTTTCTTCGGTAGTGCTTCCGCCGGATTTGTTGTAGTTGCCGGTAACAAAAAAGTTGAATTTATTCTGACGGAGATTTAAACTCACATTGCCATTCAATACTTCCGGAGTTCCTGCGCCTACCGAGGCCATTCCATTGAATCCAACCTTTTTTGTTTTCTTCAATAGGATATTGATGATGCCTCCTGCACTTGAAGCGTCAAACTTGGCTGAAGGATTGGTAATCAGCTCAATACTCTGAATGTCGTCTGCGGCAATCTGATCGAGCGTAAGTATGGTGGGTCTTCCGTCTATCAAAATCTGCGGACTGCTGTTACGCATCTGCACATTTCCATTGACATCAACGGTAAGGGAAGGAATATTTTTCATGACATCAATGGCCGTTCCGCCCTGCGCAGTTATACTTTTTTCTACATTAAAAACCTTGCGGTCAATGTTGAACTGCATCGGAGGAGCGGCAGTAGCTGTAACAACAACATCGGCCAGGCTGTGTGCTTCCTGAACGAGCGCAACGGCGCCGAGTTTCGTTACGATATTGCGGCTTTTTTCGTCTTCAATCGGGGCATCAAACTGCAAGGTTTTTGCATAGGAGCTGTATCCTATTACAGAAACTACGAGATTGTAATGCGTTGCAAACGGAACATTTTTAAATTCAAAATCACCGTCCTTTTCCGCAATTATTGTTTTGCTGAAAAATCGGTCATTGGCATAATCAGGCGTATTCTGGATCGAAACAAGTTGAACCACTGCACCGGGCAACGGTCTATCATTTAAAGTATCCACCACTTTCCCCTGAATCGTAAGATGTACATTTTCAAAGATCGGTTTGGGAGCCGCTTCCTGTCCAAAACTCAAAGCCGAAATAAAACCAAAACAAACGCATAAGAATAACCGCATAATACTTCCTTTAAAACAATCCCTGAGGACCAAATGTCACTGTAAAACTGTGATGCAAATATCGCTTAAAAAAAATGGAGGAGGTTTTTTTTAACGGAACTCAAACAAAATCTAAACAATCCGGCGCTTTGAAATACAATGGTCTGATTGAACCTATCTTTGCCCTATGCATTACGTGTCAGCAGAAGGACTAACGAAAAGTTATGGGATAAAACCGCTGTTCCGGAATATCTCTTTCAACATCAATGAGGGCGATAAAATTGCCATTGTTGCAAGAAACGGGATCGGGAAAAGCACTTTATTGAAAATTTTGGCCGGAAAAGAAACGCCCGATGAAGGAAAGTTGTGGATCAACAAGGAAGTTACCGTGGCCTTGTTTGAACAGGATCCCGCATTTGAGGAAGACAAAAATGCCTGGGATAACATCTTCATGCTTGAGCATCCGGTAATGAATGTTATTAAAAGATACGATGAAGCCGGCGCCAACCAGGAAGACGACAAACTTATGGATCTCATCGTAGAAATGGATGAATTAAACGCCTGGGATTTTGAAAGCCGGGTAAAGGAGATTTTGGAGAAATTGAATATCAGCGGTCTTAAGGGGCCGGTGAAAAGCCTCAGTGGCGGACAAAGAAAGCGCGTTGCCCTTGCACGCACGCTGATCGCGGCTGGCTTTGAGCCCAAACACACTTTGCTGATTATGGATGAACCCACCAACCATCTCGATGTGGAAATGGTGGAATGGCTGGAATCGTATCTGAATTTCCAAAGTGTAACCTTGTTATTGGTAACCCACGACCGTTATTTTCTCGACGTGGTTTGCAACGAAATATGGGAACTCGACCGTTCGGACATCTACTTCTATAAAGGCGATTACGAAAATTATGTTGAAAGAAAGGCTGCGAGAATTGAAAGCGAACTTTCGAGTATCGACAAGGCCAGAAATCTATACCGCAAGGAACTTGAATGGATGCGAAAGCAACCGAAGGCAAGAACGACAAAAAGCAGGAGCCGCCAGGACAATTTCTATGAGGTTGAAGCTAAAGCGAAGCAAAAGATAGAGGATGTGCAACTGCAATTGCAAATAAAAATGAGCAGGCTGGGCGGAAAGATCCTGGAATTGAAGAAGATTTATAAGTCTTACGGTGAAAAGAAGATTTTAAGAGGTTTCGACTACAACTTCAGTAAAGGCGAACGTATCGGAATTATTGGAAAAAACGGCGTTGGAAAATCAACGTTTTTAAACATCATTCAGGGGATTGAACAACCCGACAGTGGAAAAATAAATCTTGGGGAGACGGTGAAATTTGGATATTTCTCTCAGTCCGGTCTCGACGTGAAAAAAGACATGCGGGTAATTGAATATGTAAAAACCATTGCGGAAAGCTTTCCATTGGCAAAAGGCGGAAGCCTGAGCGCAAGCCAGTTTCTCGAACTGTTTTTATTTCCCGGCGATAAACAATATACCTATTTGAGCGCATTGAGCGGGGGTGAAAAAAAGCGTTTGCAATTGCTGACGGTTTTGTTTTCAAATCCTAATTTCCTCATCCTGGATGAGCCTACCAATGATCTTGACCTTCCAACCCTGAGTGTGCTGGAACAGTTCCTCGCCGATTTCCAGGGATGCCTGTTGATCGTTTCACACGACCGGTATTTTATGGATAAACTGGTAGATCATCTATTCGTATTTGAAGGAAATGGAATTGTGAAGGATTTTCCAGGTAATTATCTGCACTACAGAAACTGGTTGAAGGAAAATGAAAGGCAAGCCGACAAATGGGAAATACTGGAAAACAAAAAGGGCAAAGGCGAGTCAACGGACGAAATAATTGTTGAAAGTTTTCCTTCCGCCAAAGATAAAAAGCCCGAAAAGAAGAAGATCGGATTTAAGGAGAAGCGCGAATTTGAGATGCTCGAAAAGGAGATTGCAGAACTCGATGCCGAAAAGCAGCAACTCGAAGAAAGCCTTTCGAGGGTTGATCTGAATTACGATCAGTTAAACACCATTACAAAGCGGTTTGAAGAAATTATGCGTCGCATCCATGATAAGGAAAACCGGTGGCTGGAGCTGAGTGAAGGGATGTGAGTGTGATGGGTCATGGATTACTAAAATCAATGACCCATCATTCCTCAACTATTTTAACTAAAACCATCCTCTTCCGGTTCCATTTTCTAAAAACGGCCACGGAATCGAGATGAGAATAATGATCAGTGCGATCAGGTAAAAGATTACTGTTCTTTTGTGTTTGGCCGAATCAGCTATGCGCTTTTTGGCCTGCGCCTTTCCGATATGAATTAATATCAACGCTATGATCATTCCTACTTCATGTTCAACAGCAAAAAATCTAGCAACGCTGTTTTGCATTACATCTGACATTCCGGAGCTTTTGATCTGCTGAAACGGTCCCATAAACCACAGTGCAAGTCCGATCAGCAACATCAGGTCGGCCGTGATGGTAAGGATCAATCCAGTGCGGTTATCGGATTTAATAAACGGACGGCCGCCAGCTACAAGACTATTAAATATTGCGATCAGCAACAATAGCAACAATATCCATCTGCCGATACTGTGTACATGCACCAAAATGTCATAGAGTTGTGAATTCATAACGCTGTTTTTGTTTGGCCAAATCTACAAATTGATTTTCAATTATTTCGATTGCGCGGGATTCACCCAATCGGCGATGAATATATTGGTATCGTGGCCTCCGCCATTATTTCTGTTTGACGAAAAAAGAATTTTTTTGCCATCGTAACTAAACATTGGAAATGCGTCAAAACCTTTGTCATGACTGATCTTTTGCAAGCCGCTTCCGTCGAGATTGATCAGGTACATGTTAAACGGAAATCCTCTTTTATACTCATGATTACTGCAAAAAATAATTTGTTTATCGTCCGGAGTAAAGTTAGGCGCCCAATTCGCCTGACCGAGAGCGGTTATTTGTTTTACATTGCTTCCATCCGCATTTGCCACAAACACCTCCATCTGCGTGGGAACTACAACTCCCTGTTTCAGCAGATCCGTATATTCCTTGATTTCGGCCTCGGTTTTCGGACGGCTAGCTCTCCATACAATTTTCTTTCCGTCGTGGCTAAACCAGGCACCGCCGTCGTAACCGAGTTCGTGTGTGATTTGCGTGGTTTTGCCTGATGCAAGATCCATAACATAGAGATCAAGATCGCCGTTTCTCATAGAAGTAAAAATCATTTTTTTGCCATCAGGCGAAAGGGTAGCTTCGGCATCGTAGCCTTCGGTGTTGGTTAATTGCTTTACAATTTTTCCCGATGTATCAGCAAGATAAATATCATAGCTTTCGTAAATTGGCCATACATAACGGTTGCCAAAATCGGCCCGGTCAGGAACGGGCAGGCAGCTATCGCCGGAAGGCAAAGTAGAGGCGTAGACAAACTGCTTTCCGTTTTTCAGAAAATAAGCACAGGTGGTGCGTGCAGCACCTTTACTTACCTGTCTGAATTGAAATTCTTCACCTACGGCAGGGGTGTTTCCGATAAAAATTCTGTCGCAATCTATTCCCTCGGAAGTTTGCTTTCTCTGAAAAATAATCTGCTTTCCGTCATAACTCCAGTAGGCTTCGGCATTATCACCACCGAAAGTCAATTGACGGATATTTTTAAAGTGTTTTTCATCAGAATATTTCAAACTGTCTGTCATCTGCGCTTTGGTAGCCGATGAGATAAAGATCAAAAGACATACAAGCGGCAAAAAATTTCTACCCTTAATTTCCATAGCTTATGATAATTTTTTGCAAAAGTAGTTGTTGTAATGTTAGCGAGTATCACAGGATTATCATATTAATATCGCTTCCATTATTTTTGAACAATGAAAAAGTACCTTGGTTTTTTCGCAATACTTCTGGTCTTCTTTGCCTGCAATTCCGGATCAGCAGGAAAGCCTTCTGATGATTCCGTTGAAAATGTTGAGAATATTTCAACACCTGAAACAATCTCACTAAAACAGTTGATTGTAAAATATCCCGACAGCGTTGCATTAAAACTGCAACTTGCGATTGCGTTTGACAGTCTCGGCAATTACAAGGAATCGTTGAACCTGATGGATCAACTGATTGCGAAAGATTCCACAAACTTCGGGCTGTGGTTTACCAATGCGAAGATTGCCGAAGATGCGGGTGATACCATCAAGGCGATGAACAGCTATGAGCGGGCACTCGGCATTTATCCTTCGGCCGATGCAGTTTTGAGCCTCGCAAACCTTTATGCCGAACAAAAAAATGAACTTGCGTTAAATCTTGTTGCTCAGGTGGAAGAATTAAAACTCGGACGCGAGTACGATGCGCATTGTGCATTCATTCGCGGGATCTATTTTGCAAGAACGGGAAATAATGACCGTGCCGTTAATAATTTTGACAGTTGTATTGCTTCCAATTATACTTACATGCCCGCCTATATCGAAAAGGGATTGCTTTATTTTAACCAGGGAAAGTATCGTGATGCGCTGCCGGTTTTTCAATTTGCTTCACAGGTAAACGGACTCGATGCCAATCCGTTTTATTGGGAAGCCCGCTGTTACGAAAAATTAAACATCAAAGACAGCGCTATTCTGTTTTTCAAAAAGTCGTATCAGCTTGAGAAAGCACCTGAAACAAAAGCAGCGATCGATCGTGTTTCGGGTATTTGATTTATATTAGAAACATAATTTCATCCTCAAATTAGTGTTATGCCGATAGTTGCTCCTTCCTTGCTTGCTGCTGATTTTCTAAACCTGGGACAGGCTTGTGAACTTTTGAATCAAAGCCAGGCCGACTGGTTTCACCTTGATGTGATGGATGGAAGATTCGTGCCCAATATCAGTTATGGATTGCCGGTGATCGAACAGTTGCGACCCGCCACCGGAAAGTTTTTTGATGTGCATCTGATGATCCTCGAACCCTGGAATTATTTTGAACAGTTCAAAAAAGCCGGAGCGGATCTTTTGTCGATTCATCTCGAAGTTTGTGCAAACCTTCACCGCAATCTGCAGCATATTAAAGAACTTGGAATGAAGGCCGGAGTAGCGATAAATCCACATAGCCCGGTTGAACTGTTGACCGATATTATTCAAGATGTTGATGTGGTGTTAGTGATGAGTGTAAATCCGGGTTTTGGCGGTCAGAAGTTCATTCCCTATACGCTTGAAAAAATACAGCGACTCAGGAATTTGATCCGCAGCAGAAATACGGAAACTTTGATAGAGGTCGATGGTGGAATTGGTTTGGATAATGCTTCGCAAATCGTAGAGGCAGGCGCAGATATCCTTGTGGCAGGAAGCAGTGTTTTCAAAGCAAATGATCCAATGGCTGCCATTGCTGGTCTGAAGGCTGCCGGGTCAGTGGAAGTGTAAAAATCAACCGCGTTTTCCCAATTCTATTACCTCGCAATCTTTGATGTTCTTCCCGTCGATGACAAAACGGATCAATGTCTTTACTTTGTGAAAACCCTGTAATCCTGCCGCTCCCGGATTCATGTGAAGACAATTTAACTTCTGATCGTAGAGGATTTTCAAAATGTGTGAATGTCCTGAAATAAAAAGTTGCGGCCTTTCAGTTTCGATCATCTTTTTTACGCCCGGAGCGTATCGTCCGGGATATCCGCCGATATGTTTGATAAAAACCTTCACTTCTTCACAGTAAAAAAGCAATTCGGCCGGAAAAACTGATCTTATATCGTAGCCATCGATATTTCCATAAACGGCTTTTAAAGGTTTGAATGATTGAAGGGCTTCAGCCAGCGCAATCGAGC
Source organism: Bacteroidota bacterium (assembly GCA_023423835.1). Classification (GTDB taxonomy): domain Bacteria; phylum Bacteroidota; class Bacteroidia; order Chitinophagales; family Chitinophagaceae; genus JAFAEW01. The sequence goes on along the minus strand of JAFAEW010000126.1, from coordinate 29,712 downwards.
CAATATCACCCGCGTGCCAAATTTCATCCACTTTGTCGAAGTGTTTAAACACGGCTTCATCCAAATGGTTATGGGTGTCGGAGATTAATCCTATCTTCTTCATATTGTTGTACCGGTTTCAAAACCAGAAATCTTTATCTTTGAAACAGTATTGCAAGTTTAGGTATTTAAATGAAATGAGGTTCTTTTTTTAACGCGGTCATCTTTTTTTCATCAGATGATTTTTCAAATAATATTTTAATTCTACGGATATGCCACACTATGTTCAATCAGGAAAAATTCCACATAAACGACACACACAATTTAGAAAACCCGATGGCGGATTGTATTCAGAACAATTATTTTCAACCGAAGGATTCAGCAACGATTACAGTTTGATGTATCATGTTCATCCGCCAACCATGATCATAAAAACCGATCAACCCTACGACGTGATGCCCAGGATTGCGGAAGAAAAAATGCTGAAACACCGCAGCTTTGAGGGTTTTAACATCAGGCCGGAAAATGATTATTTAGACAGCCGTAAACCGGTTTTGGTAAACAACGACTGTCATATATCGCTTGCGGCGCCAAAGGAAAGCATGAACGGATATTTTTTCAAGAATGCGGATGCAGATGAAATGATATTCGTACATGAAGGTAGCGGCGAACTGCTGACGCAATATGGCGAATTGAAATTTGGATATGGCGATTATCTTATGATACCGCGTGGAACGATCTACCAGATAAAATTCGACAATGAAAACAACCGTCTTTTCATCGTCGAAAGTTTCAGCCCGATCCGTTATCCGAAAAGGTATTTAAGTCCTTACGGTCAGTTGCTCGAACATTCGCCTTATTGCGAACGCGATATTCGTTCGCCTCAAAATCTCCAAACGCACGACGAAAAGGGCGACTTTCTGATTAAAACGAAAAAGAAGGGAAGAATCTATCCCATTCATTACGGTTATCATCCTTTCGACGTTGTGGGATGGGATGGCTGCTGTTATCCTTACGCCTTCAGCATCCACGATTTTGAACCGATTACAGGAAGGGTACACCAGCCGCCTCCGGTGCACCAAACGTTCGAAGGCCACAACTTTGTTGTTTGCAGTTTTGTGCCGAGAAAATACGATTATCATCCTGATTCCATACCTGCGCCTTACAACCACAGCAACATCGACAGTGATGAATTGTTGTATTATGTTGACGGAGACTTCATGAGCCGTAAAAATGTGACAAGGGGAATGATTACGCTTCATCCCGGTGGAATTCCACACGGGCCACATCCGGGAGCAGTGGAAAAAAGTATTGGTGCCGAACAGACAGGAGAACTGGCAGTAATGGTTGACACTTTTCACCCTTTGCAACTGACGGTTGAAGCGCTTGAAATTGAAAATCCCGACTACATAATGAGTTGGGCCGAATGATGAAAGAAAAGTCGTAAAAAATTTGTTTGCAGCGAAAAATATTTTAATTTAACCAAAAAATAATCAGCATGATAAATTTCAGCGAATTAAGACCGGGAGATTATGTACAGGTTGATTTTGAGGGGCAGCGATCTACAGGCGTGGTTACAAATCTAAACCACGATGAAAAGCAAATCTGTGTGAAAAACAATGTACAGGAGTTTTGGTATGACCCTGCAGACGTTTATCCGATCTTACTCAACGACGAGTCGCTGATGAAACTGAATTTTACCAAAGAAAAATTGCCCGATGGATCGGTTAAGTACAAGAAAGGTGTTTTCAGGCTGGTGGTGCCTTCGGAAAGCGACTTTTCGAGAGTGGACATGTGGTACAGGGACGATATCAGGGAACATCCAGAGGCAAAATATATCCATCAGCTGCAAAACCTGTATACGCAAATGACGAAAGTGCACCTGACGAATGAGGTTATATGATAACAACAGAATAAACTTGACAATAGCCGGTATCCATCACATACCGGCATTTTTATGATGGCAAGCAGCGATGTTATGCGTTTATCTTCTTTTTGGTGGAATCAATACATCCGGCCGGTGTTGCTGATCTTCTTTCTTTCCTTTCTGTTGTCAGCTACATATTCACAACAGTTTGGAGGAACGCCGTCCTATGAGAAATGGGAACAGTTGCACCTGCAAAACGGAAGGGTTTTATTTCCTCAAAACACCGGCAGCACTGCAAAACGAATTGCAACAATCATTTCCCGGCTGCAGGAAGATAGCATGCAACCTCTTGCCACCCATCCCCGTAATTTTAATGTGGTATTACGGGCCGACCAAATGCAATCAAACGGCTACGTGCAGCTTGGACCTTTCAGAAGTGAATTTTTTCTTTCTCCTCCACAAAATGCCTTTCAACTGGGATCGCAGGAATGGGCGGCAACGCTCAGTCTGCACGAATTCAAACATATAGAACAATATAATGCTTTCAATAGCGGATTGTCAAACGTAATGGCAACTTTGTTTGGCCAGGATGGACAGGCACTCGCAAACGCCGCTGCGGTTCCGGATTGGTTTTTTGAAGGCGACGCTGTCTATAATGAAAGCTTACTCAGCCCTCAGGGACGTGGAAAACTACCGGCGTTTTTTAACGGTTACCGCAGCCTGTTTTTTGACGGAAAAAATTACAGTTATCAGCAATTGAGAAACGGATCGTTCCGCCATTTTACACCCGATCATTATGAACTTGGCTATTTGCTCACGACCTTTGGGAGAGAAAAATTTGGACCTGATTTCTGGGAAAAAGTCACCAAAGATGCAGCGGCATTTAAACCTTTGATTTATCCGCTTCAGGGGGCAATAAAGCGGTACAGCGGCCTTCGGTTTTCAGAGTTTGTAAACGAGGCCTTCGCCTATTACCATAATCAATGGAAATCAGAAGTTGATCCGCAAAAAATTACCTGGCTTACGAAAGTTAAGAAAAACGATGTTGTCAATTACCGGTATCCTTATGCAGCCGAAAGCGGTGATCTCATTGTGTTGAAAAGTTCGAAAAGGCAGATACCTGCATTTCATAAAATTCGTTCCGATGGTTCGGAGGAAAAAATTGCAGAGAAAAATATCAGCATCGACGATTATTTTTCCTTCAACAACGGCAAAATAATTTATTCGGCCTATGAACCAAATGCAAGGTGGGCATCTTCCTACAGCCGGCTTGTGGTCGTTGACGTGGAGAGCGGTGAGGAGCGTTTCATTGCACCGAAAACAAAATTCGTTTCCCCTGATATTTCCCATGATGGCACAACGATTGTTGCTGTTCACAATGCTCCCGGAGAGCCGGTTCAACTTGTTCTTCTTGACGCGAATGGAAGAGAACTGAAAACGTTTCAAACGGCTTCCGACGGAATGATTTATTATCCCAAATTTTCTAAAAATGATTCTTCGGTTTACTATTTCCAATCGGTTGAAAGCGGTGAAATGCGCCTGATGAAACAGGATCTCTACACGGCCGAATCCCAGGTCTTATTGCCGTATTCAAATCGAATTTCCGGATTTCCTGTTGTGGTAGAAGATGGATTGGTTTTCAGTTGCACAAATAACGGGCGTGATGAAATCTGGATGTATGATGAAAAAAAGGAAGCCTTATTGCGCATGGTTTCGCACACCACCGGATTATACCAGGCCGTTCTGACCGGGAAAGATGAACTGCTATTCTCCGCTTTTACCGCAGATGGTTACCGCCTGGGTACAGCAAAACCACTTTGGGAGCAAACCGAACCTTCTGAATTGAAACCGCTTTTTGTGTCTAAAAGCTTTCCGGTAAACTCGTTCAACTTTCTTAAGGAAGTGAAAGACGGGCAGTATCCTCTTTCTTCCTATCCCAAGACTTCTCATCCATTCAATTTCCATAGTTGGTACCCTTATTTTGATGATCCTGATTATTCTTTCAACGTCTATGGAAACAATGTTCTCAATACCATACAGAGCGAGATCAGCTACACTTATAATAACAATGAGAAATCCCACGGAATTGGTGTTTTCGGAACCTTCGGAGGAAGTTATGTAATTCCGTTTATCGGCCTTGGCCAAACCTGGAATCGAACTGCAAGATCAGCAGATCATGTTTATCATCTGAATGAATTAGAAGCGTTTGCAGGCGTTTCATTGCCGCTGAATTTCTCAATGGGAAATCACTTCCGTTCGCTGAATATTTCCTCATCGTATAATCTCATCAAACAACATTGGACGGGACTTGCAAGGGGGAAATTTGAAGACGCAATGTTTAACTATCTCGATAGCCGGATATTATTTTCCTCTCAGGCGCAGTCGGCCGAACAGCAGATCTTTCCAGCCTGGGCGCAGTCTCTTCAACTCCGCTTCCGCAATCTCATCGCAGGGGATGAAGGTTTTCAATTTTTAGGAAAAGCTTCTGTTTATATTCCCGGTGTGATCAAAACCCATTCGCTTGTTTTAAACTTCGCTTATCAGCTTCGCGACACGTTGAACAATTACAGCTTCTCCAATGATTTTCCGTTTTCGAGAGGATATGCAGCCGTAAATTATCCGCAGATGTGGAAGGCCTCCGCCAACTATCATTTGCCGCTTTTTTATCCCGATTGGGGTTTCGGAAATATTGTCTATTTCAAACGCCTACGGGCAAACCTGTTCTATGACTACTCAGAAGTGAAAAGCAAAAGGACGGGTCAGAAACTGTTTTTTCCCTCTGCCGGCGCAGAAATCTACTTCGATACCAGATGGTGGAACCAGCATCCGCTGAGTTTTGGGTTCCGGTACAGCCGGAAGCTCAATAAAAACGTGCAGCCATCGGGTTTGAATCAGTGGGAAATCATTTTGCCGGTGGCGATTTTGCGCTAACAGCGTCAGAAATACTGAATGGCTTTGAACTGAATCACCGTTCCTTCTTTTGAAAATCCCAATGTGGAATTCAGCAGGATTTTATTAAAAGGAACGGCGATAATACCGATTCCATAGCCATAATGCAATTCGTTTGATCTGTTTTGCGTCATCCAAACCCTTCCGTTGTCAAAGAACAGAAATGCGCCTGCTTTCCCGTTAAAAAGCCTGCTCCTGAAATCGGTTATGTAACGCAGATCGTTGTTATTATAATATACCGTTTTTCCCCAGAAACGGTTTCTGATGTATCCTCTCAAAGTAGGCCCTCCGATAAATGGATATTGGAAAAAGTAGGCGTTTCCGGTGAGCGTATTTGATCCGGCAGTAGTTGCAAATGAAAGGCGGCTCGTCAGAGGAACAATGCCGCTCAAAGACAAGGAATAGTTCTGAAAATATCCGCCGTTGGGTTGAATGTTTTTATTCACCGAAGCAGCAGCATGTACGATGAATCCTTTTGTGGGAACAATAGAATCATTGACAATTTTGTATCCGTATTCTAAGCGCACTCCTGCCCAATATTTTCGTTGAAACACTGAAGGATCATTGCCCGCAAATTCTTTGTAAAGAAAGCGGTTTTCATCTTTCAATATTCTGATGGAGTGATAATTTGCGCCCAGCGAAAGATTGTGTTTCCCGAAGGTTTGGTAAATGATAGCGGAGACGTTCCATTCGTTGGTTCGCGTACGGTAGTATTCGATAGGCAAATCTTTCTGTTCTGCATCATTTCCGAGTCCGAAAAATGGCGTCCATCTGATCTGATCATAATTGGCGAGAAGCGCAAGATTTGCACGGCCTATAAGCTGGTTGATAATTCCCTTGTAGGTGACACTAAAGCCGTTATCCATCAGGGAATAATGCAATTCGAGCAGATGATTGGAAGCATAAGGCGACCTTCTCCATTTAAAATTTCTTATCTGATATCCGGCCGAAAGGTAAAGCTGGTCTTCATTTGAATAAAATCCTGAAGGAATAAACGCGCTTTTCCGGTAAGAGAATTCTTTATAGCTGAAACGGTTTATTGCCGTATCGCTGGACAGCTTCTTCTTGTCACGATAATTTAGATTCAGAAAATTTTCCCGGTTATCAAATACCGTAATACTGCCTTTTCCGGTATGCGTTACGGAATCCAATCCCCGTCCTCCGATTATTTTAATCTCTGTGGAATTTCCCGGTCTTGTATGCACTTCAAATTTGTTTTCACCGTCAATTCCATAAACGCGGAGTTGCTTTGTGATCCGCGAGCTGAAAGTATTCTGAAACACGATCCTGTCCTGCTGTTTGATAAGTACGGTGGTGGATGAATCGTTCAACTGCACAATGAAGAAGGTTTCATCTTTCATTGAACCCGGAATGTCTATTTCTTTTGAAAGATAATGGTAATAGTCTGCCGTAAAAGCGGAAATTTTGTTTCTCCGCGATCTCAGTTTTTCAGATAACTTTTTTGCGGATAGTGGATAGATTTCAGATGGAAGATTTTTTAAGGAAGCTTCAATTCGTTCATCGGTAAGCACTTGCTGTAGTTCGTTTCCTGTCTGAAGCCAATCTGATTCCGTGAGACTTGTTGTGAAAAAGCGGTCATTGTTTTCGGCTGCAATCTGAAAGGTTTTTTGTTCATCAATCTCCGGTTGAAACGGCTGAATATAATTGAGCCGTGCAACTCCGAGTAATATTTTAAATATTGCCCCATCATAGAAGAAGAACGACCGGTCGCGGTTTATCGAAACCGGCGAGAGAAGATCTGACCCCGGCTTTTTTATCCATTTGATCTGTGCATCCTCCGTTTTCCAGTCATTTACCCAGATGTCGAATATTTTTGAACGCAGGTAAGTTCTTTCATCAATGCGCAAATCCGACCCGTCTAATTTCAATGCTATCAGTGAATCGGTCTCTATATAACTGGACAAATATTCTGAAATATTACTTTGATCCCTTAAAGATTCAACTGCATAGATGCGGTTTGAAAAATCTCTTTGCAGACTGTCGGGCAGTGCGCTGTTTGAGAGGAAGGCATATTTGCAATCGGTGTTGAAAAGTTGCGCTGCATCGGCCAGACTACTTACCACTGATTCCGCATAAGGATAAAACGCAGAAACCTTGTCATTCAGCAGGCTTTCAATAAAAGTGCCTTTAATATCAAGGTCAATAACTTTTGGAAAAGAACGATCGGGCGTTTTCAAAATGTAGCGGCGTCCATTTACTTCTGCAAATAAGACCTTCCGTTTCGGTTCATTCAAAATCGGCTTAATTCGCGATGCTTGTTTCAAGGAAAACTGTACAACTTTCACCGGTTGTGTCCATTCTTTCCGGTAGTTCGTTCCTTTTATCATCTGTTGGAAGCCTGTTAACCGGTATTCACTTCCCGCCACTTTCAAACTGCTGTCGGCTTGCAACTGCGCCTTGAGCAGGAGCGGCGAAAACAATAACATCAGAAAACCGATTCTCTTTAATGCCATTTTTGATAATTATGAAAAGCCATACTTCAAACATTCAACCAAATTTATTTCCCATCCGCGATTATACCTAAAGGCAGGGTGATTTCAATCGAACACATTAATTTTATTCTTAATTGAATAAACCGAAAAAATAGCACGACTATTGTTATTATTATTAACCAATTTTAATTTAAATGAAAATGAAATCTTTATTGTTTTTGTTTCTTATCAGTTCCTGCATGAGTACGCAACCATCGGGAACCGGTCAGAATAGCAGACCTCAGAACGAAACACAACCGGTGAGTGCAACAACCGTAGACCAGGGTGCCGTAGCAACCGGAGTAAAGCCGCCATTAAGGGGATTGATTTGCCGTGGCTACGACCGCATTGACGTCACAGGAGGAAGCGATGATGCGATGATGAAGATTACCAATGGGGTAGTGGTGCAGCTTAACTGGAAGGATATTCAAACCCGGGAAAACGGTCCTATTGTTCGCAACAATAAGCTCGATGAAGCCATTCAGTGGTCGAGAAATTTCACAAAGAAATACGGCGTAGAAATGCCGATCAAACTGCGTTTGTATTGCGGCATCAACTCTCCTGACTGGCTGATGAACAAGAATTATTTTACGGCAAAAGGCGAAAAGATCCCCAAATTCTGGGAGCCGGAATATATACAGGCTTTTGCCGATGTGCAGGCAAAGCTGGCCGCCATTTATGACGATGTACCTGAGGTGCGGGAAGTTGTTGATGGCGGTACAGGAATAATAAGCGCAGAAAGCTTTATTCGGCCATTTTCCAACGCGCCTGCACGGATGAAGGCTGCACAGATGCTCCTTAAGGAAGGATATACAAAGGAAAAGGACGCAAATGCTATTTATCAAAGTTTTGAATCAATGCGTCCCTGGAAGAAAACGCTCATAAGTGTGGCTTTCTCACCCTACCAATATCTCGATAAATCAGGTCGTTCCTACGAAACTGCAACCGGCGTATTTCCCTTTATCGATAAATTCATAAGCATTTTTGGCGATCGTGCTGTAATCGGAAATAATGGATTAAGAACCGTAGAAGGCAGACACGGAGAGGATTTTGAGGAAGGAGGAGAACGTTATGCGCTTTTCAACTATTTCAAAAAGCTGCACAGCAACGGAGTGAAAGTTTATTTTCAAACAGCTACCACTGAAAGGGGCGGCGGTGATCTCAGGGCTACAATTGAAGACGGAATTAAATATGGCGCGATCTATATCGAACTTCCCACAAGGCCTCGTGAATACGCCAAACTACTCGACGGCAATATCGAAAGTCTGAAGAAGAAGGTTTTGGAAAATTATAAGGCCCGAAACTGACCGGAATATTTTATAACACGAAAAGGAGATTGCAAATGCAGTCTCCTTTTTTATAGCCACCCGCTAGTGTTGCAAATAATATTTTTTCAATCAGCAAAACTCCTCTTCGTGAAGCGGACAAGCTTGCCTGTCCCAAGGGATATCCTGTCTGTTTCTATGGCGGTTTCTTTATAAACCTGACGATTGTTAATTCTTAAAAAAACAAGCCGCCTCAACTCGAGGGCGGCTTGCATGAATGATATAATTCTCTTTTATTGAACGATCAACTTTTCCCTGTGATTGATGTTGTCACCTTTTATATTGATGAAATAGGTGCCTGCATTTAATTTGCTTACATCGATCGTTAAACTTTCATTGTTCATATTGTAGCTTCCTAACTGCTGTCCCATGCTGTTGAACAGTAAAACCTTCAATGGTTTGACATTATTTCTCAGACTGATCACAGCGAGGTTGTGCGCCGGATTTGGTGACACGGAGATCGAATTTTTGATAAGTCCGAAATTGAGGGTACGTGCCTCGGAATAGCTGAATTTTCCATCGTGGTCAACGCTCCGGATGCGGTACACATTATTTCCGCTCATCGGTTTCAAATCCGTAAAGCTATAGGATTGTTTAACTGTACTGTTTCCTTTGGCTTTTACACTTCCGATTTCTATATAATTGGAGCCGTCTTCACTTCTTTCGATGGCGTAGCGGTCTACGTTTTGCTCAGTCAGTGTTGACCATTTCAATAATCCTGAAACGTTTACTTTTTCAGCCGTAAACTGATCCCAGATTGCAGGAAGAGCGGGCGGAAGGTCATAGGCATCAACAAGGTCACCGAGAATATTTTCGGATCCCTCACTTGCACTGTATCCGACGCCTCTTTTTGCAAACGACATCCAAATGAGCGGACTGTATTTTCCGTCGTACAGAAGTGTATCGGCTTTCAGTATTCCATCTCTGCCGGATACGAATCCGGGACTGCATTTCTGCAATTTCATTCCTTGCATTACGAGTTGCATGGCAACGGTATTTCCGCCGGGTTTTGAGGCATCCCAGAAAGTTGGATTGATTCCATCGGCGTTGATGATATTCCAGGTCATATCCCATAGAATTGCACACCATACTTCTCCGATATTGTGCGACTCACTGTCGATCTTAGCTCCTTTTACATCTTTATAAACCCATGGATTGATAGACATGTCAGTTGAATAAGGATACCATCTGATGCCCGCTCCATTTGTATCGGCTCCTACGGCGTAATTTCCCATTCCCCGCGGTTTGGTGCCGTCTGTCGTCTTTGCTTTACTCCAATCGGTTGTCATCATCAAAGCGCCGAAATCGCTCCAGCCTTCACCCATCTGTTCTTTGTTTCTGAGACAGGAAACATTTTTCGGTCCTCCGGTCAAACGGTTGGAGACGCCGTGAAAATATTCGTGACTTACAATGCCGTTATCCATTGATCCATCGCGATAAACCCCTGCTTTTAAGGTTACATTCACCTTCACCCCCATATCAAGTTGTTCCATGAAATAGAAGCCGTCATCCTGTGAAATCATCACTGCTGGAATGGTGATGGAATTATCGGTTCCACCCATTGTTATCGGTGATCCGGCAACATTGTTCATCACAATTGCTGCAATTGCACCTGCTTTTTGTGCATTTTTTACTTTAACAACAAAATCACATCCGCCGCGAATAATGTAGGCGATCTTTCCCTTCAGCTCATTTGCATTAAAAGCGGCAACGCAGGCAGAGTGCGATTTATCTTTCGCGCTGTCCATATAATAAACCACGTCCCCGGTTATAGGACCTGTCATTCCAAGTTTATTGTTACTGCTGAATCCGCTTTCCGCCACTGTGGTAGTTCCCTGCAGATCTTCGGGAGCATTAACCGTGCATGTAGGGTCTTGGTGCGAAAACAGAAACATCTGCATTCTCGGACTTTGCCCATCGGACGGAGTGGCGAAATTAGCGTTGTTGAGTCCCGAGCCGTCCTGTGCATCTGCTAAAACATAATCGTTTCCTGAACCGCCTCTGCTTAAATTATTAGCCTGGAAATTTCCGGCAACTTCATCAAAGCCGTACTGATACAACATGTCGTGTATCATATTGTTCCAGTAGAACAAATTGGTCATTGAAAATTTCTGGTTATTGCCAAATTCAACGGCAGCGGTATCGGTAAAGGTGTAATTGAAATCGAGGTTTGGAAAGGCGGCCCTGGTTTGAGCGCCATAACCGTATCCATTATTCCCGTCTCTGTCTTCCTGTACTAAAACATTATTTCCTCTTGTGCTGTCAAATGCATGTGTATTGTTATCATTATGCCATTTTAAAGTAGTGGCATCCGTATTTGGAAACAATTCCCATGGATTGCTAACCACCGTTGGGGCCGCAAAATCGGGATCTGAAAACGGATAAGGAATTACATTGTATTTTGCGGAGGAAAGCATTCCGGTTCCCGTAACAGATGCAGGAGCAGCATAGTGTTTTTTCGTGATACAGGCTGTAGTAACCGGATGTTTCGCTTCTATCACGCAGGAGACGGTGAAGTTATCTTTCACCAAAACTTTTCCGTTCAATGCATCAACTTTCACCATCCACAAGTCATTTTTCTTCAGCGCATGAATAGATACTTCCCAGCTCAAATGAAAGGTTCCCGTGGTTTCATCCGGAGACCAAAGTAAACCGGAAGTGATGTTGTTGGATGCAATTCCGAGTTTATCGAAAATGTATGCCTTTCTTACAGCGTCTTTTTCAAGTGGAACACCAACCGGCTGAATCAGTGTAAGCTGCACACTGGAAGCCGCGGTTCTAACGGCCTCTTCCGGGCTGACAATGGGAACGGCAATCTCATTTTTCACCCTTTTTTCAAATCCGGGAATTCTGGAGGAAGCAACCGAAATCGCTTTGCCATCTCTGAAAGCAACGGTGGTTATGGCGTTGTATACGTCAACACCTTTGAAGGTTTGCTGCAAATAGGCAATTACCGCGTTTGCATTTTTGTCGAAATAGTAGTTGGAGATCCTTGTGTTCTGAATATCATTTGCCGATAGGTTTAGTTTCACCGCATTGGTTGAAATCCACTGTCTCAATACGCCCTCATCCACAGATTTCTGGGCTATTGCGTTGACGGCAAACAGGCAACTGCCCAACAGAAGAAAGATAAAATTCCGTTTCATAAACAGCTTTTAAAAATTTAAATTGTTGGGCAATATTATACTAATTACATGAAGATTTTAGCATTATTTTAGCTGATCAGGTGAAAAAAAGGAAATATTTTTTATTTTAATACAATGGCTCCGAGAGGCGGCAAATGCAGGTTAAGCTGATACATTTTCGGATCCTTTCCGACTAATTTTGAGGTAATATCAGGATTGTAGGTTTCCCCCGTTCCCCAAAACTCTTTTGCATCGCTGTTGAAAATTTCTTTCCATTTACTTTTTCCGTCGATCAATACTTTCCAATCGCGGCGGACAACGGAAGTCATATTCAAAATAATGAGGAGATCATCCTTGATCTTTTTTCCCCTTCGTCTGAAGGTAATTACGGCTTCTTCGCGGTGCGACAGATCGATCCATTCAAATCCCTGAGGCGAAAACTGAAGCTGAAACAAAGCGGGTTCTTCCGAATACAATTTGTTTAAGGCAGCCACGCAATTTTGCATGCCTTCGTGGGAGGGAAACTGTAGCAAGTGCCACGGCAGTTCGGTCTTGTAGTTCCATTCTTCGGTGATGGCAAATTCATTTCCCATGAAGAGTAATTTCGTTCCGGGATGTGTAAACATGTAGGAATAAAGCAGTCGCAGATTGGCAAATTTCTGCCATTCATCTCCGGGCATTTTATAGATCATCGGACTTTTGCCGTGTACTACCTCATCATGACTTAACGGCAGCATGAAGTTTTCATCATAAAAATACATCAGGCTGAAGGTGAGTTTATCCTGATGAAACTTGCGGAAAAAAGGATCCATCCTGAAATAGTCTATGGTATCGTGCATCCATCCCATCATCCATTTCATTCCAAAACCCAGTCCGCCCTGAAAGGTGGGACGGCTGATGCCCGGCCAGTCGGTTGCTTCTTCTGCGATCGTTTGTATATCGGGAAAATCGCGGTAAAGCGTTTCATTAAGGTCTTTGATGAATGCAATGGCTTCAAGATTTCCGTTGCCGCCATACTCATTCGGTTCCCATTGCCCTTCTTTTCGGCTGTAATCGAGGCGCAGCATCGAACTCACGGCATCCACCCGTAATCCGTCTACATGAAACCGGTCGCACCAAAATCTTGCACTGCTGATCAGAAAGCTTTTTACTTCCCCTCTTTTATAATTGAAAATATAGCTGTTCCAGTCGGGATGATAACCCTTCCGCATGTCGGCATACTCATATACGTGTGACCCATCAAACAGAAATAATCCATGAGCATCATAGGGAAAGTGCGAAGGAACCCAGTCGATTAAAACGCCGATACCTGCCTCATGAAAACGATTGATCAGGTAGGCAAAATCCTGAGGGCTGCCGAATCTTGAGGTGGGCGCAAAGTATCCTGTTCCCTGGTATCCCCAGCTTCCGTCAAACGGAAATTCGCTTACCGGCATAAATTCAACATGGGTGAACCTTAGTTTCAGGATATAAGGAATCAAGAGGTCTGCCAATTCGCGGTAATTAAAAAAGGAATCTTCATCTTCTCTTACCGGTTTTCGCCAGCTTCCCGGATGCAACTCATAAACGCTGATGGGCGAGCTGAGTGCATTTGCCTTTTTCCGGTCTTTCATCCATTGTGCATCCGACCATTCAAAAAAAGTTCCCCAGGTAATGGAAGCAGTGAGTGGTCTTAATTCCTGAAAGTGTGCAAACGGATCTGCTTTATCAATCATCAGTCCTTTATCGCCAACAATGTGATATTTATACACTTCTCCCGCTTTTAATCCCGGAATAAACCCTTCCCAGATGCCTGATTTATCGAGGCGAACAAATAAAGGATGAGCGCTTTTATCCCAGCTGTTGAAATTGCCCATTACCGTTACTGCCGTTGCATTTGGCGCCCACAGAGCAAAATAAGTTCCTTCAGTATTAAGAACCGGAATCTGTTTATTTCCAAATAAAGTGTATAGCTGGTAATGGGTCCCGTTTTGAAAGTTTCGGATATCTTCTTCTGAGAATAATGAGTAATTCCAGACCGGCTGTTTTGTTTCAACAAAGTTGGTGTCTTCATATCTCGGCAAAGTCTTTTTATCTATAACCATTTTCTTTTCTTTTGCCTTTTTGGCCTGCTTTACCGGCTTTTTATCTTTTTTGTTATTCAAGATTTTTACAATTTTTTATCTTTTGAAATTCGGCCTTTGGATGTTAACAGCTTCCTAAAGTAACTATATTTGAATTAGCATTAAAATTACTAATTTGACTTATAAGAAAAAACTGCTGTTATCGGCCATTCTTACCCTCTTGGCCGGACTTTCCTTTTCTCAGAACGGCAGCATATCAGGAATTGTTACCGATACGGTAAGCCGGGAGAATCTTAAAAACGCGTCCGTATCGATTATAAGACAAAGTGATTCGATGCTTTTTAAATTTACCCGTAGCCATGCAGACGGCACTTTTGAACTGAAAGACGTTGATTCAGGAAACTATTTTTTGTTGGTGACCTATCCTGCCTTTGCCGATTATACCGACAATATTCATCTCGTGCCCGGGCAACAACTTGATGTTGGAAAAGTCATGCTCACACTTACCGCAAACCTTCTCGAAGAAGTAGTTGTAAGACAACAGATATCGGGCATGCGGCTAAAGGGTGATACCACCGAATTTGTCGCCGATAGCTTTAAAGTGAGGGCCGGCGCAAATGTGGAAGAAATGCTTAAAAAGCTTCCGGGAATTCAGGTTGATAAGGACGGGAAAATAACGGCAATGGGCGAAACCGTTCAGAAAGTATTGGTAGATGGCGACGAATTTTTTGGAGATGACCCCACCGTGGCCACGAAGAATTTGCAGGCAGAAGACATCGATAAAGTGCAGGTATTTGATAAAAAAAGCGATCAGGCAACATTTACCGGAATTGATGATGGGGAGAAAACGAAGACGATCAACCTGAAGATGAAAGCGGACCGGAATAAGGGATATTTTGGAAAACTCGATCTCGCAGCCGGATTAGAGGACAAATGGGCAAACAGCGTTATGTTTAACCGTTTTAGAGGTAGTAAAAAGTTTTCCGTTTACGGCATCATGAGCAGTACCGGTAAAACCGGTTTAAGCTGGGAAGACAGAATGCAATACGGAAGCAACGAGAATATGGAGGTCATGGATGGAGGCGGAGTTATGTTTTTTTCGAGCGACGAATTCGGAGGTCCGAGCTATTATGGTGAAGGCTTGCCCAAAAGCTGGTCAGGCGGCGCCAACTATTCCAATAAGTTTGACGATGACAAACAAAGTGTAAATGGAAGTTACCGTTTTAATAAACTCAACACGGAAATCGGAGGAAATACGGTTGCGCAGCAGATCACAGGGGAGAATACCTTTTATACCGATGAATCGAGCTCGTCCTTCAATAGTAAGACGAGGCATTCACTGAATGGAACTTACGAATGGAAAATTGACAGCAGCACCAGTATAAAACTGAAGGCAAACGGATATACCGGAGAAAGCTTCAGCCGAAGCTCTACGATTTCCGAAACTTTGAATAACCAGAAGCAAATTTCAAATAATTCAAACCGCACGAATTCATCAAACGGAAAGCAAAACAATCTGAACAGCTCGTTGAACATTCAGAAAAAATTCAAAAAGGAGGGGCGCACGATCTCCTTATATCTGAATCAACAATATTCATCGTCCAATTCTACGGGATATCTGTTGGCAAAGATCGATACGCTTTCGGGTGACGGTCAGTTAAACGAATACATCACCGATCAGATGATGAACTACGATAATGCTAATTTATCCCTTAATTCAAAAGTTGTGTATACAGAACCGCTGGCAAAAAAGCTTTTTCTGGAATTGAATTATGCTATCGGAAGTTCGAGAAGTGATGCGGAAAGATTAACCTACAACAAGGACGGCGGTGGAAAATATGAAAGCCTCAACGACACCTTCAGTAATAAATATAAGTACGATATCTTTTCACAAACCGGTGGAACAAGTATAAAATACAATGGTACAAAACTTACGCTGAGCGGTGGAACTGATATTTCTCAAACTGATTTTACCCAGAGCGACGAGTTTACCAATATTGTAACGAAAAGAAACTATACGAACTTCTTCCCTAAAGCGCGGTTTATGTATAAAATTTCCGGCAACGGTCGCGTTTCTCTTGATTACAACGGAAGTACAAGACAGCCAACCATACAGCAGATACAGCCGGTGCAGGATAACAGTAATCCGCTGAGTATTACCATTGGAAACCCTTTGCTGAAGCAGGAATTTAATCACCGGTTTAACCTGAATGTTAATAATTATAAGGTTTTAAAGCAAAGAGGATTCTATACCTACGGAAGTTTTTCATTTACGCAGAATGATATTGTAACAAGCAGCAGCATCAATGATACTTCCGGAAAGACTGTCTACCAATATATCAATATGGATGGCAACTACAATTTCTATTCGGGCGGCGGATATTGGTTGAAATTGAAAAAGCTCGACGCCAACCTCGACTTCGGATTTAATTTCAGCGGTTATCATTCCAACAGCATGGTCAACAACAACAAGTCGCTTACTGAAAATCTTAGTCCCGGAGCAAGATTGTCGTTCAGTAAGCAGAAAGACAAGAAGTACAACTTTAGTTTATCGGCAAACTTTGATTATAATTTCTCGACTTCAACCGTGCAGTTGCAGAAGGTGCACAACAACTATTACACGCTTAGTCCTGAACTGGATTTCACCGTGCAACTGCCCGGAAAATTTGAAATAAACAGTTCGGTTGACGCAACGTTCAGACAAACAACTCCCTTGTTTACTAAGAATAACCGGATGGTGGTTTGGGACGGATATATAGGTCGAAAACTGTTTAAAGACGATAAGGGCATCATTAAGTTGACCGCTCATGATATCCTCAATCAAAATATCGGATATTCAAGGGATGTTAGCTCAAACAGAATTACGGAGAGAAATTATGAGACGATCGGCCGTTATTTTCTCCTGAATTTTGTATGGAATTTTAGTAAAACGCCGGCTTCAAAAAGTTCATCCGCTCAATAATAACCAATGAGAAAAATTTTGCTTATCCTGCTGTTACTCGGTCAAACCCGGCTATTTGCACAGGATCTTTTTGTAACCAAAGGGAAAATTGAATTTGAAAAAACAGTCAACGTTCATAAGAATATGGACGCGATGTCTACGGAAAGGAATTCCTTTTGGGAAGAAGTAAAAAAGAAAATGCCGGTACACGATGTCACCTATTTTGATCTTTATTTCGATAGCACAATTTCCTTGTATAAACCGGGAAAAGAAACGCCTGATCAATTGAAAGGCTGGGATTACCTTAAAGGGCCGGCAACAAAAAACGTGGTTTATAAAAATTTTGCCACCGACCAGAGCATTAGTCTCAAATCGGTCTACGAAAGCAGTTATCTCATTCAGGACAGCCTGAGAAAGATAGATTGGAAAATTAAAAACGAAACGCGAACTATTGCCGGATTTGAATGCCGGCGAGCAGAAACGATCATTATGGATTCGATCTATGTGATCGCTTTTTATACCGACAGAATTATTTCAAGCAGCGGGCCTGAATCATTTAACGGTTTACCGGGAATGATTTTGGGACTGGTGGTTCCACGTCTTTATACAACGTGGTTTGCCACAAAAATCCAGATTACGGGCATTAGTCCAGGTGACTTTACTCCGCCTTCAAAAGGGAAAAAGATCAGTAAAAAGGAATTGATGGCCGATCTGCAAACCGCAATGAAAGATTGGGGAAACTCGGGCGACCGGAATATCTGGAGGATTATGTTATAACACGATCTTTCTGGCCTTTTTCAGTTTCATTTACTTCGGCCTCTTTTATTTTCGCTTCCATCCGTTCATTTTTCATGCCTATTCTCACAAATCCAAAAAGGCTCATATAAATATTTGCGATCCAGACGATAGAGAAAAATGCGATCAGATAACCACGCCAGTCATCATATAAAAGATGAAATTTAGTGATGAGGAGGAAGAATAAAACCACGTAGTGGCTAAAACAATATTCGCAGGTAAAAAGATAGAAGAATTTTCTTTCCACAAGTGAACTTGCCTTTTTTGATCTTGCTACAAAATATTCCCGCGGTTCTCTGAAGACTTCTTCGTGGGTAACTGTCCATGCAATGCAGGCGACAGGCAAGGCCAGCAGGAATAAATACAACACCTGATGATAAAGAACGGGTGGTGACGGCATCACTTTTAAAATGGTAGAATTCAAAGAACGTGCCTTGTTATTTTTCCCGTTTTTTCAAAGTTGAATCAACGATTATTCTTTTGAACCGATGGCTGTAAAAGCATCGGATATATGATCAATCACATCGGTCGCCATCATCGATTCGGGTGCGATCTTTTTTGCTGCGAAATCAGCGGCCGATCCATGCAGATAGACGCCTAAGATTGCCGCCTGTAAAGGTGAATAGGATTGCGCCAAAAGAGCCGTAATCATTCCCGATAAAACGTCTCCGCTGCCGCCTTTGGCAAGGCCGGCATTTCCGGTACTGTTAAACCAGCATTTTCCCCGAAAGGCAATCAATGTCCGATGTCCCTTCAAAACCAAAACAAGCGGATGCTCTTTTGACAACCGGACCGCCTTCTCCATTCTTTCGAACTCATTTTCTGATTGACCAAATAGCCGGTCAAACTCTTTGGGATGTGGTGTGAGAATACTGTTTTCAGGTAAATTGCCGAGCGGATTTTCAACACCGGATAAGATGGTGATTGCATCCGCATCGATCAAAACCGGTTTATCAAACTGTTTCAACACCTTTAGCAGCAATTCCTTTGATGCTGACTCCGTTCCCATTCCCGGCCCAATGCCAATTGTGTTGTAAGAAGTATAAGTTTGATATTCTTCGCGTATTTTACACATCAGTTCAGGGCAGTAGGAATGAACGGCATTCAAAAATGCTTTTGGTGTATCGAGTGTAACCAATCCCGCTCCGGTTTTCAAACAGGCCTTCGAACACATTAATGCTGCTCCCATTTTGCCATAGTTACCGGCGATGATCAGCGCATGGCCGAAGTTTCCTTTGTGCGAAAATGGGGATCGTTTTTTATAAAGCGGTCGCACATATTCTTCGTCAACGAAAACCGGCGCTTCCACCTGGTGTAAGAATTCCGGAAGCAACCCGATATCTGCAAGAGTGATTTTCCCAAAAAAAGGGCCATTTTCCGCCATCATGAAACATAGTTTTGGGGACTGAAAGCTGATCGTTTCCGCCGCTTTGATCCGCGGATTTCCTTTAGAGGAACGATCGCAAAATAGTCCTGCGGGAAGGTCAACCGCAATGATCGTTGCATTGGAAGCATTCAGCATTTCTACCGTTTCTGCATAAAGGCCGGATAATGGCCGGTTTAAGCCCGATCCGAACAGCGCCTCGATGATCAGATCCGTTTTTTCTATTTCAGGAAAATCATTATTCGAAAAAATATAATAAAGGTCGAGCTGTTGCGCTTTCGCTATTTGAAGCTGTTGCTCAAAATCTTCCGATCCGCCGGATGCATCGCCAACGATATACACTTTTGACTGTATTCCTTCCTGTTTCCAGCCCACAGCCATTGCAATTCCATCGCCGCCGTTATTTCCTTTTCCGCAAAATATTCGAACCGTATCATAGTTTCGAATGATTGACGCGAGGTGCTTTCGGCAGGCTGCCGCCGCCCTGTTTATCAGGTCAATTGAGCGGATCGGCTCATTTTTTATTGTATAGGCATCCCAATCTCTGATCTGCTGTGCGGAAAAAACTTTCATCGCTTTAAAGTTAGATCAATTCTATGCGGCAGAAAAAATTTTGGTTAAAAATTGGAGCGCATTCCTGAGAAGTCGGAATGAAAATTGAACTTGTTTTATTTTTGAATTACCTTAAAAAGTAGTTTTTCCATGCCAAATCCCGGTTTTATCTGTTACCTGATCATAATTGCTAACCTTGTGGTGTCGTACCGTGGTTTTAAAGATGAATATTTTCAGTCGCAGTATGATTTCCAGGTTGAGAAAGTAAGTGTGTACAAGCAATATTACCGGTTGTTTACGTCCGGATTTTTGCACGTAAACTGGCTCCACCTGATATTCAATATGCTCGCCCTTTATCTTTTTAGTGGAAACCTCACTACGGCGGCGGGATCATTCTTTTATCTCTTTATCTATTGCGCCAGTCTCGTTTGCGGAAATCTTTTTGCCCTATATGTCCACCGCTATGACTCGGGTTATACTTCTGTAGGTGCATCAGGAGCCGTGTTTGGAATCATGTTTTCGGCAATAGCTTTATTTCCGGGAATGAAGATCGGGTTGTTGTTTTTGCCGATTTCATTTCCTTCCTGGTTGTTTGGACTGGCATTTATTTTATTCACGATTTATTCGATGAAGAAAGGCAGGAGAGGAGTAGGATATGACGCGCATTTTGCCGGAGCAGTTGCCGGATTGCTTTTGACGCTCATTTTCAATCCCTCGGTCGTTTTGGTAAATTATGTTCCAATACTGGTTATTCTGATTCCGGCCGCGATTTTTCTCATTGTGATGATAAGAAATCCCGCATTTTTGCTTACTGATCGGGGCTTCCGGAAGAAAAGCTTCCTCAATCGCGAAAACAAATATAATCTAAGCCGCCACCAACGCGAATTGGAGATCGATGAGATTCTCGAAAAGATCCACAAAAAAGGCATAAAAAGCCTGTCGAAAGAGGAAAAGGAAAAGCTCAATAAATATTCTCAATCGGTCTGAGACCGGCATTACTTTTTGCAGCCTTTGCCCTTCAGCGCAATTGTCGTTTTAGATTACGGTAGCGCCGGATTTCGATTTCAAAACGCTATTCTTTTACATATGAAAAAATTGAATTGGCGGTCTATTCATCCAGCGGCGCATCATCTTTTTTCCCGGTAAAAATACTGCCAATCTCCCGGGAATGGTAAATGTTGGAATTGAGTTTGTTGCCCAGCATGATGATGGTCACCGTGTCTTGTGTCAGCCTTGTAAAAGCGGTATTGCTGCCATGCCATTTTCCGTTGTGGTAGATGATACTGTCGCCTCCGTTGAAATACAAATGCCAGCCCATTCCATAATTGTGTTTCGATTTTCGCTCATTACTGTAGGGTTTGAAGGCCATTTCGGCGGTTTCCTTTTTTACAAAGGTATTTTCATACAACGCTTTATCCCATTTCAACAA
This sequence comes from Bacteroidota bacterium, assembly GCA_023423835.1. Taxonomy (GTDB): domain Bacteria; phylum Bacteroidota; class Bacteroidia; order Chitinophagales; family Chitinophagaceae; genus JAFAEW01. The sequence continues at coordinate 8,811 of JAFAEW010000126.1, read as the reverse complement.
ATCTCTTACGGTACTGTAAATATTTTTATCGCCATAGGTGCAATCATACTGGTCCATCGGAAAGGGCCGGGTAACGGAATAGGTGGGAACATAGCGGCCGGTATCCGCAATAGAAAAGACAAAGGTATTTTTCATTCCCAAAGGCGTGAAAACACTGTCTTTCATGTAAACCGGAAACGGCTGCCTTGTAACGATTTCAGTGATTAAGGCCAGTAAAACGTAATTGGTATTGCAATAATGATAAGACTTTCCGGAGGTGGCCATCAGGGGTACCGGATGATCACACATAAAATTTAATACATCCCAGTTTGATAGCATCTGACGGCGGTATTTCAGTGAATCCATGAAGTACAGGTAATTTGGCAATCCACTTCTGTGCTCGAGCAACATTTCCACCGTAATTCCTGTATAGGGCAGCTTCGGAAAAAATTTCTGTATGCTGTCCTGCAATGATATTCTGCCTTGTTCCCAAAGCCTTAAAATCGTCATTGCCGTTAAAGTTTTTGAGATGGAAGCAAGATGAAAGGGTGAGTTTTCGGTTATCGGTGTTTTTTTCTGAAAGTCATACAACCCTTTATAATCCTCAAATAAGATTTGCCCGTTTTTAGCCACGAGAACACTTCCGTTGAAATATTTTCCGTACCGTTTATTGTAATATTCTTCTATTTTATCGTGGTAACCTTTCATCTCAATTGGAGAAAGTTGGCGAAATACGACCGGATGCGTTTCCAGATCGGTTACCGATTTTTCCAGTCCGGAATTACCAGTGGATTGTGTACAACTGAAAAACAAAATGCTTAGGGATATGGACAGGCAAAATCGGATCACAGAATATATTTTAATATTAAAGGCGGCAAAATAATGAAAAGGAACCTATATAATTTTTAAGTTTGCCGGCATTCTAACAAATCCTTGACAAAGTGTTCATAACTCATGGATATAATCTTGTTTGATAATAATCAGCGTCAAAAACTGTACCCGTTGAATAACTTTTGTGCGGTGGCTGATCTGTTGGCCGGAGCCTTTAGTTTCAGGGAAAGATGGGAAAAGCTCACCGGGGAAAGGGTTTATGTTTTTACGGAAAATTATCTCGAAAAATTATATCCTGCGCTGCCATCCGGGCCGGCACTCTGGGTCGATGCTTCACTGATCCCAAATCCCGATCTTGTTGAAAGAATCCTGGAGCTGGATGAAGATGAAGCGCTGGTTGATTCAAATGGTCTGGTGGCAGGAAAGAAGACGTTTACCGCTCAAAACTTCAACTCAGTAAATGTTATAAAAAACTTTTCGACCACTTATACCTATCCGTCAAAAAGGGTTGGATATCCATGGCAGTTATTCGAATACAACCACGAATTTATTGCTTTTGATTTTGAATATATCATCCGGAAAAATGAGCGCCATGCATTGCCTTCCTTTAATAATTATGTGGGAGCGAAAGATATTATAGTTGAACCATCGGCTACCGTCAGATCCTGTTCTTTAAACGCCACGGCCGGCCCGATTTATATAGGAAAAAATGCCGTGGTAATGGAAGGATCCAACATTCGGGGGCCTTTCGTTTTGAGGGAAGAAGCGGTGGTTAAGATGGGAAGTTCGATTTACGGAGCCACTTCCATTGGTGCAAACTGCACGATTGGAGGGGAGGTGAAAAATTCCATTGTAAATGATTATTCCAATAAAGGACATCACGGATACCTTGGTGATAGTGTGGTTGGAAAATGGTGCAATCTGGGCGCCGGCACTACGAACAGCAACGTGAAAAACAATGCCGGAAACATTCGCATCTGGGATCATTCTGCTAACAGTTATAAGGAGATTGGCAATAAATGCGGAATGATCATGGGCGATTTTTCCCGCACGGCCATCAATTCATCCATCAATACCGGATCGGTCATCGGCAGTTGCGTAAATGCGTTTGGAAACGGCCTTCTTCCGGCTTACGTTCCTGATTTTCGCTGGGATGTTGCATCGGGAAAGTTTTATGATCTCTCGAAAGCCACCCGCGATGCGAAGGCCTGGATGAAAATGAAAGGCGAAGACCTTTCTGACGAATTATCAATGGTAATGAAACATATCTTTGAGCTTTCACGATAAATTTTGGACAAAAAACGAATATAGATAATGAGAAAACAAATCGCTGCTGCCAATTGGAAGATGAACCTCACTCTTTCACAGGCTCAAGATCTGATGACTGCTTTGCTGCAAAAGACCTATCATTTTACCGAATTTCAGGAAGTGATCATTGCCGTTCCCTTTCCCTATCTTATGATGGCAGTGGAAAAAGTAAAAGGTTATTCCAAATTTCAGATTGCTGCACAGGATTGTTCCAATAAAAAATCCGGTGCTTTTACCGGTGATGTATCAACGGAAATGCTCGTATCGGTAGGCGTTTATCATGCCATTGTCGGACATTCAGAAAGAAGAGAATACCATCATGAAACCCACGGGATGCTGGCAGAAAAAGTAAACATCTGCCTTGAAACAGGCGTTACACCCATCTTTTGTTGCGGAGAACCCTTGCAGGTTCGGGATGCCAACACACAAAATGAATATGTTTCAAAACAGTTATCCGAATCACTCTTTCATCTTAGACCGGAAGACATACAAAAAATCGTTATCGCCTACGAACCGGTTTGGGCAATCGGAACCGGCAAGACGGCTACAACGGAACAAGCCCAAAGCATGCATGCTTTCATCAGGTCGGTAGTGGCAGAAAAATACGGAGAGGATGTTGCCGGAATGATCCCGATACTTTATGGTGGAAGCGTGAAGGCCAACAATGCAAAGGAATTGTTTGCCCAAAAAGATGTGGACGGCGGATTGGTAGGAGGCGCATCCTTAAACGCTGAGGAATTTTCTGCCATCATCAACAGTCTCAAATAACCGTTCAAACTTATCGTTTTAAAAAAACATTTTCAAATGCAGGCAACAACATGAATTTTCAGAGATTGCTGATGCAAAGTTTGTTATGGAGAGGGTTTTATTTCTTCACACTGCTAATGGTGAATGTTTTTTTATCGCGATATCTTCAGGCCGCAGGATCGGGCTGGGTTTATTACCTGAGTAACATTTTTTCTTTCTCAATCATCATCGTCGGTATTTGCCTTGAAGCCGGCATTACCTATTTCGCTTCCGGAAAAATCATTCATTCAAACAGGTTGTTATGGTTTTCACTGGTGGCCTCCGCAGCGGTATCGCTGATCGTTTTAGGAGGCATTTATGTTTACCTGCTTTTTGAACAAGATACAACGGTGCCGCCGGCACAGTTTTACTATTTCGGAATCTGTTATATCACCGGGCTGTTTCTCACCAACTGTGTAACCGCTTTGTTTTATGCGCAAAACAATTTCGTTCTCCCCAACCTCATCCTCACTGTATTAAACATCGCTCTGGTGATTTTCATTCCGAAAGGAGTAATTGCCAACGACCTCACCCAAGCCGGAATTTTGCTTGATATTTACTTCCTGTTTTTTCTTCTGCAGGGAGTTTTTCTATGGTTGGCGTATTTCTTCAAAAATAAAAGCTGGATGACGATCAGCATTCCAAACAGCAAACATCTTGGATCATTGTTCAGGTATTCGCTCGTGGCAATGATAGCGAACGTTATCTTCTTCCTCGTGTACCGGATCGATTACCTTTTTGTACATTCAAGTCCTGTTTGCACGGAAGCAGATCTTGGGAATTATATTCAGGTTTCGAAGCTCGGACAAATGTTGCTGATCGTTCCGCAAATTATTGCCAGCGTTATATTTCCGCGTACAGCGAGCGGCATCGAACGCAAGGAATTAAACAATTCCATTATGATCATTGCAAGGTTATTTTCCCAACTGTATCTTTTCATATTCCTCGTCATCCTTTTTTTTGGAACGCAATTTTTTACGGGATTATTTGGCCATACATTCGACCGGATGAAGTTGCCGTTTCTGATCCTGATACCCGGAATTTTTTCCTTATCGGTGCTCAGTCTTCTTTCTGCTTATTTTTCCGGAAAGGATAAACTCAGGGTAAATCTGACCGGTGCACTACTGGCTTTGATCTTTGTGATAGCAGGTGATTATTTGTTTGTGCCTACCTACGGAATTCTTGCTGCTGCGGCGGTAAGCACCATTGGTTACACCATTAATGTGGGATATGCACTCTTTATTTTCTATAAAGATTATTCCATCAACCTGGTTGATTTTTTCGGATGGCGAAGATCAGATTATGCCTGGCTGAAAACGTTGCTCGTAACCAAACCTTAAAGTCCCCAGTTTACCTCCCTGATGCCGGGTTCTGATTGCAGTTCATTCAAAAGCTCTATCAGGACGGGTTTTTCAATTGATTTGAATCTGAAGGATACGCCAAATTCATTTTCATCCTTGTCGATTACAAAATTGGTAATTGTGATGTCGGAATGGTTAAGAATCTTATTCACCACTTCCACTGATTTTGCTTTGTTGGTGGTGACAATTTTTACACTTTTCAGCTTAAATCTTTGGGCGATTCTTTTTTCCAGCGGCTGCAACACCCACAGTATGATCAATGCGAGGATAGTGGTTGCGAAGGCGGCGAAATACAGACCCGAACCGGCGGCGAGGCCGATAGCGGCAACGGTCCACAACCCGGCCGCCGTTGTTAATCCTCTTACCACACCCTGACGAAGAAATAAGATTGTTCCTGCGCCGATAAATCCAATCCCACTGATTACCTGCGCTGCAATACGTGAAGGATCGAGGCTGATATTTGAATGTCCCAACACATCAAAAAATCCATGAGCCGAAACGATCATTGCGAGAGAAGATCCCACACAAACCATCATATGCGTTCTCATTCCTGCCACCCAATCTTTCCGTTCTCTCTCGAGTCCGATGGCAGCGCCGAGAATGGCTGCCAGTGTTAACCGTATTAAAATCTCCACCCAAGAAATCATATCTTCAGTTTAATGTTCGTTTTTCTTTCCTCAAAAATATTAAAAGTTAATTCTTTCCGGTCTCCGGTTCAAAAGGTTTTATTGCACCTAATTTTATTGAAAATTTTCGTTGCATAATTATTGCGATGGTTTTAAAAAGTTTAAGAATGAAATTCTTTTTATCCTTCATCTTCCTTCTGACTACTTACAATTTTGTTGCCGCTCAGGAATACGATACCGTTCCTCCTTATAAAAAAGATCCGAACCTGCCGACCTTTAGCATTCTGCAGACCGACAGCACCTGGTTTAACAACCTGATGCTTCCGGATAACAAACCGGTAGTGATTGTCTACTTCAGTCCTGACTGCGGACATTGCGCCATCACAGCCCATGATTTTGTTCGCGACATGCCGAAGATGAAAAACCTTTTCTTCGTGTGGGTCAGTTATATTTCGCTGGATGAAGTGCGTCCGTTTGCACAGGAATATAAATTGCTTCAATTTAAAAATGTAAGGGTAGGAAGGGATCCCAAATACTACATTCCCTCATTCTACAAAGTTAAATACACGCCCTTCATTGCTGTCTATGATAAAGATAAAAAGTTTATGGCTGCTTATGATGGCGGAACCGACACAAAGACGATCATAGATTTGTTTCAAAAATAATGTTCGAAGGAATTGCCTCGGGATTTTTATCGGGATCGGTTACCTTTGCTACGCTTTTTATAAGCATTTTTTAATCACTTAAATCATTATTATGAAAGTTACCGTAGTTGGTGCCGGTGCCGTTGGTGCTACCTGTGCCGATAATATTGCACGTGCTGCATTATGTGAAGAGTTGGTATTGCTGGATATCAAAGAAGGTCTGGCTGAAGGAAAAGCGCTCGACATGACGCAGACCAGCGCTTTGCTGGGATTTGATACCCGTATAACAGGAAGTACCAATGACTACGCTGCCACAGCAGACTCAAATGTTGTTGTTATTACTTCCGGATTACCGAGGAAGCCGGGAATGACAAGAGAAGAACTTATCGGAACAAATGCGGGCATCGTGAAAAGTGTAACTGAAAACATATTAAAACATTCGCCTAATGCAATTTTGGTGATCATTTCCAATCCGATGGATACAATGACTTACCTAAGTCTGCAAACAACCGGACTTCCTAAAAACCGCATCATCGGAATGGGCGGAGCGTTAGACAGCGCAAGATTTAAATGCTATTTGAGCAAGGAATTGAAATGTTCGCAAAGCGATTTAAACGCACTGGTGATCGGCGGTCACGGTGATACTACTATGATTCCGCTGATTCGTTACGCAACCTGGAACAGCGTGCCTGTAACAGATTTTCTTTCTGAGGAACAGCAGAAAAAAGTGGTTCAGGACACAATGGTGGGAGGCGCAACACTTACCAAAATGATTGGAACTTCTGCCTGGTATGCTCCCGGAGCGGCAGGCTGCGCAATGGTGAAGACAATTGTGAGAGACGAGAAAAAACTTTTCTCCGCCTGCGTGGCCCTGGATGGTGAATACGGACAAAAGGATATTTGTCTTGGTGTGCCCGTTGTGATTGGAAAAAATGGGTGGGAAAAGATTGTTGATTTTAATTTGAATGAGGAAGAACAGGCCGCATTCAACAAAAGCGCCGATGCCGTACGAAATATGAATAATGTTTTGAAAACACTGTAAATATTTTTAAGTACAAGGAAAAAGGAAGTTGCAATGCGACTTCCTTTTTTGCTTGAATCCACCCCAGTGAATCATCAATCGTCCTTTCGACTTTTTACCCATTTTCCATGTTCGGGCACCGCTTCTTCCTGCCAGTGATCGATCAGATGTTGTAATTCTTTCTGCATTTCAAGCCCGTGCATGCTGCTTCCATGACCTGCGATAACCGTTTCTGGTTGCAGCGCGGCCAGTCTTTTTGCAGAATCATAGGCCGATTGCCAATCCGTTGTGAGATAAACGGGCGGCCCGCAAATTTCTTCCTTCTGCAACAAAACGCGGTAAAAGGAATCCTGCTTTACGGTAATGAAAGCATCGGCCGGCAACAACAACCGGTCTGATGGTCGCCAGAACGCCACCTGGCCCGGAGAATGACCGGGAACGTGTATCCATTGCCATCCGTTGAGAAACGGCACCGAACCGTCGGCAGATAATGGATGCAAAACCTCGTGAATGTCGATCGGCTCATTGGGATACATCCAGGAAAGTTTTGCCAATAACCCGCCCTCAACACTGCAATCTGGCTGTGGATATGCGGCACTGCCCGTTAAATAGGGAAATTCCAGCGGATGTGCGTACACCTTTACCTGCCATTTTTAAATCAGATCCACAATACTTCCCACATGATCGAAATGTCCGTGCGTAAGCAGGATGGCTTTGGGGGGCCGGTCCTTTCCGAATCTTTTTTCTGCGGCTTCGATGATATCTTTCGCCGATTTTGGCATTCCGGCATCTATCAAGACCCAGTCGCCTCCGCGATTTCCAATCATCACCACATTCACAATCTGATTGGTGTAATAGGCTACATCCGGCGCTACTTCCTTTAATTTCCCGCTGTCAACCGATGTCATCGGGATCGTTCTGTTGTCGTCACTTTGCTGCATAGTCTTTCATCTTGTTTAAACAAAACCAGGACCAGCGGTTTACCGATTTTCGTCGCAGGACACCATGCACATAAGGCAGTTTAAGAAAAGACGGAATTCAAGTTGCGCAAGCGACTCTACAAAATGGGCGCAATCAACCGACTAAGGGAATAAATTTTCCTAGTACCAGGAATATAAGCAGGTAAATGACTTGTGGTATCAGATTTCAGTAACAAAAGGGTGACTGCATTTTTAATAAACACAAATTGTCTATTATGCTAGCGATGAATTACCGTGGCCCTTTTCGTGTCCGGGCAAGTCAAAAACCGATGCCGGAGATTGAGCATCCGGAAGATGTTATTCTGCGGGTTACACGAGCCTGTATTTGCGGATCGGATTTGCACATTTATCATGGTCTGGTTCCGGATACAAGAGTGGGTAGCACTTTCGGACACGAATTCATCGGTGTGGTGGAAGAGGTTGGCAAAGACGTTACGAAGATGAAGGTTGGAGACCATGTTTTAGTTCCGTTCAACATCTCGTGCGGAAGGTGTGCTTTCTGCAAGCAGGGTCTTTTCAGTAATTGCCACGAATCAAATCCGGAAGCCACTGCTGCCGGAGGAATTTTCGGTTATTCCCATACCTGTGGGGGGTATGACGGAGGGCAGGCCGAATATGTTCGTGTACCTTATGCCAACGTTGGTCCGATGGTCATTCCCTCAGATATTCATCCCGATGATGCTGTTTTGCTTACCGACGTTTTTCCCACAGGTTACCAGGCGGCGGAAATGGGTGGCATAAAGACGGGCGATACAGTGGTAGTTTTCGGAGCCGGACCGGTTGGACTGATGGCAGCGAGATCAGCCTGGTTTTTCGGAGCTGCCAGAGTTTTTATAATCGACCGTGTGGAATATCGCCTTGAATTTGCCAAAAGGTTTGCACATTGTGAAGCGTACAATTTCGAATCGATTGGAGATCCTGTATTATTCCTAAAAAAGGAGACCGGCTATTTCGGTGCTGATGTTTGTATCGATGCTGTAGGCTGCGAGGCGGCAGGTAGTGCCTTACAGACAATTACCGGTAAAAAACTGATGTTGCAGGCAGGATCAGCCACCGCTTTGCATTGGGCTATCAACTCTGTGAAGAAGGGCGGCATCGTTTCTGTCGTGGGCGTATATGGTCCAACGGATAACCTGATTCCGATCGGAAATGTCGTTAATAAAGGACTTACTATCCGGGCCGATCAATGTTCTGTAAAACGCCTGTTGCCCAAACTGATCAGCCATATTCGCGAAGGCTACCTTTCACCCCGCGACATCATCACCCACCATGTTC
>JAFAEW010000083.1 GCA_023423835.1 Bacteroidota bacterium | reverse complement strand
GTGCCATCCCAATGGGCATATAGAAATCCGCCCTTGTTGTTTAACACTTCTTCAAATTCGGTCCAGGTGTTTACCTTCGTGATATGATTCTGAAGATAGTCTGAAGCTCTCGAAAACATGTTGGTTTGAATTTCCTGCAGGAGGTTTTCAATATAGTTAGCCGCATCGTCCAGAGGAACAGCGGTTTTTTCCTTCGTGTCTCTTCTTGCTACCTCAATCTGCCCTTTTTCCAGATCTCTTAAACCAATGGCTATCCGCACCGGCACTCCTTTCATTTCATACTCTGCAAACTTCCATCCGGGACGAAGATGATCAGAATTGTCGAACTTCACAGAAATTCCTTTTTGTTGAAGCTGACCCGCAAGCAGCTCTGCTTTCTCTGAAATTTTGCGGAGCTGTTCTTCTCCGGAAAAGATCGGTACAATCACCACCTGAAGGGGAGCAATTTTTGGAGGCAAAACCAGCCCGTCGTCGTCGCTATGCGCCATTACGAGGGCACCGATCAGCCGCGTACTCACGCCCCAGCTTGTGGCCCATACATAGTCAAGCTTATTGTCTTTATCGGTGAATTTCACATCAAATGCTTTGGCAAAGTTTTGACCCAGAAAATGTGAAGTGCCCGCCTGCAGGGCTTTTCCGTCCTGCATCAGAGCCTCAATACAATAGGTATCTTCCGCTCCCGCAAACCGCTCAGTTGGCGTTTTTACCCCTTTGATTACCGGAACGGCCATATAATTTTCAGCAAAATCCGCATAAACATCCAGCATCTTTTCGGTTTCAGATACAGCCTCCTGCTTTGTTGAGTGAGCGGTATGACCTTCCTGCCAGAGAAATTCCGTTGTTCTTAGAAACAGACGCGTTCTCATTTCCCAGCGCACCACATTTGCCCACTGATTGATTAGGATGGGAAGATCGCGGTACGACTGAATCCAGGTTCTATACGTATTCCAGATGATGGTTTCGGAAGTCGGCCTTACAATCAGTTCTTCCTCCAGTTTTGCTTCGGGATCAACAATAATTCCATTTCCGTCAGGATCGTTTTTCAGGCGGTAATGGGTTACAACTGCACATTCCTTGGCAAAGCCTTCCACATGCGCTGCCTCCCGACTGAGGAAGCTTTTGGGAATAAACAACGGGAAATACGCGTTTACGTGTCCCGTATCCTTAAACATCTTATCGAGCACATCCCGCATCTTTTCCCATAATCCAAAACCATAAGGTTTAATGATCATACATCCTCTTACATCGCTGTAATCGGCCAGACCGGCTTTTAGAATGATGTCGTTATACCACTGCGAATAATCCTTCGACCTCGGGGTAATTTCTTTTGCCATATAATCGTTTCAAAAATTTTTAAGTAAACTGCCATTCATTCTCCACACAAAAAAAGCAAAAAGCAAAAGGTTCATTTATTAGATTTACCTTAACACAACAATACGGTGGATGCTATAAATTGGTTGTAATTTTATTGCAATTACTGCTTTAAACGCAGCAAAAGTAATAACTTCGAACTATTATTTAAAAAGCCTGAGATCATGAAAAATATTCTACTTGCAGCCGGAGCGGTTTTGGTTTTGATGAGCAGTTGTAATACTGCCTACCGCACCACAGCAACTCCGGACGATCTATATTATTCTGCCCCTGCGGTTCAGCCGGATCTTCAGGATGACAGATACCTTTCTTATGACGACAACAGCGAAGACCGCTATCTGCAAATGAAGGTGCGAAACCGGTATCAATGGGATGGATTGGATGACTTTAGTTACTGGAATGACAGTCGTTATGATTTCGGATACACCTGTTCTCCTTCAAGATCGGTGATGATGAATCCCTATAATCCTTATTACGGATTCGGCTACGGATACAGCGTTGCTATGGGATATTACGGGTTTGGCTTCGGATATTACAGTTATCCCTGGAATTTGTGGTACAGCCCTTACAGCACGATTGTTTACTACAAAAATCCCAAGGCTTACGGTCAGACCTCCAAAAGTTATTTGACAGGTTACAGAAACGGAAACTACAATAATTCAAACCGTTCCTCTTTCGGAGGATTGCTGAAATCGGCATTCAGCAATAATCATCCGTCGAATAATGCCAATTACAACAACAATAATAACCGGACGTATACGCCTTCCCGTACTTTTTCCACAACTCCCAGCAGCAATGCCGGTGGCAGAAGCGGCGGTTATAACAGTTCAGGTAGCAGCGCAACCTCACCGAGGAGCCCACGTTAAAAAAGCGTTTTAAATTTATGGAGGGGTAGAAATGCCCCTTTCTTTTTTTATTTATGAAGAAGATCACTATTCTCTCAGCTACGGTTTTACTTTCTGGTTTATTTTCCTCTTTAGTAACTGATGCCTTTGGCCAACTGCCGGAAGATGCCTTACGAACTGCCTGGTTTGCACCGGGAGGAACAGCAAGGGCGAATGCCATCGGCGGCGCCATCGGTGCTCTCGGAGGCGATATTTCTTCGAATAATGTGAATCCGGCCGGTATAGGCCTCTATAAATCGAAGGAACTGGTATTATCTCCCGGACTGATTTTCAATAATAACAAAATCGATTACAGGGGTGAAAATTCTTCCTCAAACGGGTCGGGATTTGCTTACGGAACCAGCGGCGTCGTACTCGGATCGGTGCCGAGAGACCGTTATAGCAGCTGGACCAGCACGGCATTTTCTTTTTCCGTAAATCAACTCGCCAGCTACTCCAATCATACCTATTACCGGGGTGGAAATGATATGAGTTCATTTTCGGAGCAATACCTGGAGGAATTAACCCGCGATGGGGCTGATATTAGCGCCGCGTTATCGAATTATATCTTCGGATCTTCCCTGGCTTTCAGAACCTATTTGATTGATTCATTTACTGTGGGTGGGCAGTTGGCGGGCTATCGAAGCCTCGTTCCCGTACAGGCCGGAATCCTACAGGAAAGAGATCAGAAAACGTCCGGAGGTTATCATGAAATCTCCTTTGCCTTTGCGGGAAATATGGCAGACAAGTTGTACCTCGGCGCCAGCGTGAACGTTCCGGTCGTGAGCTATTCCAGTGATCTTTGGTATAAGGAAAGTGATCTGAGTGGCGATCCTGATAATAATTTCAATTATTTCCAATTCAATGAACACACCACCTCTAACGGGTTAGGTCTGAATGTAAAGCTCGGATTCATCTACAAACCGCAACAAAATTTCCGGTTTGGACTTGCCCTTCATTCGCCGTCCTTCATTGGTTTTAAAGACCGGATAAGAGCCGATATGACAACCGATACCGAAGGTTATCACGGCCTCGAATCGGTGAGCAGCGATCAGCTGAACAGTGGAAACCCGGGCGAACGGACCTACAATCTTCTCACGCCGTGGCGGGCCATCTTTAGCGGAAGTATGGTTTTTGGCGGCCAGGAAAATGTGAAGCAACAAAAGGGATTCATCAGCGCCGACCTCGAATATGTAAACTATAAAGGAGCACGTTTTTCCAGTTCCGATCAGGGCGATGTTACCGGAAAAGATTATTACACTTCCTTAAATGATATTCTTCGAAATTATTACAAAGGGGCCGTAAATGCAAGGCTAGGCGGCGAACTCAAATTCAATTATTTTGCCTTCCGTCTTGGCGCAGCTTACTACGGATCGCCTTATAGCGACAACCAGCTCAAAGCCGATCTGTTATCGGCCTCAACCGGCATTGGCTATCGTAACCACGGGTATTTTGTGGATCTTAGCTATACCCAGTTTTTCAATAAAGATGTAAACTTCCCCTACCGGTTAAATGATGTTGCAAACACATTTGCCAACGTGAAAAATAAACAGGGAAAGGCAATGCTGACCGTTGGCTTTAAATTGTAAGCAATAACTCCTGCCGTTGTACTCCCGCAGATCAGGCGGATTTTCGCTGATTGTTTTTTTTCTGCGTTCCTCTGCGCTGTCCGCGGGAAACCAACACCTTTTCTCTGCGCACTCAGCGGGAAACAAGATTGTCCCGCAGATCAGGCGGATTTTTGCTCATTGTTTTTTTCTGCGTTCCTCTGCGCACTCAGCGGGAAACAAAATTCTCCCGCAGATTACGCGGATTTTCGCCGATTGTTTTTTCTTTCTGCGTTCCTCTGCGTCGTCAGCGGGAAATCAAAACCTTTCCTCTGCGCGCTCAGCGGGAAACCCGGGTTTTTCTTTCGGATAAGTGAATGGAGTACAGTAACTTTCCCAAAAATCTGTTTTAAATTTTACCGATGAAACGACTTGGACTCACCTTTTGTTTCCTGATCAGCTTTATCGTCCTTATTGCACAGAAAGCGGAAAACATCATCATAATCACAACCGATGGATTACGGTGGCAGGAAGTGTTTGAAGGAATGGATAAAGAAATTGCGTCTGACGGAAAATTTAATCAAGGCGATAGCGTCTATCTTTTTAATAAATACTGGAATGAGGATCCAAATGAACGGCGCAAACTTCTATTGCCTTTTCTTTGGAATACCGTTGAAAAAACCGGACAGATTTTCGGAAACCGCGACAAGGGAAGCAAGGTGGATAACGCAAATCCTTATTGGTTTTCTTATCCGGGTTACAGTGAAATTTTTACGGGTTTTCCGGACTCCGCAGTAAATTCAAATGAGTATAAAGCCAATCCTAACGAAACGGTTTTGGAATTTCTGAACCGGAAGCCGGCGTTTCGGGGAAAAGTGGCCGCCTTTGCCGCCTGGGATGCCTTTGACCGGATATTAAATGAAGAAAGAGCAGGGTTTCCGGTGATTTCGGCTTTCGATCAGGTAAAGGGAGATACGATTACAACTCGGCAAAGTTTGATAAATCAGATGCTCAGAGATTCCTATAAGCCGTTTGGCACTGCGGAATGTTTAGATGTTTTCACCCATTACGCGGGCTTTGAATATTTGAAAGCCAGGGAGCCAAAAGTATTGTACTTTGCCTATGGTGAAACTGACGAATGGGCACATGCAGGAAAGTATCGGGATTATCTCGATGCGGCCCACCAGGTGGATCAATGGATCAGCGATCTCTGGAATTTTGTGCAGGGCCATGCGGATTACAGGAATAAAACTGTATTTTTCATTACTACCGATCATGGAAGGGGAGATTTGAAAAAGAGCGAATGGACTTCGCACGGCAGCTCTATCAACGATGCCCATGAGATCTGGTTTGCAGCTTTTGGATCAGGCGTAAAGGGTGGAGGAGAAGCACGAAACACCCGGCAACTTTATCAGGCACAGTTTGCACAAACGATTGCGGCCTTATTGGGATTTGAATTTACAGCTTCGCATCCGGTAGCAGGAAAAGTGGAGGAATTGTTCTAAAAAGTGATAAATTTATCGAATGTCGCCTTCGATTTTATTTTATGCAATTCCGTTTTTCGTCCTTCTCGTTATTGCCGAGTGGTATTACAGCTACCGGGAGCAAAAAGAATGGTATGAATCGAAAGATGCCTTTAGCAGTATGGCTTTGGGCATCGGAAATGTAATTGCCGGTTTCGGTTCGAAGGCCTTGATATTTGTCTGTCTGACTTTTGCTTACCGGTTCAGAATCTTCACGCTCGATGCATCTCACTGGTGGGTATGGGTTTTTGCCTTCTTGGCAGATGATTTCAGTTATTATTGGTTTCATCGGTCCAGCCACCACATCCGGTTTTTCTGGGCTTCCCATGTAGTGCACCATTCTTCGCAACATTATAATCTTGCAGCCGCGTTACGGCAAACGTGGACGGGAAATTTTACCGGATCCTTTATTTTCTGGCTCTGGATGCCTCTGGTTGGATTTCATCCGTTTATGGTATTGCTGATGCAGCAGATCAGCCTGATTTATCAGTTTTGGATTCACACGGAATCGATCAAACAACTTCCGTCCTGGATCGAATTTATTTTCAACACGCCATCGCATCATCGTGTGCATCATTCTTCCGATCTGAAATATCTCGATAAGAACCACGCCGGAATTTTGATCATCTGGGATCGCATGTTCCGCACCTTCGAACCCGAAAAAGAAAAGCCGAATTATGGACTTACGAAAAATGTAAACAGCTTTCACCCGGTTTTCATCGCATTTCACGAATGGATAAACATGGCAAAAGATATAAAACGGGGAAGATCGCTCTCAAATGCGGTGAAATACCTCGTAAATCCGCCCGGATGGAGCCATGATCATTCTTCAAAAACTACTGCTCAATTGAGAAAGGAAAAGCTAACGGATTGCTAGAAGACTTGAACTCATCTGCTACCATATTCAACAACGAGAATTAGGTTCGGGAGATGTAAACTGTTTTTCAGAAAGGTGGATGAAAATTCTATTTCTCTACCTGGAATTTTCCGGTTTCGATCGTTTTTCCGTTTTTGTCTTTAACCTGGTAGATATAGATTCCACGGAAAAAATCGTTATTCAATTGGATAGTAATCTTATTGGAAGAAAAAGGAAGATTGGTCATTTTCTTTCCGGTGAAACTGTAAATTTCCAGACTCGCGGTATTGTCGGCCTGTCCGTTGAATTCGAAATTCACAACAGAAGTAGCCGGATTGGGATAGCATTTGATCACCTTTGCCTGGTTTTCAAAAGGCGAAGTTCTTTCCGCGGTAACATTGAATCCCGAGAGAAAGAAAACTACCACAATCAGTGCAGATAAAATGGAAAGGGATTTATATATAGAGTGAGTCTTATGTAGATTTTTGTTCATAATTAAAATTAAGCCTCTGCTGTTTTATTTCCAAAATTAATTATTTTTTTAAAATGTTTTTAAGGGTTTTTACACAATAAGTTAGCCAAAATTACTTTGGAGCTCTTCGTTTACGGCTTTTTTTCTCAAATTTGGAGGTAGAACATAAAAATATGACTCCCGAAATAAAAGGATTGATACGAGCCGATTTGCTGCCAGTTCTCGACCTTGATCCGGCATCCGCAGAACCGGAACAGGCTGATGGCATCTCGCTTCATTTAAATGAAAATGCTCTCGGAAGCCCGCTGAAGAAGTGGTACAACCGCTACCCTGATCCGCATCAAATACAATTGAAACAGGCCGTTTCAAAAATTAAAGGCGTACAAGCCGCCAACATCTTTTTAGGTAGTGGAACTGATGAATGCGTAGATGTACTACTAAAAACATTTTGTGAGCCGGAAAAGGATAATATCCTCATTTGTAATCCCGGTCTGGAAAGGGTTCAATTTGTGGCTGCTTTACTAAAAGTTGAAGTTCGTATAGCCGTATTGCAGGATGATTTTCAGCCCGACCTCATCACCCTCGAGAATCTGGTGGATGAACACACAAAGATGATTTTTCTATCATCTCCCAATAAGATTTCGGGAGTTTCGATCGATAAGGATGCGCTTGAACTGATCCTCAATAATTTTCACGGTTTGTTGGTTGTAGATGAAGCTTACGTAAATTTTTCAAAGAAACCATCGCTCATAAAGGAACTCCCGGATTACGATCGCCTCGTTGTGTTGCAAACTTTCAGCAAGGCATGGGGAATGGCCGCATTACGAATAGCCATTGCAATCGGAAGTCCTGATGTGATTGCCTGTATGAAACAAATTAAGGGCAGCTTCAACATCAGCCAATGTTCGGCCGATCTTTTCATCGAAGCTTCCTCAAATATCGCATCGGTAAACACAATGATCAGAGAGATTGTTTTGATGCGCAATGCTTTGCAGGACATTTTCAGACAACTGCCGGCGGAGGTGAAAGTTTACCCGTCGGAGGCAAATTTTATTTTAATCAGATTGAATGAGGCACGAAAACTGTATGAACATCTATTGAATGCGGGAATTAGGGTTTTTTACGCAGGCGATCTTCCGCTGTGTGAAAACGGGTTGCGGATCTCGGTGGGAAATGAATTTGAAAATACAAGGCTGATCGATTCGATTTTTGATTTCTTCATGCAGACAACAAAGTGATCTTCCATTATAAATCGTCATAAAATGAAAAGCACAAGAACGTTCCTGATCGTGGGTTCTATCTTACTGGGATTCACCTTCATGGCCTGCAAAAATGATCAACAGGAAAATCTTCCTATGCAAAGTCAAAATGCCCTGCCACAGGCCGACAGCAGTAATGCGGGCTTGATCCTTCCTGCCGGCTTCCGGGCACTGGTGGTAGCAGACAATATCGGGCAGGCAAGACACCTCGCAGTAAATACAAACGGCGACATCTTCGTAAAGCTCAACGCCCTGAAAAATGGAAAAGGGATCATCCGTTTACGCGATACTTCCAGGGATGGCAAAGCCGATATCATAGAAGGTTATGGAGATTTCGCGGGTTCGGGTTTAGAAATAAAAGACGGTTTTCTTTATGCATCCTCCAATACAGACGTTTACCGTTTTCCACTCGACCGGGCCGGAAACCTAACCCAGTTGCAACCGCAAACAGTAATTTCAGGATTGATAGCCCGAAACGAGCATGAAGCCAAAGCTTTCACCTTAGACGATAACGGAAATATTTATGTGAATGTAGGCGCTTATTCAAACAGTTGTCAGGAAAAAGACAGAACGCCCGGATCTCCCGGAATGCAGCCTTGTCCGATCCTCGATTCTGCCGGAGGTATCTGGGAATTCCGGGCCGACGGGGTAAACCAACATTATGGCGATGGCAGCCGCTTCGCTACCGGCCTGAGAAATGTGATGGGACTGGATTGGAACAAACAGGCCAATACGCTCGTAGCCATGCAACACGGACGCGACCAGTTGAGCTACCTTTTCCCGAAGATTTATAACGACAAACAAAGTGCGGAACTGCCGGCAGAATGCATGTATATTCTTCACAAAGGAGACGATGCGGGATGGCCGTATATTTATTACGATCAGTTTCAGCATAAAAAAATATTGAGTCCCGAATATGGCGGTAATGGCAAGAAAACCGGGGCCGATAAAGCCATCGATCCGGTAGCGGTTTTTCCCGCTCATATGGCGCCGAACGACCTTTTATTTTATACCGGCAACATGTTTCCTGAGCGATATAAAAACGGCGCTTTCATCGCCTTTCACGGTTCCTGGAACCGGGCGCCCGAACCTCAGAAAGGATACTTCGTGGCCTTTGTACCCTTTAAAGACGGGAAGCCAAGCGGTGATTGGGAAATTTTTGCCGATAACTTTGCAGGAGGTCCAAAATATATGGAGCCGGGAAAAGCAAAACACCGGCCTTGCGGTCTTGCTCAGGGTCCAGACGGATCGCTCTATGTGAGTGATGATGCCGGCGGAACGGTTTTCAGGATTTTCTATAAAGAAAAATAGATGCGTATAATCTTCAATCTTATTTTCCTTTTGCTCGTTGCTGAACAGGCCGGTGCGCAAAGCGCAGAATCCGATCAGTTGAAAAAGGGTGCTCAGATTTATTATTCCAAATGCCTCACCTGTCATCAGCAGGATGGCAGCGGCGTGCCAAATCTTAATCCGCCCCTCACCGGAACAACACTGGTAAAAGGAAGTAAACCCGATCTTATAAAATGGGTGCTCACCGGTACGCCTGATCAGAAAACGGCTTTGGATGGCGTATATTATGCCAACAACATGCCTTCCCAAATGCAACTGACAAATGCAGAACTCGCCAATGTATTAACCTACATCAGAAAAAGTTTTGGAAATAACTACAGTGTCATTACGGAATCGGAGGTGCAATCAGTAAGGTCAAAATTGAAAAAGGATTAGCAATGGCGAAAAAACTTTTGATCATCGATAGAGACGGTACATTGATAAAGGAAGCACCTCCGACCTATAGGATTGATAGCTGGAACAAACTTGAATTTTATCCGCATGTTTTTGAATTCATGCATAAAATTGCCGCACAAACCCCATTCGACCTGATTATGGTTACCAACCAGGATGGACTTGGCGATGACGATTTTCCCGAGGATAAATTCTGGCCGATTCAAGATTTTATTATCCGGTGTTTTGAAAATGAAGGCGTACATTTTTCCGCCGTTCACATTGATAAAAGTTATCCCTGGCAAAATCTTTCAACCCGAAAACCCGGTACCGGATTGTTTTTGGATTATCTCGATAACCCTCTTTTCGACCTGCAAAAATCATTTGTCATCGGCGACAGAATAACGGATGTGCAACTAGCAAAAAACCTCGGATGCAAGGCCGTCTGGCTGAATAATGAATCCGGACTTG
The DNA here is from genome assembly GCA_023423835.1 of Bacteroidota bacterium. GTDB lineage: Bacteria > Bacteroidota > Bacteroidia > Chitinophagales > Chitinophagaceae > JAFAEW01. Next base: position 12,227 of record JAFAEW010000083.1, on the reverse strand, counting down.
GCGCATCGGAAACAGAAAACACGAGGGAAGAATTACAGCCTTCGATTGCTCTTGAAACGAACGGGTGGAAAGAAATCTACGATTATCTGAAAGCCGTTGATTCTATTTCCAGTTGAAACTGATCTCCTGCTTTATGTCGGGATGCAGGCTTAATGCCACGGGACAGGTTCTGCCGGTTCTTTCCAAAATGGTTTTGGTTTTTTCATCCGGATTAAAGGTTTCAGGAAAATGAAACTCCACCTTTATTTCACCCACCCGTCGCGGATCGGCTTTCATAACCTTTGTGATACCGATTTTCGTTCCTTCCAGCTCAATATTCATATCCCTTGCTTTGATTCCCATCACTGTTATCATACACAGCCCGAGTGAGGTTGCCATCAGGTCGGTGGGAGAAAACCGTTCGCCTTTTCCATGATTATCCGTTGGTGCATCCGTTTCAATTGTAGTTCCACTTTTAAGATGCGTTACTTCCGTTCTTAACGACCCTTTATAGATTATTTCAGCTGTCATTATATAAAAATTTATCTAAATTTACGACCTACAATCAATATCATGGTAAAGAAGATATTTTTAGCAGGCATTTTTGTTTTCGCAGGCATAGTTACCTATTGTCAGCAACCCGCGCCCATCAGTCCACGGGAGCAAAAAAAGCTGGATAGAAAGGAGCGATTAAATAACCTGATGAAACAGTATGAGGAAGGATCGCTGGTTTTTTCGCACCAATCCGCTTTCGCCTTTAAATTAAATACCGACGGTTGGGGTGTTTTCTATGAACATGGAAAATATATTACCATTGATAAAACCAATTTGTGGTGGATAGAATTAGGAGAAAGAAAGAGTCAGAAAGAAGATAAAATTCCTACGGCCACGCCCGTTGGTGGCGGATTTATTCTGATTGGGAATCCTTACGTCTATGGAAAGCAAAATAATTTTTATTACCTGAAAGGCGGCGTTGGACAACAGCGTTTAATTGGAGGAAAAGGAAATAAAAACGGTGTAGCGGTAGCTGCAATTTATGGCGGAGGATTATCCCTTGGATATTTAAAACCCTATTATCTCGATGTTCAGGATGCCAGTGGCAAGACCAGGCAGATCAAATTCAACGACTCAAATCGCCACGAGTTTCTCGATCCATCGTTGATTGCAGGTACTCCGGGATTTACCAAAGGTTTTACGGAAGGCACTTTTGTACCGGGCGCATTTGGACGCCTTGCCCTCCGTTTCGATTATGGAAGATACAACGAGTTTCTTTCTGCTTTGGAAGTAGGGTTGAATGCCGAATACTATTCTAAGAAAATGCCTATAATGATTGATGTTCCGGAAAAACAGTTTTTCTTCAATGCCTATGTAGCCATTGAATTCGGATCAAGAAAATAACCCCTCCGCAATCACATTACCCGCAGAAGCAGCGCGACCGGCAGAAGTTGAACGAAAGCGTTTTTTCTAAAAAAACTTCGGTTACTTTGTTCGATTATTGAAAGGCGAAAACGAAAAAGGCATGGAAGAATTACCGGTTATAAACAGCAGTATTCCCACGATTTCCAGGACGAAGAAACCTTCGTGGCTGAAAGTAAAACTGCCGGTTGGAGAGAGTTACAAAAATGTAAGAAATTTAGTTGACACCCATAAATTACACACGATCTGCGAAAGCGGAAATTGCCCCAATATGGGTGAATGCTGGGGTGCCGGAACGGCCACCTTCATGATTCTTGGTAACATCTGCACCCGAAGTTGCGGCTTTTGTGCGGTGGCTACAGGCCGGCCTGAACCGGTTGATTGGGATGAACCGCAAAGAGTCGCGGAAGCAATTTTTCTTATGAAGGTTAAACATGCAGTCATCACCAGCGTTGACCGCGATGAACTGAAAGACGGAGGCTCAATAATCTGGTACAATACCATCAAAGCGGTAAAAGCATTAAACCCGGGCACCACCCTGGAAACGCTGATTCCGGACTTTAAAGGACAGACCGAAAATATTCAACGGATCATTGAAGCAGCTCCGGAAGTGGTAAGCCACAATGTGGAAACCGTTGAAAGATTGAGTCGCCAGGTTCGAATTCAGGCCAAATATCGCCGCAGTCTCCAGGTTTTGGAACATCTGAAAAGAAATGGGATGCGCACCAAAACGGGCATTATGCTCGGTTTAGGAGAAAAGAGGGAAGAAGTAATCCAGACGCTTGAAGATCTTGCAGCGGTAAAAATTGATGTGGTAACCCTCGGTCAATACCTGCAGCCGACTCAAAAACACCTGAAAGTTGAGCGGTTTATTCATCCCGATGAATTTGCGGAATACCGCGAGATCGGCTACCAGCTTGGAATAGATTACGTGGAGAGTGGTCCGCTTGTCCGTTCTTCCTATCACAGTGAAAAGCATGTGATTCCGGGTTATGGAAGAGAAAAATGGTTGCAGGAGAGGATGCAATAATCCTCAGAAGGCATAAACTTCATTGTTAACATCACTGTTTACCCTTATAAGATCCGGCGGGTTGATGTAGTTCGTATTTACCCTGAATTTAAGGTTGGCGGAGAGCATGATCCTGAAAGGTTGATTGCCGGCCACATTTTTGGGAAAATAGACGGCTCTTAATTCCACGGTTCCGAAAACAAGGTTTTCGTTTCTGGTACGAACACCACCTCCGATTCCCCAATAAAGATCTGATTTTGAAAACGGCTGATCCTGCGGTTTCAACACAGAAACACTTCCGCTGGCAAAGGGAGAAAATTTAAAGCCAAACAGTTTATAGGAAAGATAAAAGTCTGACTCCGAATGAAAGCTGATGCGCGTTGATCCGTAAGCAGAATCAGAACCAAAATATTTCAGCCCGAATTCATTATTGATCTGCAACGGCTCGGTCAGCAACCGGTTAAACTGGCGGGTATAATTCAACACAAAAAACTGCCTCATTTTCAGATCGCCGTTTGACAGGATCCGGCTGAAAAAACTTGCCCCGGCCATTAAGTTCGCATCCTGAATTTGCTTATCACCCAAAAATCCGCCCAGCCGTGAATACACCTGAATAAAATCATTCCGGTTTGAAACAATATACTTATTGGCACTCACGCCTGCATACAGCCGGCTCAAATCTGCAATCCTGTACCACCCGGAGGTGAGGCTGACATTGTATCCTGAGGGGATATCTTCGGTGTTTCCAAAACCGTAGAGATAATTTGTCTTGAAGAAACTCTGTTTGAATAATGTGAGACTAGCCAGCAACCCTGTTTCATTTTGAAACCGCCAGTCATTTTTTGAAAGCCCATCGGGAGTGTCGGAATATTCAAGGTCAAGAAAACGTATGGCCAGGAATTTCCGGTTTTTAAATTTATTGTCAAACAAATATTTCCGCACGCCCAGGTTGACTCCTCCCCAAACATCAAATCTGCTTCCCTGGTAGTCGTAAAACTGTGAGGCAGAATCGTTGAAATAGTTACGGCTTCTCAGGATCGAATAACTGATGTTTCCCGCGGTTTTTAAATACTGTGATACCAGCGGCCTTTCCAATCCTACATCAAATCTTTCTTCATTCAATCTTCCATTTACGATATTCGGATTTACATTGCTGTAATTTGCAATCGCATTAATAAAACTTCCGGATAAATTGTTTTTCACATACTTTACACCATAACCAAAAGGTCTGCCTTTTTCAACCAGGGCCGATAATTCCACTTTTTGTCCGAGCCCCAATACATTGGCATCGCCGCCTTTCACGAATATCTTTTCCGTACTCAGGTCTTTAAGTTCTCCATTGATACTGAAAAGGTCTTTCGTAACAACAACGAGATCTATAGAATCCGGCTTGCCGGGAATTTGTTTCACCAGAATTCTCGCATCCTGGATATATTCCAGTTCTCTCAAATGCCGCTCATTATCGGCAGCGAGATAGGGATTAAGCGGGGAATTTGGGTAAATAAAAAGGTTGTTTCGAATGACGCGTGATCGCGTATTGCGGTGCAACTTATTGAGGATATTGGTTCCAAAGTAGTTGATGCTGCCACTGGTATCCTTAAAGGTTTTTTCAAATCCGAATTCTTTGATTTCAATCTCCCTGATTATCTTTCCGGTGTATTTCAAAAATGGCCGCACGCTTTGCTGATTCAACACTTCCTGCTGTTTGGCGGAATCACGCGAATCGCGGTAAATCAATTTGAGGGCCTGCTGAAAAATGTTTTTTCCCCCAGTATTGGCAGAATCCTGTTCAGTTTGTGCAAAACAGTTACCCGGTGCAACGCAAAGGGCCATCGCCATGCAAACGAAATAACCAAACCATCTGTTTTTGAAAAACACTACGATTTCATTTTAATAAGCCTGTTTAATCTAATAAAAATCTGCCATTCATTGTCCGGCCCGTTCCCTCAGTTGTTTATCAATGGCTAAAACCTGTGGGATCAGGAGATGCTTTTCATCATTTTGTATAATGAAATCGCACCGGCTCATTTTTTCTTCTTCATCTAACTGATGTTGCATGCGTTCCAATACTTTCTCCCGGCTCACCTGATCTCTTTCCATCGTTCTTTTAATTCTTAGTTCGGCTGGAGCGGAAACGCCGATGACATAATCCAGATATTTATCTGCTTTCGCCTCAAAGATTAAAGCGGCCTCCTTGATTGCATAAGGAGCAGTTTGGGCTTCCATCCATTTGTTTGCAAATGCAATCGTTGCGGGGTGCACAATAGCATTGAGCGCAGCGAGTTTTTGCGGATCGGTAAAGACAACAGAAGCGAGATAAGCACGGTTTAACCTGCCATCGGAATAACTTTTTTCGCCAAAACTTTCGGTAATCTTTCTCATCACTTCCCCGTCTTCAGCCATGATCTTTTTAGACACATCATCTGAAAACAATACGGGAATGCCAATGGCAGCAAACACATTTGCAACCGTCGTTTTTCCGCTTCCTATACCCCCGGTCAGCCCTATTTTTAATGTCATTTAAACTAAAATTCCTGTTTGATTTTCAGAAAATCGCTGACGAGATAACTTATCAGTTTTCCTGTGGTTTCATCTTTTCGGCCATCATCTAACTGCGCTGCGCCTTCACAGATGTGCAGATAAGCGATTTTACTGTCGCTCGCCACATAATGGATGTATTGACGTGCCTGTAAAGCAGTGACTCCAACCGGACTAAGCGCGCTGCTTAAAACGCCGCCAATGCTGTCGAGGTCGAGTTCTAATCCGCAATAATTATCAGAAGTAAAATCTATGGCATGGGCAATGGCTTCGATGAAGTTTCTCTTTTCGTGTACAAAGATATCTTCGTAAGTAATGATATCCGTAAACGGATCATTAACGATATCTATCCAGACATTTTGCTGAATGTAGTTTTCATGCAGTCCGATTACAAAATATTTTTCAAGGTAACCGTCTTCGTCTGCATACCTGAATCCGTTGCCGCTGTGCCGTCCTTCGGCTGGTCTGAAATCCGTGTGGGCATCAAGATTAATGGCATTGATGGCGGCAAGCGGTATGGATCCCGCTTTATGCAATCCTTTTGCTGCACCCTTGATGCATCCGTAGGCATTGTTGTGGCCGCCACCGATTACAATAGGAATTTTTTTATATTGAGTGATCAGTTTCACGAGATTTTCAACTTCATCGTCAATCTGATGAACAGCGTGTCTGTAAGCCAAAACTTTTTCTTCAGTCGATTCCCCCGTATTTTCAATCAGGCTATCGAGATCAGAGAAATCAAAATGCCCGAGAAGTAAAACATCTTCACCCTGCAAAAAATCATTGCTCTGTATATTGAGAAACGACTTCAGGAAAGGATACCAGGCCGAGTCGGCACCTCCAAGCCCATAGTTCGCTTTCACGCCAATGTCTTCCGGAATGCCAAACAGAACGAACCTCGCTGAAGTATCGGCCAGCGATTTTTCCGGTTGTTGGGCATCGTTGAGTAAAGAAATTTTTTCTCCCAGTTTCGTCTCAAACCGTCTGATCCTTGTATAGGAAAGCAGCGTCTCTTTATCATAGATCTTCAGATGTTTCATTGAATTATTTTTGGTGAATAAATTTTCCGTTTACCATTACCCGGTCAATATGATTGCTTCCGAAAGCGTATGGCAGATAAGCAAGCGAAGGCATCGGCCGGGTAAAGATCAGATTCGCTTTTTTCCCGATGGTGATGCTGCCCACTTCATGCTCGAGATTCATGGCGAAAGCACCATTCAGCGTTGCCGCATTGATTGCTTCTTCCGGCAGCATTTTCATTTGAATACAGCTCATGGATACTACAATATTCATATTGCCGCTGGGTGAAGTGCCGGGATTGAAATCAGACGCGATCGCAATTGCACTTCCGGCGTCAATTAACTTACGGGCCGGCTGAAACGGCATTCTCAAAAAATAAGCGGCCGTGGGAAGTAAAGTTCCGATAGTAGCTGATTGCGATAATGCAAGGATCGCTTCTTCATCCATCGTTTCGAGATGGTCAACGCTTACCGCATTCAATTTAATTCCTGTTTGCGTGCCTCCTGAAAGACTCAGCTGATTGGCATGAATCTTCGGTTTTAACCCATAATTTTTTCCGGCTATGCAAATGGTTTCAGTCTCTTCCGGGGAGAAAAAACCTTCTTCACAAAACACGTCAATGTAGTCCGCCAGTTGCTCTTCCGCAATTGCCGGAAGCATTTCATTGAGGATAATATCTATGTATTTCTGATGGTCATTTTTGTATTCTTCCGGATAAGTATGCGCGCCGAGAAAGGTTGATTTTACAGGAATGGGCGCCTTCTCCCTGATCCGCCTGATGACCCTTAATATCTTTAGTTCTGACTTCGTAGTAAGTCCGTATCCGCTTTTTATCTCGATGGCGCCGGTTCCCAATTGCATCAGTTCGGTTAATCTTTGCCATGCCTGGTCAAACAAGACGTCTTCATCTGTAGCTGCAATTTTTTTGGAAGAATTAAGTATTCCGCCCCCTTTGGCGGCTATTTCCGCATAGCTCTTTCCTTTTAATTTATCCACAAATTCTTCTTCACGGCTGGCGGCAAAAACGAGGTGCGTATGGCTGTCGCACCAGGAAGGTAAGACAAACGCATTCCTTGCATCAACAATTTCATAAGAGTCGTCGACCGGAAGGTGCTTCATCTCGCCATAGCCCGCTATTCTGTCGTTTTCAATAATCAGAAAGGCATTGTCTAAACAGGGTAAATCTGCTAATTCCTTTCCCCTCAGCACTTCAAACCGTTCCCTCACATTAACCAGACTCCGGATGTTTGTAACAATTTTCTTTTGCATAAGCAATATTACAACCAAAAGGTGTTGCCGGAAAGTGCGGGTGCAAATATTTACGGAACTTGCCATTTGCCCCTGAATATCCGCGCTCATGGATTTGATTTTCCTGTTATATCGTTTCAACGGTTTTTGACGTTAGTATAACTGTAGGAAATTTTATCGCCGTTAACCTTCTAAAGGTATCCGTATGAATTTTAATTTTTTTACCAACAATAACAAATCCGTTTCAGAACCGGACGGAATATTAAATGGAGAGGGCGCCCGCCTGCACGGAAATCAACCGGAAACCGAAGCAGGAAACAACTACCGCAAATATGGCTTTCTTCAATCCAAAAATCATGGAGCCGATACCACAGCCCTGCAGGTGGAACTGAAGAAGATTATGGAGCAATTCAGGGAAACAACAAGGCGGGACGAACATCAGCAGGAGCAATTGAAGTTGCCGATAAGAAAAAATATTGAAGGTTGTAAGGCTGAATCGGATAAACTGAAGACAGACATCCAAAAAATCAAAACGGAAGAAATTTTTCAGTTGAATCAAAAAATCGGTTTGGAAAACAACGCCATCAGTGAAGTGCGAAAAAATCCTGAACTCTATCAGAAAGAAAAGCCAAACCGGCTTTCGTTTTATTTCGGATTCGTGGTGTTTTCCTTATTAACCGTTTACCTCTGGATATTTTATACTTCCGCTTCTTATTCGGCTTTTTTCAGAAAATTTGAGGTCGATGATATCAATGTGGCCAATTCAATTTTTGATGCCCGTGCGCTTTCAAAAGCTTACGCTGATGGGGTTCCGGCATTTGTGCTCGTTATTTCAATGCCATTTATTTTTCTCGCCTTGGGATATCTTATTCACAAATACCTTGAAAAGGAGGGATGGAAGAAATATTTTTCGCTTGCGTTTCTTATCGTCGTAACCTTCGGGTTTGATTACATCATCGCTTTTGAAATCGTAAAGAAAATTTATGATCTTAAGGTGCTTAACAGCCTGAGTGAAATGCCGGAATATTCGGCTCAAATGGCAATAAATGACATCAACTTCTGGCTGATTATTTTTGCCGGTTTTGTTACCTATCTTATCTGGGGATTTTTATTTGATAAACTGATGTTTACCTACGAACAGTTTGACGCGGTAAAAACGCAGGTGCGGATAAGACAAAGAGCAATAAAGGCACTTGATAAGGAAATTAAAAAGAAGGAGGCTGAAATCAAACAGATTGAAAACCGCATTTTTGAATTGGAAAAGCAGGTAAAGCGGTTGAATCAGGATCTGGAGGCCACGTTTTTCAAACAGAAGGATTTTGAACACATTCTATACCAGTTTGGGAGCGGATGGATGCAGTTTATTGAAGGTGGTTTGATCATGAGTGAAGACCGCAAAAAAGCGTTGCGGGAATCCACTAAAAGTACCATTGAAAACTTTATTCTCGAAAACAACAACGGTATTCTGTATGAGGATGTATAAATTTTGGATCGTTTGTCTGGTGCTGATTAATCTGTACGGATGTGGCGAAGAGGAAACGAAGAACATTCCACCGGTATCGGATAAAACGGTCGATCTTCCCGCCATAAAAAATAAGCAGTTAAACATCAGTGTTCTGATAGACCTTTCAAACCGGATCGATGATCGTTTACATCCTCAGCAGGCTTCAAGAGACATCGCAATTGTGGGGGATCTGACACAGATTTTTAAGAACAATATCGATGCTTTCGGCGCATTTAAAGCGGATGGAAAACTTAGGGTATATTTTCACCCAGAACCTTCAGATCCTGAAATCGCCTCGATTGCAAGAGAGCTGACGGCAGATTGCAAAGCCGGCAACCGTCCCGAAAATGCAAAGCATAATAAACAGGTTTATCAGTCGGTTGACAGCAACTTTCAAACGGGATTGGAAAGAATTTACCAGCTCGCAAATAACAAGTCTGATTATCCGGGATCGAATATCTGGCGGTTTATGAAGGATGAAGCTGCGCACCGATGTCTGGAAGACACAGCAAACTTTCGAAACATTCTTGTAATTCTTACCGATGGTTATTTGTATTATAAGAATGAGATGCATCAGACAAAAAACCGTTACAGCTATATTGAACGCAATTTTCCACATTTCAACAAATTTCGCGATCGGAAAGTCTTAGAATCAACCTTTGAAAATGAGGATTATGGATTCGAACCTACAGGTGTCGACTTGAACGGATTAGAGGTGGTGGTGATGGGAATTAATCCCGATGAAGCTTATCCACAGGATTTTGATATCATTAAAAAATATTGGGAAAAATGGCTGAAAGAAATGGATATTCAGCATTTTGTTTTGGTAAAAACACAGCAGCCGGTCTATTCCCAAAAATCGATCAGTGATTTCCTTCGATCTCATTGATCTGAGAAAAAAGCGTACGGTAACTGTATCGAAAGCGAACGATTAAGCGATTTAATATTAGCGTACATAATTGATTATCACGACGTTATAATATTGGAATGTTTGCTGTTCGGTTGAGATAAACACGTTGTATGCGGATGAATTTTTTTAAGACCGGTTTTCGAACACTTGCAAAGCATGCTTCATTTTCGGCAATAAATATCGGAGGTCTCGCAATTGGTATTGCGTCGGCTATTTTGGTTTTTACGGTGGTAAAATATGAATTGGGTTACGATTCTTTTCAGCCAAATTACAATCGCATTTACCATGTGGTAACCGAAGATTCTTTTGCGGGTGGGAATACCTTTAATCCCGGTCTGCCTTTTCCGGCATTTGAAGCGTTGAAGGCAGATCATCCCGATATAAGTTTTGGAGCTTTATTTTCCAGTTTTGGCAGCCAGATTACCGTTCTCGGTGATGATAAGGCTTTCAATCCTGATCATAAGAAATTCATTGAACCGACCGGTGTTTTCTTCAGTGAACCCGGCTTTTTCAAGGTTTTTCATTTTGACTGGCTGGCGGGAAGTCCATCGGTTCTGGAGCAACCGAATCAAACGGTTTTAACGGAAACGATGGCCGAAAAGTATTTTGGCAACTGGAAAGATGCAATGGGAAAATTTTTGCAGCTCGACAATGTAGCTACCGTAAAAGTGGCGGGAATTCTTAAGGATCCTCCAAAGAATACCGATTTTCCGCTTTCAGTTGTTACTTCCTATAAGACGGCAAAAGCCAGCCCGTTAACCTATTTCTATACCGATAAGTGGAATTCAATTACCAGCAGTTTCCAGGTGTTTTTGTTGATGCCGGAAAATCGTTCACCCGAGTGGTTCAATAAACAGCTTGCCGAGTTTACCAAAAAGAATTATCAGCAAGTCAGGGAAGGAGGCAGAACCCATTTTTTACAGCCCTTGAGTGAGTTGCATTTCGATCAGCGGTTTCCGATCTTTGGCGATCACATTACTTCCAAAACAACCATCTACACCTTGTCGCTGATAGGCCTGTTTATTATTTTGATGGCCTGTATCAACTTTATCAATCTCTCTACTGCCCAGGCCGCCGGGCGCGGAAAAGAAATTGGTGTGAAAAAAGTGCTGGGGAGTAATCGTTTAAACCTGTTTTTTCAAATCATCGGGGAAACTGCTTTCATTGTAGGATTGGCGGTACTGCTGGCGATCGTGATTGCAACTGTTTGTCTGCCGTTGATTAAAAATATCGCACTGATACACGAGGATTTGTCCATCCTTAACTGGCAAACTATTTCCTTTTTAGTGATTCTCTGTGCCGTCGTGGTCTTATTAGCCGGAACCTATCCTGCAATCATCGTATCCGGATTTAAACCGGTTCAGGCTTTAAAAAGCAAGATTACCGCTTCCACGGTGGGAGGCATTTCTTTGCGAAGGGGTTTGGTAGTTTTACAATTTGCGATCTCGCAAGTTCTGATCATTGCCACCATTATTGCCATCAGCCAGATGAATTTCGTGAAGAATGCAGATCTTGGATTCAACCGCGACGCCATCCTGCTTTTCAGTTCAAACTCAGACAGCATCATTCACCAACGGCAGGAAGCATTCAAACAAAAACTCCTGTCATTACCCGAAGTGGAATCTGTGAGCTACACGATCGATCCTCCCTCATCAGAAAACGGTTGGTATTCAAACTTTGCCTTTGATCATCAGCCGGACGAACATTTTCAGGTGTCTCTGAAATACGCAGATGAGGATTATTTCAAAACCTTTGGAATTGATTTTCTCGCCGGAAGAGGTTACACTAAAAGTGACACCGTCAATGAGCTGGTGGTGAATCAAACTTTGTTGAATCAACTGAAAATAAAAGATCCGCAACAAGCAATCGGAAAGCAGATACGTATTGGAAGAAATGAATGGAAAACAATTGTAGGTGTGGTAAAAGACTTTAAGACCAGCTCGCTGCGTGAACCGGTTAAACCAACGGTCCTGTTGCAGTTAAAAGATCTTTACGGGCTCACAGCAATAAAACTTCATTCTAAAAACCTGATGAAAACGCAATCAGAAATCGAATCGGTGTGGAACAACTATTTCCCCGAATATGCGTTTACAACCTCTTATATGGATGAAAATATTCAACAATTTTACCTGCAGGAAAATAACCTCACCCTGCTGTATAAAATCTTTGCTGGATTGGCGATTTTCATTTCCTGCCTCGGGCTGTATGGATTGGTATCGTTTATGGCGGTTCAGAAGTTAAAGGAAATCGGCATCAGGAAAGTATTGGGAGCATCGATTCAAAATATTCTATTCCTGTTTTCAAAAGAATTTACGCTGCTTGTTATTATTTCGGCGCTCATAGCAATTCCTGTTGCGTATTATTTCATGAACCAATGGCTGCAAAATTTTACGTTCCGAATTGAGATACACCCGGCTGTATTTATCGGAGCCGTTTTGGCTTCGGTGTTGGTTGCCTGGATTGCTGTTGGATATAAATCGGTGAAAGCAGCGCTGAGTAATCCGGTCAAAAGTTTGAGGAGCGAATAGCCCGCGAACTGTCCTGGTTTCGCAAATAGGAAATACGGCTTCTTTCCTGTCTAATCAGGGTTGCAACTAATGTTT
>JAFAEW010000075.1 GCA_023423835.1 Bacteroidota bacterium | reverse complement strand
AATTTCATTTCAATTATCCTCGAAGCCGAATTGTTAGATTTTGTTAGTTCAGGTTGCTTATTTTCCGGATCAATGACAACGCTGATCGTTGTTTTCCCGTAATCGCGATTATAAACAACGGGAAGCTGTAATTCAATAGAATCAACGCTTTTCAGCGGCCTGATATTGCTGTCGAAGATGACCGATCCGGAGCCGTCCTGATAAGTTCTGTTTATCAGGACATGCACAGAATCATAGGTTGCTCTTCCAATGTTATTCAGGCGGATCTTTATGTTAAACGAATCGGATGAAAGCAAAACCGGGGCATTACCAAAATCAATACTGTTTGAATCAACCAGATAATCCGGCAATGCAAAGCCACCGAATTTCACAGAAGGATCACCGTGAAAAGTAAACTGTTCGGCATGCATTCGTCCGTAAAAATCGCTGTTGCCGGTAAATTTCAAACCGTCGGCAATGCCTTGCTGCGTAATGTTTCCAAAACCCTTTCCATAATGCGATGAAGCAATTGCAGAATAAAAATTCTTTGTGAAAATATCGAGATAATCAACAATCCCGAAGCTGCTGGAAGAAAGGTATCCGATGGCGCCTTTTTCGTTTTCCAACACAAATTTTTCGGATAGCGATGAGCGCACACTCAATCTTCCCGCTTCATAATCAAAAATATTTCCGGCCTTGCAACCATTGACGATCATGAGCGGATATTTCCCGTAATTATTGTAATTGGCAGGATTATCTAAATTGAAATCAATATTTGAGGAAGACGAATGACCGAAGTACTCGAGGATGCCGCATCCTGCATTCATCTTCTCGCCAAACTCGATAACTGCATTTGGATAGTTTGCTGAATCCGCATACTTGCTAAAAGTCGTTACATCGGCCCCGAACGCAGTATCCGATATAATTGCACGGTAGTTGGAGGTCATCGAATCAATCGTGGCGCCGATAGTAAGATCGTTTACACCAACCAGTTGTAAAACTTTTTTCATCCAACCCTTGCTGTCGAGATCCTGCTGATCACTTTGCTGCGACCTTTCAAACGCCCTTACTTTTTGAAGATAACTTTTCACTTCCTCGCCTGAAACTGCGGATAGCCTTCCTATCGGCGTTGCGGGAACGGCCTCATATTTATTTGAACTGAGTAAATTATCTGAACCCGGACTTCCGAAAACCGGCACAAGGCTGATTTTCCTTGTAAACTCCGAGTTTCCATACGGCCGGTAGCCGGTATAGGAAACGCCCTTGCCGATCAGAAAAACGTAGGCCGGCACGGTTGCAAACCTACTTCTGGCAAACTGAAGAAAGTTTTTGATGCCGAGCGGATGCATTTGCACGCCAAAGGCAAACTGATCACATAATTCTTCAATCCCGATTACCTTAGCATTAAACGAACCGCCGCTGTCTGAACGCCGGTAAGCTGCATAGTCGTTCACGGAATTGTCGACGCTGTTGATGAGGGTTTTATTTGAAATTATGAGAAAATCGCCCTGGTTTTCCAAGGCAGAAAAATCCACAAAACTTTTTTGATCTACCTGCGATACAACTTTTATCACTTTCGCATCGTCTTTAAACAAGGCCAACTGATAGCCGGTTTTGGAGGGCGGCAAGTAAAACCGAATGGTGTCTTTCAGGGTTGTATCTGCTAAATATCTTTGGCGGTTCTGCAAATCCAATAAGACCACATTTGCCTGATGATAATCAAAATTGGCGATTTTCAGGTAACGACCGCTATCGGAAGGAAACAGTTTAAATTCGAATCTTGCATTACCACCAAAATTGAACAGCCGGGGATAGAATATCTGCAGCGTTCCCGCTTTTATTTCATCCTCACTGTTGGTTGAAAGGTTTTCAATTCTAAAACCCGCAGTGCCTGATCGTAACAGCGTTGAACCGATCGGAATAAATAGTTTTCGGGAATCAAATCCTTCCAGAGAAAATCTTGCAAGCGTATCACCGTTTAATGTCAGCCGAACTTCTCTTGATTGCGGACTGTTTCCGGCAACCGAGAAATAACAAGACGCTCCGCCTTCAGTGGAATCTGCATACAGCTGGGGAAAATTCTGAGGCATCGATGTGTTCCTTCTAATGGCGCGGCTTGTCCAGCCTTCATTGGCGGAGAAGGAGGATTGATACAATTTTTGTTCTATAAAAACACCATATCCCTCATTGAGCTCGTCGCGATAATACCTCGCAGTATCAAACAAAAAGTTTCGGTCGGCAGCGATGGTAGCTTTTCCCAAATCGTTGATTGCGGCATTGATTCTTAAATTATTTCCGGGATTCGATGTAAGAAAATAAGCTGCTGAATCTGTGTATAAGTTCCAGGTATCAGACAGTTGATAGCTTGAATCTTCGTATAAGTCGCGATCGGTTTTTCCGGTTGCTATTTCACCCCAGAATTCGATAAAATCCGTGGATGAAAAGCTGCCGCTGTTGGAAACGAAAGCCGCCACTTCCTGTCCATCCTTCCACAATTGAAGATCCTTTCCAACAATATTCTGAAATCCGGCGGCCTGTAAGGTGGATTGATAAATTCTGACCGGACCTCTTCGTACCGGCACGCCTTCGCGGTCGCTGCCAAAACCGGCTATATAGAATTTGTAGTAGGTTTTTTGGGGATTAATCCACTCATTGTTGAATGGCTGTGCATCAGCAAACTGATAGATTGCCGAAAGAATGATCAGGGTGAAAATCTTTCTCATTACAATTTTTTTGGTTTAGTGAAACTAAACGATTTTTGTTAAATCCAATTATTTTTTTTGCCCGCAATTTCACGCCTGTACCCGCTCCATTTGGGGGTTTCAGAAGCAAAGAATTTCCGATTTCTTCCTCAACTGGTTACCTTTGCCGAAATTTTTTTCGAATGAATCTGATAGAATCTCTGAAGTGGAGGGGAATGATCCATGAAATAACTCCGGGAACGGAAGAACAACTAATTAAAGAGATGACTTCCGGATACGTGGGTTTCGATCCTACGGCCGAGAGTTTACATATTGGAAGTTTGATTCCGATTTTACTGCTCGTACATCTTCAAAGAGCCGGTCACAAGCCCTATGCTTTGGTAGGCGGAGCAACCGGTATGATCGGTGATCCGAGTGGCAAAAGCGAGGAAAGAACGCTGTTGAGCGAGGAGGTGTTGCAGAAGAACGTGGAAGGCATCAGAAAACAGCTCGAAAAGTTTTTGGATTTTGATCCTTCAAATCCGAATAATGCGGTTTTGGTAAACAACTACGAATGGTTTAAGAATATCAGTTTTCTCGATTTCATCCGCGATACCGGAAAGCATATTACGGTAAATTATATGATGTCGAAAGAAAGCGTAAAGAAACGGATTGAGGGAGAAACAGGTATCAGCTTTACCGAGTTTTCATACCAGTTAATCCAGGGATTTGATTTTTATTATCTCAACAAAAACTACAATGTAAAGTTGCAGATGGGTGGCAGTGATCAGTGGGGTAATATTACTACCGGAACGGAGCTTATCAGAAGAAAATCCGGCAGAGAAGCGTTTGCCTTTACCTGTCCCTTGTTAACAAAATCTGACGGCACTAAATTCGGGAAGTCTGAAGGTGGTAATGTGTGGCTCGATGCAGGACGAACCAGCCCTTATCAGTTTTATCAGTTTTGGTTAAACAGCACCGATGAGGACGCAGAAAAATGGATCAGGATATTCACCTTCCTTGAAAAACCGGAAGTTGAACACTTAATATCCGAGCACAGTAAAAATCCGGCAGAAAGGATTTTGCAGAAAACACTGGCAGAAGAAGTGACCGCATTTGTGCACGGTAAAGAGGCACTTGTGAAGGCAGTTGAAACCACCGCCAAACTGTTTTCAACAGAACCTGTGGCTGCTGAATCGCTAACAGAAGAAGATTTGAACGGCCTTGAAGGAGTGAAAAAAATTAATTTGCCCATGCAGAAATTAGCGGCGGGAATTGATGTGATCAGCCTGCTGGCAGAAGCAGGAATTTTACCGAGCAAGGGCGAAGCCAGAAAGATGGTACAAAACAATGGTATCAGTATCAATCGCAGGAAGGTGGAAGATGCGGCCCTTCAGTTAAATCCCGGTCTTTTATTGCACAACAAATACCTTTTGATCCAAAAGGGTAAAAAGCACTATTTTCTGGTAGCGTTTGAATAAAGAAACCGCCCGAATCCGTCGCCTTTTTTTTCCGAAAATAAATTTGGAAGTTTAAGAAACTTGTTCTATCTTTAAAGTTCATAAGGGAAAGCATTTTTCTTAACATGAAATGCCAATTAAGAAAAACAGTTGGTTAAAAACTAATTGTTTATTTTAAGCAGCAAAAATTCGTAGCAAGATTTTTGCAAACCCTTTAAGAAGCATCAGGTGTTTTATATTTATTATGCCTGATGCTTTCTTCTTTTTAATACCTAACTTTAGGTCAGACATGTTTTTAGCTGATGAAGATCTACTTTTTATCCGGCTTAGGTGCAGATAAGACGGTTTTTCAATTTCTTGACCTTAAAGAATATGATCCTGTCTTTATTGAATGGATTGCTCCTGAAAAAAACGAAAGTTTACCACATTATGCGCTAAGGCTGAAAGAAAAATTTATTCCTGATGGGTCTATTGTTGTAGGATTGTCGTTTGGCGGAATGCTGGGAATGGAAATGGCTAAGAAATTTTCTGATCTTCATCTGATTTTGTTATCGAGCGCAAAGATAGACGCTGAACTGCCGTATTATTATAAAATCGGAAACTGGTTGCCGTTGCATAAAATATCGCCCCCGGCTTTACAAAAAAACACCATGCTACACATGAAATGGCTTTTCGGCCTCAAGACAAAGCCGGCCAGGAAAATCTACGAAGATCTTATAAGAAATAGCGACACCGCCTTCAATGCGTGGGCGATAGAATCGATTCTCGGATGGAAAAATGAAGTGATCCCGCCAAATATTTACCACATTCATGGAACCGCTGACAAGGTATTGCCGATCAGCCGCGTAAAACCCGACCTGATTGTTGAAAATGGCGGACACCTGATGGTACTAGAACAGCCGGCGCTTATCAGCGACTTACTTCTAAACGTTATCAGAAGCCGCCAAAAAGAGTACAAGATACGTACAACGGCAGACCGTTAATAGATCAATATCCTTCCGGAGGTGATTTACAGGGATTGCCTTTCTGAGGACCACCTCCTTCTTCCGCTCTCTTGCAAACCGGAGGCAACAGCTTGTAGGCATCCTCAGTGGCTTTGCTTGAATCAGCGTCGAATCCCGCATTATTGATGGCTACTATGAGATATTGTGGTGTAATCCGGTCAGGGTAGTAATTTATCCGGATATTACCGGCTCCCATATTAATGTTCCAACGTATGATGCCGGCATCATTTGAAGGTCCCTTTTCTTTCATCAGGTATTTGTCGAGCCGGTCTTTACACGTCCAGCATTTCAATTGCGGTACGCTGATGGTAACCCACTGCGCCTTTTGTTGCATCACCTGGGCTTGTCCACTCATCCACATAAAAAGGCCGAGTATTATTAATAAGGAAAATCGCTTCATAGCTTATCTTTTATGGTATAACGAAAACCGGTTGTGATATATTTCCGCTTACTCAAATGGAGGTATCTAAAATTCCGGTCCAGTTGGCCGGGTCTGAGCGCCATTGCAACAATACCTGTTCGAGTCCGGGAGCAACCATGCCTTTATCAAGCGCCAATGAGATGAGGGCATTGTAATTGGTGAGAGAAATGAAAGTACAGTTTTTCTCTTCAAATGCCTTAACAGCAGTCTCAAATCCATAATTAAAAATCGAAACCATTCCTTCCACCTCCACCCCTGCTTTCCGTAAAACATCAACCACCTGCAAACTGCTTTTTCCGGTAGAAATCAGGTCCTCGATAACAACGGTTTTATCGCCGGGCTGAAAAGCGCCTTCTATCTGATTTCCCAGGCCATGTTCCTTAGGTTTTGGACGCACATACATAAAGGGAAGTTTCAACTGGTCTGCAGCCATTGCACCCCACGCAATGCCAGCGGTGGCTACACCGGCGATAGAGGCGGCATTTGGAAACTTTTCAAAAATTACATTACAAAGTTCACTCTTAATAAAATCACGGATATATGGGAAGGAAAGAACTTTTCGGTTATCGCAATAAATCGGACTTTTCCAACCGCTTGCCCAGGTAAACGGTTCTTCCGGATTTAATTTTACAGCCTGCGTTTGCAGAAGTTTCTCAGCAACTGCCTTTTCATTTGATAGCATAATCACAGTTTTCAGCCGTTGCGAAGATAAGCCGCCTGATTATAAATCGTTGATCGTAATTTCACAAAAATATCTGGATGAAAAAAATTATAGCGGCCGGAGGTCTGGTGTTCAATGATCGCAACGAGTTATTAATGATCTTCCGGCGCGGAAAATGGGATCTTCCAAAAGGAAAATTAGATGAAGGAGAATCGATAGAAGCGTGCGCAGTGCGTGAAGTTGAGGAGGAAACCGGTTTAAAAGATCTTGAACCGCAATATTTTTTAGGACTTACACTGCACCAATATTTCGATACTTATCTTCATGAGAATGTGGTCAAGGAAACCCATTGGTTTGTAATGAACGGTTTAAAAGAAAACGGGCTCATTCCGCAGTCGGAGGAAGACATTGAAAAAATAGAATGGGTAGAGCCGGCTGCCCTCGATCATTATCTTGCAAACACGTATAAAAACATTGCCGAAATTATCGGTATCTATTATCAGAAGCATTCGTAATGAAGCTACGCTCTAAGAGGATTTTCATCGCGTTTACCTGTAATGCGTTCGCCGCATTTGTTGCAATAGCGCGAATTACTTAAATGGCCTTTATGACCGCATCGGCTGCATTCAATTCCCGGCTCCAGTGTATCGCGGTGCCTTGCCATTTCTGCGGTTACAATGCCGGTGGGAACGGCAATGATGCTGTAGCCGCATAACATCACTACAATCGACAGAAACTTTCCCAAAGGCGTTGCAGGCGATACATCGCCATAGCCTACAGTGGTAATCGTTACAACAGCCCAGTAAATAGAATTTGGGATACTTTCAAAACCGGGAGTGCCGGTTTCTACGATGTACATCACCGATCCGATAATAATCACGAGCAATGTTATAAACATCATGAAGATCAGAATCTTTCTGTAGCTGTTAAATAGGGCCCGGGTAATGTATTGCCCCGCACGCATAAAACTGCTGATATCTAGAATTTTGAAAACCCGCAACAGCCGCAACGAGCGAAGCACCAGCAGGAAGCGGTAGTGTACATAAAAAATGCTTAAATAAGTAGGAAGAATGGACAGAAGATCTATAATTCCAACAACGCTTAAAATATATTTCCATTTCCTTTCAACAACGGTTACACGAAGTAGATATTCAATGGTAAACAGGATTGTAAAAAACCATTCGACCTTGTAAAGAAGATTACCAAACCTCGCGTGAATGGATGGCACCGAATCAAAAAGAATGACAATCACACTCAGTAAGATTGCCACCAGCAAAGCAATGTCGAATCGCTTTCCACTTTTAGTGGCCGACCGGAAGATGATTATATAAAGAACGTCCTTCCAGTCGTGCCTTGAGTTTTTTCGTATCGTATTTCCCGCATCTTTCATAGTTGAAGTCCGTACACCGGTAATTCAAATTTAAAAAAAGTATAGCCGGAAAATAAAAAAGAAAAGACATCCAGCAAAAAGGAAAATAAAAAAGGGCAATCAAGCCCTTTTCTTATTAATGTTTCTTTTGTTTATCCTCCTTTGTTTCTTTCTTGTTATGGGTAACATCATCACCCTTGACCTGCCATTCTTCATTTTTGCGGCTGTCCATATCGTCTCTTATTTCCGGACGCGGTTTTTTGGAAAAACCTTGATGGCTTTGCGCGTTGTTTGAATTTTTTGTATTCTTCATAATTCATTTTTTGGTGAAAAAATTATAGCTGTTTCTACACCTTTTTTACTAAAAATCTTATACCGGCGTTTTCTCGCTCAAAAAGAAAAAGATTGGGTAATAACTGCCCGTCATTCAGTGAAAAAAACATTGATACCAATTTCCGGGATGAAATTGGCTCATGCAGTTTCCAGATCTCGTTCCAATGAATTAGTTATTTAGCTTTCGCTTTGTGAACGCTTTCGAATCAAAAAATCAATTCGTGCATTTAATCGTGTTTATCGCCTCCTAAACTGTATTGATTATTTTCTTCATCCTCCTCGCCGATCGACTCATTGAAATCGTCGAGCTGTTCACCGGGAACGTCGAGATCATCTCCTGCGATATCGTTTCCTTCGTTCAAGGGTGTATCCTGAAGATCTGTAGCATCAAGTTCGGCCCGTTTGATATCCATGTCTTCCTCGCTCGACATACTTACAGAAGAATTGTGTAAGTCTTCTCTCTCCTGTTCGCTTACATTGGAATTGTCATCTAAATCCAAACCCAGACCTTCTTCGTCTGCCGATGCCGGCGTTGTGTCTTCAAATGCCTTAAGATCGGGAACGTGAACGTTTTCCAGCCCGGGAATATCTTCCGCGTCAGGCAGGTCTAACAGCGCATCGTCGGGCATCAGTTCTTTCTTATCCTTTTTGCTTTCGTGCATATCATTGGTTTCCATGTCTTTTCAGATTTATATTAAATAATCCCAAACAACATTCGAAAATCGAGCCACTGTTGTGCACACAAGGACGAAGCGGTTTGGGAAAAAAATTACACAGGTCATGAAAACTTCCGAAAAAAATGAAATAACTGCGCTGGCTTATTTTTTGATTTTACCATAGAAACAAAAAATATGGTTATGAAAAGATTAAGCGCATTTTTGATAATCGCAACGACCTCAGTGATACTATTCACTGCCTGTAACAACACGAAAACAGACAGCGTTGATCAGGCCAAGGACATGAATGAACAAAAAAGTGACACCACAGGTGCGGATTCCGTTGGAACATTAAACGTTTCGGAAAGTGATGCCAACTGGGCCGTGAAAGCAGCAAACGGTGGCATGATGGAAGTAGAATTAGGCCGGTATGCGCAGGAACATGCTGCAACGCAGGCGGTAAAGGATTTTGGTTCAATGATGGTGCAGGATCATAGCGCTGCCAATGACAAATTAAAAGGAATCGCTGCGAGCAAAAACATTACGCTTCCCGATAGCGTGAGCAATGAAACAAGAAATGACATGAATGATGTGATGAAAAAAACCGGAAAAGATTTTGATAAGGCGTACATAAATATGATGGTTGATGACCATAAAAAAGATATCAACGATTTTCAGGACGGCGTTAAAAACCTTGCTGATCCCGATCTGAGAAGTTTTGCAGAAACCACGCTGCCGACACTTCAGAAACATCTCGATGCAGCACAAAAGATTAAAGATCAAAATAAGTATTAAGATTTGCCCTTTTTTTCATTGTAGAAAAACAACCACCGGATTTGGTGGTTGTTTTTTTTATTCAGGAATGTCTTTGGGTTTATCCGTCTGGTTGTCTACCTTGATTTGGTGTTCTGAAAAAATCCTGATGGCAGGCTTACCGTTATAGGTTCCAATTCTGCCATGAATACATACCCGGTTGTTGACGAGAAACTTTTCGGGGTCGTAAGAAAATTGCTTTCGCACTATCTGAGGAATAACGATATTGAGCGATTGATCAGGACGCTCTTCCTTTCCCATATATAAAACAGAGGATTCATCTTTTGGAACCGTCCTCAATTTGGCCTGTAATACAATTCCACAAACCACCACACTGTCGTTTTGATGCGATGATGCCTGTTCGGGGGTAATGGATTGTTGCCCGAAGGAGGTAATAGAAATTGAAATACAGCCGGCTGCAAGTAAAATAGACAAGCTGTTTTTTTTCATATTGATATTTACCGGTAAGGGCTCAAAAATGAAGCCATTGAATTCCGTTCTGCCCAAAGACGAAACAATGAAAATTATTATTTAATTTGGCTCAATAACAAATACCAATAAACTTGTATGATGAAAAAATTTTGCCTCCTGTTTTTTTTGTTGTCGTTTACCCTTCTGATAAATGCACAAAAAGTTTCAATTATACCCGAGCCTGTGCAATACGTTGAAAAAACGGGTGAATTTATTCTCCCGAAAATAATTACCATTTCAGCTCCTATGTCGCTCCAAAACATCACGAAAGATCTTTCACAAAAACTGTCGGGTGCAACGGGATATGAATTGAGACCCGGGAAAACGGGACAGGCAACAATTCAGTTTAACCTTAACAGCAAAAGCGATCCCGCTTTGGGAAGTGAGGGTTACCGGTTACAGGTTATGCCTTCGGGAGTAATTGTGGAAGCGAATGAAGCTGCCGGATTATTTTATGGATTACAAACCTTTTATCAGTTATTACCGTCGGAAATCGAACGCACCGAACTCGTGAAAAACGTCGTTTGGAAAACGCCATGTGTGGAAATTACCGACTATCCAAGATTTGGATGGCGTGGGTTGATGTTTGATGTTTCGCGCCATTTCTTCTCTGTTCAGGATGTGAAAAAATACATCGATCAAATGGCGAAATACAAATTCAATTTGCTGCATTTGCATTTAACCGACGATCAGGGATGGCGCATAGAAATAAAAAGCTTCCCCAACCTGACAAAAGTGGGCGCATGGAACGTAAAAAAGGTAGGATACTTCAACACCTTCTCGCCTCCGGCCGATGATGCACCAAGAGATTACGGAGGGTTTTACACCCAGGATGACCTGAAAGAACTGGTTAAATACGCGCAGGATAAATACGTCAACATCATGCCTGAAATTGATGTTCCCGGCCATAGCCTCGCTGCCGTAGCCGCGTATCCCGACCTCTCATGCACGCCTGATTCCGGACAATATAAGGTAAACTCCGGTGAGCCGTTTATGGACTGGTCGCAGGGCCATCCGCCTATTGCACTCGTTGATAATACGCTTTGTCCGGCAAACGAAAACGTGTATGCTTTTCTTGACAAAGTGATTACGGAAGTGGCGCAGATCTTTCCATTTCCATATATACACATGGGCGGCGATGAATGTCCTAAAAACTTTTGGGAGAAAAGCGAAGCTGTGAAAGCCTTAATGCAAAGGGAAGGTTTGAAAACGATGGATGAAGTACAAAGCTATTTTTCAACGAGGGTATCCAAAATTGTAGAATCGAAGGGTAAAAGGTTTTTAGGGTGGAACGAAATCATGCAGGGCGGCCTTTCTCCCAATGCAGTGGTAATGAGCTGGCAGGGAATGAAAGGCGGAATTGAGGCCGCAAAAATGGGCCACGAGGTTGTTATGACGCCCACAGATTTCGTGTATTTGGATTATATGCAGGGCGATCCGGTAATTGAGCCGAGAGTCTATGCTTCTTTGAGGTTAGACAAATGCTACTCTTTTGAACCGGTTCCGGAAGGCGTGGATGCGAAGTACATTCTGGGAGGACAAGGCAATCTGTGGACCGAGCAGGTGTATAACCTGCGTCATGCGGAATATATGACTTGGCCGCGGGCATTCGCCGTTGCAGAAACCGTTTGGTCACCAAAAAATAAAAAAGACTGGAATAAGTTTTATCCGAAAGTGGAGCAGCATTTCAAGCGGTTTGATGCGGAGGAAGTGAAGTATGCGCCAAGCATGTACGATCCGGTATTCCAGGCAGAAAAGGATAAAGAGGGTAACCTGCTGATAAAACTGTCAACAGAGATCCCGGATCTGAAGATCCACTACAGCTTCGACAATTCGTTTCCAGACCAGTTCTATCCTTATTATACTCAACCGCTCTCACCTCCAAAAGATGCTGTTATGCTTAAGGTTATCACTTACAGAGGAGACGAAGTAAAGGGAAGAATGATCAGTATGCCGATTGCAGAAATGCAGAGAAGATCGAATCTTGGTAACGACGATTAAAACATTAGCCAGGCTGTTTTAGAAAGAGGTGTTTCAGACAGAAACGCCTCTTTTTATGAAAAGATTATTTTGGCATGGGATTTTCAAAGTTGAATCGATGACAGCGTACGAAATGATCATACAGAAAGAATTGGCTTCCTGGAAGCGGAAGATGCTGAAAGAGCCGGGATTCTTCAACGACATTTCGAAGAAAATTCAAAACAAGATCAACGATCATATTCCTGAAAAAGTTCATACGGCAATAACTGCCACCATGAAACAAATGATCAAAGCGGTCTTGTTTGGATCGAAGATTACAACCGGGCAACCATCCTTTTACACTTCAATGGAGGAGCGGGAACTGGCGGTGAGGGAGAAGATAAAAAATTATAGAAATACTGCCGTTGTCGAGGGCGGTATTACCGGCGCCGGCGGCATTCTACTGGGTCTGGCGGATTTTCCGATCTTACTGACCATAAAAATCAAATTGCTGTTTGAGATAGCTGCCTTATATGGGTTTGATGTGAAAGATTATAGAGAACGGGTCTTCATTCTGTACATTTTTCAGCTTGCTTTTAGCAGCGATGCTTATCGCAGGAAGGTATTTCTGGAAATGCAGCACTGGGATGAAAAGGCAAAACAATTGCCGGGTGATATCAACGAGTTTAACTGGAGGCACTTGCAGCAGGAATACCGCGACTACATTGACCTGGCTAAAATGGCTCAACTTATCCCTGTAATTGGTGCTCCCGTTGGTGCTATCGCCAATTACCAACTGGTAAAGAAACTTGGTACAACAGCAATGAATGCTTACAGAATGCGATGGTTTGAAACACAAACAAGGGTGGCACAAAAATCAAGTTTCGCGCTTTAAGAAGACAGTAAATTCAAAGGATTATTCGTTAACCTAAAATAAAATATCATGCAAAATTGGCTTAGAACATTGTTAGCAGGTTATGGGGCTTATAAATGGGGAGGCGGCTGTCTCGGAACCATTGTTGTGTTTGTAATTATCTATTGGGCATTGGGGCATTGTTAAAAATACAAAAATCCAATCAAGCTGATAAATATTGAGTGTCAACAATTTATAAAACCGGCTATATGTAGGTACATTTGGTCATATTATAAATTTATTAACAAAAAATATTTCGAATAAAATTTTGATTAATCAAAATTCAGACTATTTTTGTATCAGTTTTTTAAGGGTTTAGGGTTGAAAACGGCCGCTGTATTCTTACAGTGGCTTCTTTTTTTTACACATCTTATCTTTGCATCGGCTGGTAAATTCACCTTTCAATTCCAGGAATGTCTACAGTTGCAACAATAAAAACCACCTCTCCAATCATCCTGTTTGACGGCATCTGCAACCTTTGCAACACGAGCGTTGATTTTATCGTGAAGAGAGACAAGCACCAAAGGCTTCGCTTTCTTTCCTTGCAGTCTGAAAAGGCGCAGCAACTGCTACATTCATACAAAGCAGACGATTCCATCAAGACGATCGTTCTACTGGAAAACGGAGCCGTTTATACCCGGTCCACCGCAGCCCTACGCATCTGCCGGTATCTGAGATTTCCCTGGCCGCTGCTGCAGGCCTTCCTGATCATCCCGAAATTTATTCGAGATGCCATTTATAATGTGATTTCAAAAAACCGCTATAAGTGGTTTGGGAGAAAAACAGGTTGTCTTATCTCTGACCGGCCTTCAGCTTCCTTTTTGGCGGAGGAATCTTAATTTTTGCTTAAAAAAAAGGATGATTTAACTTTGCAGCTCAAAAAAATATCAATCGCGCCTTTTCAAAGGTTTGTGGGTGCAAATAAATATCTATGCAATCCGAAAAGAAAAAAAGAACTGATGCTATCCCTATTTCCACTTCCCTAAAAACAATCTCCGCTCTAAAAGTGGATGATTTGGAGCCAAAGAAAGATTTGGTAGACAAAAGGGTTTTCTACCTCAGCATTCAGGCAATATTGAATGCGATCATTATCGGTCTTATTGCGAAGGTGCTTGTAGTACTCATTTATTTTATCACCAATATTTCCTTTTTTGGCGTTCCTTCCTTTGATTTCATCAGTCCTACTGAAAATACGCTTGGACTTTGGGTGATCATTGTTCCTGTAATAGGAGGATTACTGGTGGGTATCATTGCACGTTTTGGATCGGAGGCCATTCGTGGCCACGGTATTCCGGAAGCGATGGAACAGGTTTTAACGAATGAAAGCAAGATAAAGCCGATCATCACTTTTCTGAAACCGATTTCAGCAGCCATCTCTATCGGCACCGGCGGACCGTTTGGGTCTGAAGGTCCCATTATTTCAACCGGTGGTGCGCTCGGATCTTTTGCCGGCCAGATCATGCACATAACGGCAAGCGAACGAAAGGTAATGCTTACTGCAGGCGCCACAGCAGGTATGGCCGCTATTTTCGGAACGCCGATAGCAGGCGTTTTGCTGGCAATTGAACTATTGCTGTTTGAATTTTCTCCCAGGAGCATTATTCCCGTCGCACTTGCTTGTGTTACAGGGGCGGGAATGCATCTCATTTTGTTTGGAACCGAAGCCATCTTCGCCATGCCCGACATTCCTGAACCAACAACCCTCGCCCTAATCTGTTATATCTTATTTGGGGCCATCATTGGAGTTGTCGCAGCTTTCGTTTCCAAAAGTATTTATGTGATCGAAGACGCGTTTGAAAAACTTCCGGTTCACTGGATGTGGTGGCCGGCTATTGGCGCTGTGGCCGTAGGTATTGTAGGATATTTTGCTCCTTACACCCTGGGAGTTGGATATAATAACATCTCCTCGCTTTTGTCGGGAAGTCTTTCACTGCAACTCGTACTTGGTTTGTTTTTACTGAAATTTCTATCCTGGTCAATCTCTCTGGGAAGCGGAACCTCAGGTGGAACCCTGGCGCCCCTGCTTACCATTGGCGGCGCATTGGGAATTTTATTGGGGATGGGGCTGGAGGCGCTGTTTCCGGCCATTGCCATCAACCTTCCTACCTGCGCACTGATCGGAATGGCTTCAATGTTTGCCGGCGCTTCCCGTGCCTTATTGACCTCAATCGTTTTTGCATTTGAAAGCACGATGCAGCCACATGGGCTGCTTCCGCTGCTCGGATCCTGCGTGGCGGCCTATTTCGTTTCCTTCTTTCTTATGAAACACGGAACGATCATGACCGAAAAGATCAACCGTCGCGGCGTAAGAACACCGGATGCCTTCGAGCCTGATGTATTGCAGAAGTTAAATGTGGAGGTGGTGATGGAACGCGATCTCGAAGTTTTAAGTTCGGATAATACCATCGGCGAAATCAAAGAATGGATCAAAGAAATAAGCGTGATTACCCATCCCACTGCCTTTGCCGTGGTAGACGATAATGAAAATCTGGTGGGAACCGTTTTGCTCAAAAACATTATTGAAGCGCCGGATGAGAACGCTTCCATTGCTTCCGCGATCAGTTCAAATGTGTACGTTTATGCCGACAGTGCATTGAGTTTTGCGGTAGATATGATGGACCGGTTTAAAGTAGATTTCCTACCGGTTGTAGATAGAAAAAACAAGAAAAAAGTAGCCGGCGTATTACGTCCGAAAGATGTTTTTGCAGCCTATCGAAAACGCAGGCACGAAGAGGATATTTTTAAACGCGAAATTTCACTCCGTCACCGTGGTTACCGGCTCATCCTGCGAGGCAAGCAACTGTTTAAACACTGGCAGGAAAGGTAGCGGAAAAGCGGAACGTTCAACAGTAGCCATCTTTAATTTGGATTACCTGTCTATTTGTTTTCAATAGTTTAATTCTACATGCTTTCTTCAATGATAAGGATTTATTATTTTTGCGACCCTGCAATTTCTTAGTGTAAAGGAATTGAAAAAGGTTGGATCCAGTTATGATTAAGATAAGTTTTCCGGATGGGAATATAAGAGAATACGAGAATGGAACTAATCCGCTTGAAATAGCGAAATCAATCAGCCAGGGTTTGGCCAAAAAGGTTTTGCTGGCGAAGGTCAATGGCCGCATCTGGGATGCCACACGTGGTATAGATGAAGATGCAAAAATTGAACTGCTTACCTGGGATGATGCAGAAGCAAGAGCTGCCTTCTGGCATTCCTCTGCCCACCTTATGGCGGAAGCAATTGAACAGAAATTTCCTGGAGTAAAGTTTTGGGTAGGACCACCGGTTGAAAACGGATTTTATTACGACATGGACCTGGGAGACCGGAAGCTGACGGAGGAGGAAATGAAAGAAGTGGAAAAGCTCATGAGCACACTTGCCCGGCAAAACAATCCCTACATCCGTAAGGAAATTTCGAAAGCAGAAGCGGTAAATTATTTTACCGAAAAAGGTGATGAATACAAACTCGATCTTCTGGAAGGATTGGAAGACGGCAACATTACCTTTTACTCACAGGGTAACTTCACTGATCTTTGTCGCGGTCCTCATATTCCAAACACCGGTCTTATCAAATCAATTAAATTGACCAATATCGCCGGCGCTTACTGGAAGGGTGATGAGAAAAACAAAATGCTTACCCGTTTATACGGCGTAAGTTTCCCTTCTCAGAAACAGATGGATGAGCATCTCGCTCTGTTGGAAGAAGCGAAAAGACGCGATCACAGAAAACTCGGAAAAGAACTTTCGATTTTCACTTTCGACGATGAAGTGGGTCCGGGATTGCCGTTGTGGATGCCAAACGGTGCAATCATCATCGAAGAACTCGAAAAGCTTGCTAAAGAAACGGAGGAAGAACTGGATTACAAACGTGTGGTTACGCCCCACATTGCAAAGGAAAGCCTTTATTTGACAAGCGGCCATCTTCCTTATTACGAAGACAGCATGTACCCGCCGATGGAACTGGAGGGAGTGAAATACTATCTAAAGGCGATGAACTGTCCCCACCACCACAAGATCTTTGCGGCTGAACCAAAAAGTTATAAAGATCTCCCGTTGCGGCTGGCAGAATATGGAACCTGTTATCGCTATGAACAAAGCGGAGAATTATTCGGCCTCATGAGGGTTCGTTGCCTGCACATGAACGATGCACATATTTATTGCACGAAGGAACAATTTGCCGAGGAATTTGTGCTGGTAAATAAAATGTATCTCCGGTATTTCTCCATTTTCGGAATCGAAAAATACGTGATGCGGCTGTCGCTTCATGATCCGGCGCAACTCGGAAAAAAATACATCAATGAACCTGAGCTTTGGCTCGAAACCGAAGAAATGGTGCGCAGCATTCTTAAGGAATCAAATATCCCTTATGTGGAGGTTCCGAATGAAGGGGCGTTTTATGGTCCAAAAATCGATGTTCAGATTTATAGCACGATCGGACGCGAATTCACCCTCGCCACCAATCAGGTGGACTTTGCGCAGGGAAAAAGGTTTCACCTGGAATACACCACAAGCGATAATCAAACCGCCACTCCCCTGATAATTCACCGGGCGCCACTCGGAACCCATGAAAGATTTATCGGGTTTTTGCTGGAACATTATGCCGGAAAATTTCCTGTTTGGCTGGCGCCCCTACAAGTGAAGGTTTTGCCGATTTCAGACAAATTTGAAACCTATTCAAGGGAAATAAAGGCCAGGCTGAAGGCAGCCGGTATCAGGGTTGAAGTGGATGACCGCAACGAAAAGATCGGCAAAAAGATTCGCGATACCGAATTGGGAAAAGTTCCCTATATGCTCATCATCGGTGAGAAAGAAATGGAATCGGGCGCTGTTTCTGTACGTAAACAAGTCAAAGGCGATGAGGGTTCAAAATCACTGGAATCCTTTATTGCACAGGTTCAGGACGAAATAAAAAATCGCAAATCTTAAACAAAAACATTTTTTACCTTTAACGCAAATATTGTTAACAAAAAAAATCTGAATGGCATTATCGAACAGAGGGCGTTTCAATCCCCGTTTTAACAGGCAACCTGAACCAGAACACCGCATTAATGATAAGATTAGGGTACCGCAGGTACGACTTGTCGGCGACAACGTAACTGCCGGCGTTTATTCTACCGATGAAGCAAAAAAAATCGCCAGAGATCTCGAACTGGATCTGGTGGAAATTTCACCAAATGCCGCCCCGCCGGTTTGTAAAATCATTGATTACAAGAAGTTTCTTTACGAAAAGAAGCGTAAAGAAAAAGACATGAAGTCAAATGCCAAGCAAAGCGAGGTGAAAGAGATCCGCTTCACTCCGGGCACCGACGACCATGATTTTGATTTCAAAGCTAAACATGCCGAAAAGTTTCTAAAAGAAGGAAATAAGGTAAAGGCTTACGTGCAATTTAAAGGACGTGCAATCATGTTTAAAGAAAGAGGTGAACTCGTTTTATTGAAATTTGCTGAGCGTTTAGCAGAAGTTGGCCAGCCGGAAGCGTTACCAAAACTGGAAGGTAAAAGGATGCTTTTGATGCTAACACCAAAGACGAGCAAGAAAAAGAAGGAAACTGCAGAAGAATAATTCCACCTACAATATCAAAAGTAAAACAGGCTCTGAATTCAATTTAGATGGCCTCTTTTTTATTCCTTGTCATGAAACAAAAAGCGATTCATCCGGCCATGCAGCCCTTTCTCGACGGGCAGGTCATCCTGATCAATAAACCGTTAAACTGGACATCTTTCGATGCCGTAAAAAAAGTAAGGGTTGCAACCGGCGTGTCGAAAGTAGGTCATGCGGGAACTCTTGATCCCCTCGCTACCGGACTTCTGATTATCTGCACCGGAAGTTTTACTAAGAAAATAAGCGAATACATGGGATGGCAGAAAGAATATACAGGCACCATTACCGTTGGTGCCACCACTCCCACTTTTGACAAAGAAAGCGAACCGGAAAATTTTAAACCGTTCGACCATCTCAGAGAAACAGATATTAAAGAAGCCACACTCTCTTTTATCGGACGCATCAGCCAATATCCACCTTTGCATTCTGCCGTAAAAAAAGACGGAAAAAGATTATACGAATACGCAAGGAAGGGACAGGAAATTGAAGTGGAAGCAAGACAGATTACAATCGATGCATTTGAAATCACAGCAGTCAGATTACCCGAAATTCACTTCCGTGTGGTTTGTTCTACCGGAACCTACATCAGGAGCCTGGCGAATGATTTTGGAAGAGTGCTTGGAGCCGGTGGTTATCTGAGCAGTTTATGCCGAACAAGAATTGGAAAATTTTTGTTGAATGATGCCTCTACCCCGGAAGGGTTTGTACAAAAAATTCAGGAAATGAAAGGTCAGAACGGCAAGCCGATACCCAATTGAAACGCGTAGTTGTTACGCGGCTCCACGCCCAGATTTGAATACTCATAATTTTTCCAGGTAAAATCAGAAAAACTCAGCCATCCGTTGTTTTCATACCGCGCCGGATCCTTTAATTTCACACCAAAATCCAGCCTTACGAGAAAATAGTTGAAATCAAACCTTAATCCTGTACCAATCCCAATAGCAATGTCTTTCCCCAGGCGGTCAAAACTGAAATTGCTATTCGGAGCATCGGGGTTTTGGTGGAGATTCCAGATATTTCCAACATCTGTAAAAAGAGCACCGCTAAGCTTCAGGCTGCTGAACTGAGCAATCATAAAGCGGTATTCGGCATTGGCTTCGAGTTGCATATCGCCATACCGGTCGCGGAAAATCCGGCTGGTATCGCTGACGATAGATGATCCGACGCCCAATAATCTCAGTCCCCATGCTCTCATACTGTTGGGACCTCCGGCAATAAACTGCTTGAAAAACGGAAGCGTTTTCCCAAAGCGGCTGTTGGGATAATAATTGTAGCCGATTCCCGCAAACCCCCGGAAGGCGAAGGCGGTTTTTCCCAAATTTATCAGCCGGTGATACTCTCCTTCAACCTTGATATATTGGTAAATATTGTTTTGCAGCGACTTGAATCTTCCAAGGATAGCACCCGATTCTTCTACCGCAAACCGGATATAATGGGTTGTATTTGAAAACCTGGCACCGGGATAACTCGTATTGAACGTCAGCTGCTGACTAATAACCGATCCCGTGTTGAAAGATGTTCGCAAAAATGCGTTGGTCTTGAACGCATCAGCCAGTAAGGGAAGTGTATCGAGCGAGTAAAGCTCGATGTTCAGCGGTTTATATTGCCAGATCTTATTTCTCTTACGCCATTCATAACCCCATCCGCCAACAAATGACCGCAGCCTGAAAAAATCCTTTCTTTCAGAATAGGCGGCATTTAGTGAAACCATTGTTTTCACCTCGTCCAGCCGGTATAGCCGATTGATTTTGAAAGGCGCAACAAACCTTGGAATAGAAAGGTTTTCAGCAATCGAGCTTTGGATGGTTTGCAGGAATGGATTGTTTCGATCGAAACTAAACTCTATCCCGTTGCTCAATGTAGTGGAAGACTGAACGGCGCTTCTCCATAGATTTCTGTTTAAGTACGAAATGTTCAGCGAGATGCCGATCAGATTTGCGGAACTGATGATATCACCTGTATTTCTACTCGTTTCGATATTTAAGGAAACGGTTTCTTTCTTGGCAGGCGTGAGGAAATAATAAAAATCCACGGTGTCTTGCCTTATGTTAGTCCTGTAATCGACGCGTTCCCAGGAACCTATCCGGTTGAAATTGTTCAGGGTTTTATA
The DNA here is from genome assembly GCA_023423835.1 of Bacteroidota bacterium. GTDB lineage: Bacteria > Bacteroidota > Bacteroidia > Chitinophagales > Chitinophagaceae > JAFAEW01. The sequence continues at coordinate 7,554 of JAFAEW010000075.1, read as the reverse complement.
AAAATTTTCTTCGTTGTATAACAAACCCCTTCTTTGAAAAGTGTGTTCGCGCAAGGGTCGCATTTTAAATATTCCGCGGTTGTAAAACATGGTATAATCGTTGACCACCGTTTTCTGAAAGGCAGCGGTATCTCTCATCAGGCTGTCGGGAATACTGTACCTGCCGGTCTCCGGAAAGTAAAATATTCTGCCGATGAAATAGCGCCTGAAGCTGGCCGTATCAGTGGTAAATCCTGTGGAATCGGGTATTTTCCGTTTCTCTATATCGATGGAACAGGTAGGATTTTCCTTTTGCATTTCTTCGGCTCTTTTTATCAGCTCGGCCTGCGCAAAAGGGTCGAAGGTCGTTCGCAACAGCATGGTATTGGTGGTATCAACAACCGCTACCAGATCCTCCCGTGTCAACAAAAAATATCCGCGTTGCCTGTACAGCGACACAAGCCGGTCGAGTTCTGAACTGACAATCTGTTTTGAAAAGAAAGTTTTACCCGGTTTTATGAAGCTCTTTTTTGCATTTGCAGACGCGAGGCTATCGAGATTCCTGTTTCCGATGGAGTAGGAAAACGAATCAATCAGCATTTTTTTTCCCGGATCTATCAATAATGAAATTGATGTTCTAATCTGCGTTTCATTGTTTTCCACAACTGTGTCGAAGGTGTAACAGGAGTCAATATTGAGAAACCTTGGAGAATAATAGCCCTGCGCATTTAAATATCCGGTCATCAAAAGCCTTGTACGCTTAAGATTTATTGTATCAAAAACGGGAGGCTGTTTTAATACAAACCGCACCCAAAACTGTTGCACTTTCCGGGCATATAAGCTATCGTCCCAATAATTTACAAGATCGTTGCTCAACCTTTTTCGTTCATCCTTTGAAATCTTATTGGTAATCCTGATCTCATTATCAAATACAAAAGGCTTTCCTTTGGGAAAATCTTTCACTACGGTGCAGGAAGTGGAAAAAAAGCAGATAAAAATCACCAAACCGGGAAGGTATTTTATAAACTTGCAGGTAAAGCCCATAGATATGATCAGTAAGAGTGAGGTCAAATATATTCAAACTTTATCCCAAAAAAAAACAAGGGATCGGGAAGTCGTATTTATAGCCGAAGGAGTAAAAGTGGTGGAGGAATTTTTAGCAAACAACCGGCCATATAGAAAGATCTATGCAACCGGGGAGTGGATTGAAGAAAACCCGGGAAAAGATGCAGTGGAAGTAGAAGAATTCGAATTGAAAAAAATCAGCCAGTTTACTACGCCGCAAAAGGTTTTAATGATAGCAGAGAAAAAACCGCAAATCAGTTCACTTGATTTTGCTAATAAAATCACGCTTGCGTTAGACGGGATTCAGGATCCCGGAAACCTTGGAACCATCATCAGAATTTGCGACTGGATGGGAGTTAGTCAAATCATCACTTCCGAAGATACGGCCGATCAATACAATCCAAAAGTTGTGCAGGCGTCGATGGGAAGCATAATGCGAATCAATATGATGTATACGGATTTAAACGTTGCTTTGAAAAATGCTGAAGTAAAAATCTTCGGCACCGCACTTTCCGGTAAAAACATTTTTCAGATCGAAGACTTGAAGGAGGGAATTGTAGTAATTGGAAATGAGTCGAAAGGAATCCGCGAACCGCTCCTCTCTCTGCTTAATGAAACGATTACGATTCCGAGAAAAGGCGATGCAGAATCTTTGAATGCGGCGGTTGCCACCGGAATAATATTATCGCAACTAACTTTGAACAGATCAGGTTCTAAAACTTGAACGTTGCCTGTAGCATTACAGAAGCCGGTAGCAGTTGAACCGAACGATAATTTTTTTTCAACCGATTCAACGGTTGCTTTACGCTAATCCGCCTTCCCTGAAACAAAAAAAACGCTGCCTGAATGCTTTCAAACAGCGTTAATTTTTATAAAATCTAATTCTTTAAACCACTTTAATCATTCCATCCTAAATGTCTGTCGCTTCTCCATAAGCCACAGCCGTTGCTTCTTTGATAGACTCACTGATGGTTGGATGTGGATGAATGGCGTTGAGAATTTCGTGTGCGGTAGTTTCGAGTTTTCTTGCCACCACAGCTTCCGCAATATTTTCGGTAACGTTGTATCCAATCATGTGGCATCCTAAAAATTCACCGTATTTGGCATCGAAGATCACCTTTGCAAAACCTTCGGTGGCTCCTGCGGCACTTGCTTTACCGCTGGCCATAAAAGGAAATTTTCCTACTTTAACTTCGTAACCGGCTTCTTTCGCAGCCTTTTCGGTCATACCAACGCTGGAGATTTCGGGGAAGCAATACGTACATCCGGGAACATTTCCATAATCGATTCCTTCCGGCTGGTGTTCTGATTTCTTTTCTAAAAATGCGATATACTCAGCGGCAATAATTCCTTCCTTGCTTGCTTTATGTGCCAGCGCCTGATGTGGCGTGCAATCGCCGATGGCAAAAAATCCGGGAACATTGGTCTGCATATGTTTGTCGGTGGTAATTCTTCCTTTATCGGTCTTGATACCCAATTGTTCCAAACCAATATTTTCCACGTTTGCCACCACACCAACTGCACTCAATACGATATCTGCCTCGAGCGTGACGGTGCTGCCATCCTGTTTTTTTACCTGTGCTTTCACACCACGTCCTGAAGTATCAACACTTTCCACCGATGCATTTGTCATTACATCAATTCCCTGTTTTTTAAATTGCTTTTCCAGCTCTTTGGAGATTTCTTCGTCTTCAACCGGAACGACTCTCGGCATAAATTCAACGATTGTAACCTTTGTTCCCATGCTGTTGTAAAAATATCCAAACTCAACACCGATGGCGCCGCTGCCCACAATGATCATGCTTTTCGGCTGTTCACTTAAAACGAGCGCTTCACGGTAACCAATTACTTTTTTACCATCCTGTTTGAGGTTAGGCAATTCGCGGCTTCTTCCGCCGGTGGCAATGATGATATATTTCCCTTCAACCGTTTTCTTTGATTTATCGGAGGCGGTTACTTCCACCTTACCTTTTCCGGTAATTTTTCCGTAACCCATTATCACATCAATCTTATTTTTCTTCATCAAAAATTGCACGCCCTTATTCATCTTGTCTGCCACTCCCCTGCTTCTTTTTATAACGGCAGGAAAATCGGCTTGCGGATCTTTTACGCTGATACCATAATTGGTGCTGTGTTTCATGTTGTCAAATACCTGCGCACTTTTCAGTAATGCCTTTGTAGGAATACATCCCCAGTTTAAACAGATTCCACCCAGACTTTCTTTTTCAATAATTGCAACAGAGAATCCCAACTGTGATGCACGGATAGCAGCAGGATATCCTCCGGGGCCACTACCGATAACGATTACGTCGTATGCCATAATGATGATTTAGATTTTATTTTTTCAATTCCGGCAAAAGAAAAACCATTAGATTCAAGACCGGAAAGTCAGCGAAATTACTTTCAATTTATCAAATAGCAAAAGTCTGGATTTTTGACAAATATCACTCCTGTTATACCTTTATCGAAAATTAAAAGATAATGGCGATTAATGAAGCGGCGTTTGTTGAACTAAAAAAAGAATTGGACGAAAAAAACATTACCCTTATTGCCGTAAGCAAAAAAAAGAGTGCTGAAGAAATTCTGCAGCTTTACCACCTTGGACAACGAGACTTTGGAGAAAATTACGTGCAGGAACTGATTGAAAAACGGCCTCAATTACCCCAGGATATACGTTGGCATTTCATTGGACATCTGCAGAGGAACAAAGTAAAGCAAATCATTCCTTTTATTTCCCTGATTCAAAGTATAGATTCAGTAGCGCTGCTGAAGGAAGTGGCAAAGCAGGCCAAAAAGATAGACCGGCCGGTAGATTGTCTTCTTCAGGTTTTTGTGGCAGATGAAGAAACAAAATATGGATTTGATCCCGAGGAAATCATTCCCGTTTTACACGAAATTTCCAATAATGAAAATGAGTTTGTAAACATTAAAGGATTAATGGGAATGGCGTCGTTTACGGAGGATGAAAAAAAGATCAGGCATGAATTTAAACAGTTAAATTCCTTATATCAGGACGTGAAAAAAAGGGATCGGGAATTTCAGTTTTTATCGATGGGAATGAGCGGTGATTATAAGATCGCCATTGAAGAAAACAGCAATATGGTGAGGATTGGAAGCCTGATTTTTGGTGAAAGAAATTAGGATACGACAAACAATAAAAATAAGCGTTTTGCTTTTGCATTTTTAAACTCTAACTTCCGCAATGGGCCAGTTAATATATATTTTGTTCGTGAGATTGTATCCGCTTGCCGTGCGATTCGTTTCCCCGTTCAACGAAAAAGCAAGGCGATGGGTCAGAGGACGAAAGAATATTGTCCGAACCATAAAATTCAGGCTGGCGACCGAAAACCGAGAAAGGATCTGGTTTCATGCTGCATCCCTGGGAGAATTTGAACAGGGAAAACCGGTAATTGAAAGGATAAAGCAAAAGTATCCGGAATACTGTGTGATCCTCACTTTCTTCTCTCCTTCAGGATATGACAATGCGAGGGACTATCCATATGCAGATCATATCTTTTATCTGCCTATGGATTCCTTTATACATTCGTATCGTTTCTTCAGACTTGTAAAACCTAAACTTATCTTCTTTATCAAATATGAGTTTTGGTATTATTACCTTAAAAGAGCATGGAAGAAGCAAATACCGATTTTTCTCATTTCGGCCGTGTTCAGAACGGATCAGCCTTTTTTTAAATGGTACGGCGGTTTTCACCGGCGAATGCTGAACTGCTTCACCCACTTATTTGTGCAGGATGCTGAATCAGAAAAGTTGCTGAATAATATTGACTTTAACCGGGTAAGTATTTCGGGCGACACGCGGTTTGACCGGGTGCTCGAATTGAAATCAGCTCGCAAAGATTTTCCCTTGATTGAAGCCGTTAGCCTGCAAACATTTACTGTCGTTGCCGGCAGCACGTGGACAGATGACGACAAAGTGCTGAATCATTTTGTAACCACACATCCTGATATTTTTTTCATCATTGCACCACACGATATCGGGGAAGAACGACTGGCAGAATGCGAAAAACTTTATAGAAATACGATCAGGTATTCTCAAACGTACGGCTTATCAAATTTACCAGAAGGTATTAATACAATCATCATTGATAATATCGGATTGTTGATATATTTATACCGCTATGGAAATATAACCTATGTCGGAGGCGGGTTTGGAGGAGATGGTGTGCACAACGTCTTAGAACCGGCAGTATTTGGAAAGCCGGTGATTTTTGGTCCCGTTTATCAGAAATTTATAGAAGCTACCGATTTGATCAAAGCAAACGGCGCCACAAGTGTAATGGATGCTGTTGAACTTGAGGATTCGCTCAATGATCTAATCTTAAATGAAAACCTGAGATTAGAAATGGGAGCCAAAGCCGAAAATTATGTAATAAAAATGGCCGGAGCCACCGAGGAAATCCTGGATTACATCGAGGCGAACCGCCTTTTCACCAACTGATCAAATTGCTTAACTGTATCAGAATCTTCATTCCAGCCGATCTTCACTTTCAGTTCGCGTTGAATCCAATATTCCGCTTCCGGCAAAACCGAAAACGAATTGATGGTCTTTATGCTGCGTTCGTACATTATCTCATCTCCCCGGAACAATTCCTGTATAAATGCATAGCGTTCATTTACACCCACTGCTTTTTTCAGGTCCTTGATTGGAACTTCCTTCAGTTTATTTCCAATCTCAGAGTTATTCATTTTCAGCCGTTCATTCAGGCTCAACTCCTTTTTGCTCATCGCCTCATTGATTTCACTTCTTTTTTCAACAATCGGTGTTTTTTCCGCAGCTGCAGTAGTGAGGTTTGCAATCTCATTTAAGTTGAACGTAAATGGCAGGATCTTTTTTTCAGGATCTAATTCAGGCGTCGCATCTACTTTTTCTTCCACCCGTTCGGTTCTTCCTACGTTTACCGGAGGCGCATCCGTTATCGGATTCTCTTTTTTCGCAGGCCTTTCTTTCTCCACCAAATCTTCTTTCTCCGCCGTGAGTTGAACAGGATTTCCATTCACTTCCGGTTCAACCGGTTTCTCATCCCCTGCATCAGGAACCGGTTTGTCGCCGGCTTTCGAATGAATGGTTACAGTACTGTTTTCGGAAGCACGGGTGGCGGGCATTATGACTGAAACTTTTCCTGAAACTTTTTGTTGCAATATTTTAGATTGGAGTTCAGAAGTGAGCATCTGAGTTACCAACAACATTTCCTCATTTCCGGCTTTTGCTTGGTATAACGCGTCTAATCTTTTAATTAAAGCCTCCACTCTTTCCATTGATTGATATACTTTTGATCGTTTTTACGGCTTTGCGCAAGAAACCTGCCAAAACCCGAAAGAAATTTCTTTAAAGTTACTAACGAAATTCATTAACAGCGTTAAAGATATATATAATGTTTATTGAGCCGAATATTAAAGGTGGGCGGCACGGGTGGATTGAAGTGATCTGCGGCTCCATGTTCAGCGGAAAAACGGAAGAACTGATCCGGAGACTAAAGCGTGTAAAAATTGCAAATCTGAAATGGCAGGTATTCAAGCCCGATATCGATACCCGGTACCATGATCTGGACGTTGTGAGCCATGATTCCAACAGTCTGCAGGCAATTCCACTTTCCCGTTCATCGAATATATTCAACTATAGCGACGAGCTGGATGTAATTGGAATTGACGAAGCACAATTTTTTGATGCGGATATCACTGCGGTCTGTGAAAAGCTGGCACTTGAGGGAAAGCGGGTAATCGTTGCAGGCCTCGATATGGATTTTAAAGGCGTTCCTTTTGGACCAATGCCACAACTTTTATCCATCGCCGATTATATAACAAAGCTGCATGCCATTTGTGTGAAATGTGGAAACATTGCAAGCCGCTCATATCGCAAGACACAGGAAGAAGGTCAGGTAGTGGTGGGAAAAAATGACATTTATGAGCCGAGGTGCAGAACCTGCAGCCAGCTACCCTATTAGCAAACGAAACAAAAATAGAATGGTATCCACATCGTTGCGGCATATTCTAACACTCTTTAAAAAAGATCTGTTGCTGGAAATACGCCAGCAGTACACCTTTTATGGAATATTGCTGTATGTTGCCTCCACCATCTTCGTGGTTTACCTTGTGATGGGCCAGCCGGAGGAAGATGTTTGGAATGCGCTGTTCTGGATTGTTCAACTCTTTGTTTGCGTTAATGCCGTTGCCAAAAGTTTTCTTCAGGATAGTAAAGGCAGAATGTTGTATTATTACTCCATAGCCGGCCCAAGAGATTACATTCTGTCAAAGCTCGCCTTCAATGTATTACTGATGATGACGATGAGCCTGCTGAGCCTGTTTATTTTTCTGCTTTTCCTCGGTAATCCTCTTTACAATTCTTTGAATTTTGTAGGAATCGCGTTATTAGGTGGAACCGGTCTTAGTTTAACTTTTACCTTCCTGTCTGCCATTGCAGCGAAAGCGCAGCAACAGGCAGCATTGATCGCGATTATGGGATTTCCGGTAATCATTCCGCAGCTGTTACTC
>JAFAEW010000118.1 GCA_023423835.1 Bacteroidota bacterium | reverse complement strand
AAACATGACCTGACTGGTCTACTGAAATATCCTAAACCTCCTTCACGACATCTCCATAGTATCCGGTTTCGTTCAACATGCGGCTTCATTGTTGGTGCTTCGCACCCAACGAAGCCTTAGTTGTTATGCGCATTTTGGTTTGTCACACGTTGCTTCCAAATGAGAACCCCAATGCATAAAGTCATGAATGCTGCTAGTAAAATTGTCATCACTAATTCAGATTTTGCATTTTCAGTAGGGAAAAGGAAGATTTCAGTGTCAGGCTTATGAAGCATTGTTATTTGTTGTCCTGTCACTAACGACTTTACGTATTTACATTTTGTCCTTAAGACGTATGTTCTGCCATTGTAACTAACATGGATAAACTTGTTTTTATAACCAGTAGTGCAGTCGGGTAGTCTTACCACTTTAACTGTTACAGTATCTTGTGTTTTCATTAGGTCATATTCTTTTATTTTTCTTGGTAGAACAAATACAAGAATAATCGCTAAAAAAGCCAGTCCAATAATTGTTATAGATTTCATCTTCAGCCGAATATTAAAGCATCATTGCCTTAAACTAACTTCATAGTTGCGCCTTAAATAATTTTGTATCTGTGTGGCTACTTCGCCATACTTGATGTCTGTAAGTTTTTTGTATGCAGCGCCTGCTCCTAAAACCAATCGTGTACTCCAGTCAGGAATTGCAGCTTCTACAACTATTCTGTCGCTTTTTACAAAGATGTCTGCACCATAATATTTCGACTTCTTTGCAACAATACAGCGTCCAGTCAAACGTCGTGTCTTGAAGAATGTGTATTCTGGAAAGTTCTCTGTAAGCTCTTGAATTATTTGGTCTATGTCTAACATGAAGTTCGTCTTAGTTGCGCATAACGGTCCGGGTATTTATGAAGGGCGGAAAATCGGAGCACAAAAGTTCAGTTTTGCACTACCGCTCAATAGAATTACTGTAGCTGAAATTATGACGTTCAGCCCGCCTTTCATAAATACCATGTTAGCGGTTCGTTGTTGTTCTCGTGTATTTTTTTATTCGTGATAACCCTTTTTTACTTGTCGTTTTGAAATCCACCAATAATTTCCACAAGGGTCAATTATACCCGATTGTCTGTCTTCGTATGGCATATCTGCTGGTTCAAATTCAATTTTCGCTCCATTGTCAACGGCTCTTTGATGAACAGCTTCTACATCGTCAACGAAAAGATAAAGTGCTGTTCTCATTCCTTCAAATTGTTCTCTGGCTTGACTAATCATAAAACAAGTGTTGCCAATTTGCAGAATACAGTTTGCTATATCTCCATTGGTCGGGTTTACTGAACGATTTATTTCTTTCGCAAAAAAGGCATTTTTCAGAAAGTCAATTAAGAGTTGTGGTTTGTCAACAAAAAGATCTGGAGTAACTGTATGAAAGTTGTCAGGTTTGTATGTATTAAATATATCGTTCATTTTTTACATTTTTAGGTTTAGAATTTACTTGTCTTTTATATTCAGTCATTTTCAGCGGTGCGTTTTTCTACAATGACCGCTAACGTTTTGCGGCTTGGCGAAGGCTGCCATTGAAATTACGTGTGAAAATTGAGCATACGTTAGGCAGCCTTCGCCAAGCCGCTGTTATGTGCTGGGCGGTTATTCAGCACTAAATAAAAATTGAAATGATGTTACAAAAGAAAAAAAGAAAGCTCAAGACAATAGAAAGCAAAATAGAAAAATTGAAATCAGATTTTCCATTAGTTGATTTTAAGAATATGGAAATCAAAAGAGCCTATGAGAAATACCACGAATTGACAAAAGAATTGATTTACTTAACTGTTGATATAAAATATTGTCAAACCGAAAATAGAAATGAGATGTGTGGTGATTGTAATTGTTGGAAGGCTGTCGCTAACCGATGCAGTTAGCCTTGCACATAACGGTTCTGGGCTTTATGAAGTTGGGGAAATCAAGGCTCAAATGTTCGTTAAAGCACTAATGCTGATTAGAATTACAAAAGTTTGGGTTAAGCACTTCCGCCCCAATTTCATAAAACCCTTGTTATCTGCATCTGCGGTTTTCAAGGTAGGAAGTTTCAAGTTTTAAACAATTAAAAAATAAAAATATGAACAAGTACAAAGAAATTGAATTTGGGTTCGGAAATATAGAATCCGCAATGAAAGAGCTTAAAAGCCATAACAAATTAGTTTGTGGCTCTTTTAATGGTCAAATGCTATACTCTGATATTGACGATTTGGATTCGGCTTACAAAAAGATTACCGGCAAAACAAAAGCAGAATTTGACGAAGCCGAAAGAGTAAGAAATGAGGAATATGAAACTGAAAAAAGAAGGCACGAAGAAGCTATACCTGAATTGACAAAAGAATGGGTAGAAAAAGGCAATCTAATATTAGACGAAAAGTATCGTGAAACTTGGGCTAAATGCGTTCCTATAAGATTAGGCGATTTGTATAGAGGAATGGAATTAGGCAATTGCCTTGAAATAGTTGAACAATTAAATAATGGTAAAAAACTTGAAGAAGTAAAACCACTTATTGAAAATCAAGGTCATTCTGGAATGTCATTTGGCTTGGTTTGCTCAATGGTAAAATCATTTTGCAATAGAGGTGAGGAATTTGTCAATTATGTACGGTCGTAGCAGTTGCAGATAACGTAAAAGCATTTGTGAAGGCATGGCAATAGCGATTGGTCAGCCGGTACAAATGCTTAATTGAAAAATTGGTATTGAAGATAAATACAAATGTTCAATAGCATATTGTCTGCCGAGAACAAAAGATGATTAGAATTACTGCTGCACAAATGCAGCTGGTCAAGCCATGCTTTTACAAATGCATTTGTTGTGCGAAATTACTTTTCATTATTGCTTGTCTAATGTTATAGGTATATTCCAAGTCGGATGAAAAACAACATTTAGATTTGGATCATGATGACTAATAATAGCCGTTCCCTTAATGTTTTTTGCGGTTATTGTACCAATAAAGCTTACTTCCTGTCGTACCGAGTCATCAGTCGAATATCTAATAGTTATATTATTTCCATCTAGTGTAATGTCTTTTTCATGAAAAAAGGAACTGCGTACTTGTTTATCAGGATATGGGCAACTCCCCAATGTGTAATGTGTATAGACATATCCGATAGTTGAGTAATTTTCGTCGACATTTATAGAAACGTGTAATTCGCTTATTATTCCGTCATAGTCGCAAAAAAGATGACCTTGTCCATCATCTCCACCAAATCTTACAGTCATAGCAGGAGCACTCCCCTGAAAAACTCCTACCTTATTTGATGTTTCGTTTTGTGTTGGCTTGGATGTGAAGTCCCACTTATTAATAAAAGCAACAATTAAAGATCCTACAACAGTTATCAACGCAACTATAATTGCAATGTTTGGACTTGACTTCTGTTCTCCCATATAGCTTGATTAAGGTTACACAGTTTCGCACAACGGTAAAGCATTGGCGATGGCAGGGCATTTGAAAATCGTCCGCTCGAACCGAAGCCGAATAGAATTACTAATGATGAAGATAAGTACAAAAGCTCAATAGTAAAAGTCCAGCCCGGACTGCTGCACAACAGCGAACAAAAAGTTGAGAATTCATTCGTCGCCCCCTGCTATTGCCAATGCACCTGTTATCGGCTGTTCTGCTTTCGGTGCTGTCAGTTTGTTCTGTCAGGATAAATAAATTAAGATGAATATTGTTGTTACGTAAGTCCAGAATATTGAAAACAAAACGTGAACTGTTGTTTCAAATGTTTTTCCTCTCCATGTCTTTGATGAGTAAACAAAAAACTGAACTAATAACCTTAAGAAAAAGAAAATCCCAAGACCTAAAGAAATTCGTTTGCCAAATGTTGTGCTGACTAAATCGGCAGAAGATGTCAGGCACAAAAGTCCGATAAGAAAAAGCGTAAATGCAATAAAGAAAGTATGAACATACATCATTTCTTTGTTTACAATGCTTAGTGAGCTAAGTTCTTGCTTCCAATTAAATTGTCTTGGAAAGATTGCATGAACTAAGCCCAGCAAAATTAAACATGAACCAATTATTTTAAGATGTAGCTCCATTCCTGTCCAGTATAAAGGTTGTGATAAATGGCGTAACTTTTATTTCTTCTGTAACTCGCAGTCCTGATGATTGAAATGCTTTTAGCCAACTTGTTTTTGAGTGAAAATGAAATGCTCCAATATTGTAAGCAAAAAAATTTGCAGTGTCCCGTAAATGTTCTGTTACGATTATCTGGCCTGTTGGCGAAAGTGCTCTGCGAAGTTCCTGAAAGAAAGATTTTCTTTCTTCATCGTTTCGTATTTCGTGTGCTGATAAAATCGTAAATATTTTGTCCGCTGAATTGTCCTGCAATGGTAAGTCTGTTGTTGTTACTTGCTGTGTATTAGGAAAAGGCGGATAAACTTTTCTTGCTCTCTTAATTGAAACTTCGGTGTGTTTTATGGGGTCGTAAAAATCCAACACAGTTAATTCGCAATTTTTAAACTTGTCTTTTAGCAAGTAACTCGTTTCGTCAAAACCAGCGTTTATGTTTACGATTTTTTCATGTTCGTTATGTTGCAATTTGTCAAGCCATGAAAGTGTGTAAAGATTTGAAAAGTCGTAGATGTAAGTAGAAACTAATAATGAAATAAGGGTTGAGATGATAATGATAAATAAAAGGATGTTCGTAACAATTAGATTGGCGGCTGAAAAGCTGCCACGAAAAAAAAGAATAACTAAAACAAATCCGAATGCCAAAACATAGAAATGCCAATTAAAACGTATGATGTTCCAAACTCCTTGAAATGGTTTTCTTATTTTATCCATTGTTCAATCTTACCTTTTTTCCAATAGTAAGGAATGTTTTTAATAATGAAAGCATTTGCTAGTTTAGTATCAGTTAGCTTCATGTTGTCAATAAACGAAAAATGGTAGTCTATAACATTTACAGGTGTTGGCTTCCAGTTTTCTCTAACGCCTTCAATGATTAATACTTCTTTGTCGGCTTGGTTGTAAGCAAATGTAAATGGTAATGGTCCAGAAAATCTTCTTGCCTCCTTCCAGTTGGCAAAAGGTGAACCAGTAGGCAAAGAAATATCTTCGTTTTCCGAATTATCAATAAGTATTTTGAAGTCCGATTTTTTTGAATTTATTTCGGTCGTTCCGTTTTGCTTTTGTTGGTTGATGTCAGTTGTTACATAATTGTAGTGGGTAAAAATGTTTCCTAAAAACTCCATTTTCTTTTTGTCCGTTTCGGATTTGAGAATATACAAACCTCTTAATCTCTTTCCCGCTTTGCTTGTGAACCGAACGAATACACGAAAACCGATAAGAAAAAAGTCGTTACCTAAAAGTTTTGGGAAACCTTTGGGACGCAATGACTTTGTCTGAACCATTGCAACTGCAATGAAAGCCCACTTGTCGTTGAAAGTGTCTAACTCCAAACACTGTGGTATTAATTGTTGAATTTGTTCCTTTGGAATTGCGAAAGTGAAGACAAGTGAGCTTTCAAAAAATGCTTCAACAGCAAACGGATGATTTTTAAGAAGTGAAAACATTTATACTGTCTGAAGTTTTTTGTTAAGCTGAAACTCGTTGTAAAAAATTAAAAGTATGAATAGGAAGGCGAAGAATGCATTTAATTTCCCCCACAACAACAAGTCAGGCACAAGTAAAAATTCCAAAGTATTCATTGTCGCAATAACAAAGATTTGAGTAAATGCGTTAAGTCGTGTCCATAAACCGCTTATTATCCAAACTGCCATTGCGATTTCAGAAACTCCTATTAAAACTGTCAGCAGTCGTGCATGGTCGTTGCCTAAAATTCTTGCAACAATTTCTTGATGTCGCGGTACAAGGTTCAGCACTTTGCAGAAAAGTCCATTAGCAATCCAAACAGTCGCAATGCAGTAGTTTATTAGTTTGTGTCGTGTCATTTTTTGCACTGTTGGTTGATGGTAGGACTGTCGCCATAGAATAGCCGATAACGTCTCGGGTATTGCCGAAGGCGGGGATTTTTAGCACAAAAGTTCAATCGAAGAACGAATGTTGAACCTTGCACAAATGTCCAATCGAAGCCGTTCAGCCCCGCTTTTGGCAATACCTTGTTAGCGGTTCGCCCTTCTCTTCTATATGTTGTTTGTCTGTTCATTATAGTCGTGGGTCAACTGACTCGCTTTCTAATGCCAACACTCCGAAAACACATTCGTGAACTCGCCTTAACGGTTCGTTGTTTACAAAACGGTCAAGTGATTCAAGTCCTAATGTAAATTCTTTAATGGCTAAATCCCGTTTTACTTTTACGTTTCGTTCTTTCAAAACTTCAATGTTTTTTGTCGTGTCGTATTCAGGTCCGTAAATTATTCGCAAATATTCGCTTCCTCGCACTTTCATTGCGGGTTGAACTGTCTTGCCTTTGAAAGAAGTAATGTAGTCAAGTGGTTTTACAACCATTCCTTCGCCTCCTTTTGAAGTGAGTGTTGTCCACCAGTCAATGGCTTGCTGTACGCTGTCTTGGTTTTGCAAATCAACCAAAATGTTTGCCGTTACCATCAAATGATTTTTGTCGTGGTCGCAAAACGATTGAATATTTTTTAAATGCCAAGGATGTTGTTTGTCAAAGTAGGTTTTGCTTTCTGTTGCCAAAATGTGAAACGGTGCATAAACCAATCCTTCCAAACCGTTTGTTTCTCGGCAATAATTGCGATAGGAAGTAATGTATTTTTTTATCTGCACTTTTCTTTCAGTATATTTTCCAATCAAATCAGCTACTTCAATTCCTCGTTGCTTTGCTTTCGTTAGTGCTTCAATTGTGCTATTCAAACCTGTTGTAGCTGCACTTCCAACGGCTGCATATTGTTTAATCAAAAGTTCTTTTGCTTTGGCACTCCAAGGCATTAACTCTCCGTCAAGGCAAACCCAATCTGTATTGAATTTTTCCCAAAAGTTGGATGCAGTTAATGCTTTGTTTAGCATTTCCAAAAATTCCTTTTCGGTTTTATCTTGTTCAAAAAACTTTCTTCCTGTCCGTGTGTAAACTGTTCCCAACGAAGCATTAAGCAATCCAAATCTCTTTTTAGCAACATCAGGCTCTTTGCATACGATTGTAATTGCTCTTGAACCCATATGTTTTTCTTCGCAAATCACTTGTGTTACTCCGTTCTTGATGAAATAATTGAAAACTTCTGTCGGATGCTCCAAGTAATTCGGTAACTTACTTGTTTCGGGTGGCGACATTGTTGGTGGTAAATAAATCAGCCACTTTGGATTCATTGCAAAACGGCTCATTACTTCCAATGCTGCAACTGCGTTTTCTTCTCTGATGATTACTTTGCTGTGAAACTTTGTTTCAATCAGCTTTTTTCCGTTGATGATGTCAATGTCTAATAAATCATCAAATTCTTGCTGTGCTGAAAGTTGTTCTTTGGTCGGCTGAATTGGTCTTACAGGTTCGCTGTAAACTTGTTTTGCTTCAACGGAAACAATTTCTTTTTCGGGATAGCGTAAAGCTGTGAGCTTTCCTCCAAACACACAACCTGTATCAATGTTGAGCGTGTTATTCAGCCATTCAATGTCAGGAATAGGCGTGTGTCCATAAACCACCATTGCTTTTCCTTTGTAATTCTTTGCCCAGTTGTATCGTACAGGCAAGCCAAATTCATCAATTTCACCAGTGGTTTCGCCAAACAAACAAAATGCTCTTACGGCTGCTGCTGCTCTGCCGTGCATTTCTTCGGGAAGTCCACCGTGAGCAACAACTAATTTTCCGTCATCCAAAACATAGTGAGCAATTAAGCCGTTCAAAAATTCTTTTACTTCATTACGAAATTCTTTTGATGTACTTTCCAATTGCTGAACTGTCTTGTCTAAACCGTGATTAAGGTTTACGTTTTTACCCATTAAAAATTTGTTCAGCTTTTCATCGTGGTTCCCACAAATACAAAATGCTTTTTCGGCTTTTACCATATCCATTACCAAACGTAAAACATCAGGTGATTTATTTCCTCTGTCAGTTAAATCTCCAAGAAAAATCACTCTCCGATTTTCGGGATTTTGAACTTCAAAATGTCCGTCTGATTTGCGTTCAATTTTGTAATTAAGTTTTTCAAGCAACTCTGTCAATTCATCAAAACATCCGTGAATATCCCCGACAATATCAAATGCTCCTCGCTCTTCTTTCTTATTATTCCAAAGTTTTTGTCTGACAATTTTTAATTCTTCTTCGGGATTTACAAAATGCACATAACTGAAACCTTCTTTTTTAATGGTTTTCAATGAACGTTTGTAATCGTCATATTGACGTTCCAAAACATTTTTGCCAAAATTTCTGTCGGTTCGTGTATCGTGTCGGTCAAACAATTGCCTGATAGGTGTTTCTAATACAATGGCTGCTGCCAAAGCGTAATTATCTTTCGCTAATTGAATCAATTTTGCTCTGTCTTCCTTACGAAGATTTAACGCATCAATAACGGTAAGTTTGCCAAGTTTTAAACGTTTTGAAGCAAGAAAGTGAAGCACTTCAAACGCTGCATCGGTTGCCGATAAATTATTTTCATCATCTGAAACCAAAGCACGGCAATAATCAGATGAAATAACTTCTGTCGGTAAAAAATATTTTTTTGCAAAAGTTGATTTTCCTGAACTGCTTGCTCCAACCAAAAGCACCAAGGATATTTCGGGTAGTTTTACTTCTTTCATTTTTTCTTAAATACAGCTAATTGTGAGGGTGCTCCGATACTTTCTTCTTCTTGTCCCACAGGAAAAATTTCAACATCATAATTAAACTCATTACAAATTTTATTGCACCAATCGGCAAACTCTTTTCTCGTCCATTCAAAACGGTGGTCATCGTGCCTGAAAGTTTCGGCTTCTAACTTTTCAAACACAACATTATATTCGGCATTAGGCGTAGAAAGAACAATGGTATTTGGCTTGGCGAAGCCAAACACAACTTTTTCCATTGTTGGCAATCTTTCTTCATCCAAATGCTCAATCACTTCAACTAATGCAATCGCCTCAAAACCTTTCAAACGTTCGTCTTTGTAAGTAACAGAGCCTTGAAAAATATTTATTCTTTCTCTCATAGCGGGCGATGCTTGGTCTAAATACAAGATTTCTTTTGCTTTTTGTAGTTCACCAAAAGAAACGTCCATTCCTGCAATTTTTTGGAATTGCCCTTCTTTCAATAAGAGTTTTAAAAGTTTTCCCTCACCACAACCAATGTCTAAAACGCTTTCTGCTCCACTTGCTTTCAGCAAGTCAAATGCTTTGTTTAATCGTTGTTGATGTAGATTTATTTTTCTTTCGGGTGTTGGTTGTTCTTCTGTTAATTCCGATTCGTCTGCAAGTCGTAACAACGCTTGATTAGTAAGTGTCCGTAAGTTTTTTAAATAGCGTTTGGTTATCCAATCTTTTAAAGGATGATTTTCTAACCAGTTTTCGCCTCGTCTTATTAAAACATCAATGTCGTTTCTTGAAATCCAATAATGGCGGTCATTGTCAAGCACCGTCATAAAAACATAAAGTTGAGAAAGAAACTCTTTTAACGTTGTGGTTTTCTCAACGGTAAGGTTTACAACTTTGCTTTCGCCCCAACTTGGGAAAGAACTGTCCAATTGAATGGTTTCATAAGAAAATTTGTAGCCAAGTGGTTCGAATAATTTGTTGATGTATTCCTTGTCGCAATCCACTTTCAGCGAATGGATTTTTGCTGTCAATGGAATAGCCGTCAAAACCAATTCAGGTTTTGTATGACAAGTTCCGTTAATTGCTGAACCGAAAGCCTTAACTATTGCTGTACTTAAAAATGAATTGCTTGTATAAGGTCTGTCATTGACATAATGTTCCTGCAAAAAAGCATTTCGTCCTATGTTGCCTCGCACCAAGTCAACAGGATTAATGTCAAGTAGTAAGCAAGCGGTGCAGGAATTTTCGTCAGCTTCGGGATAAAATATATGAGCATTGCCAGCCGAAAGTTCAACTGTCTGCAACTTGTCGGGGTGCTTATGCAACAAAAATCCTAAGTCAGTTGCAGGTTTGTATGTCGTATTTATTTCAAGTAACATTCTTTGTATTGTCTGTATGTTTGATGTTTACACGGTCGTTCAATAGGGTGACCGCTAACTCAAATATATACGAATGTTTTAAACCTGCAAACGATTTTAATTCAAAAAATATCTATCCTCATTTTCAATCAATTACGTCCTTTTAGCGCAACTCATATTATCCAAAATTGTGTTTCGTAAAGCCAACTTCTATTTTTTTTAAAAGGGATTTAATGTCTTTCCAAGGAATTAATATTTCCACAAGCGCTTTATTCCTCACGTTCAATTCTGCCGGCTTTCCTAAAGGTTCAGTTCGTTGGGTCTTCTAAAAAACTGCATTCCGGCCGGTGTTGAACTTTAAAATTCAGAGCGTTTGCTATAAAACAATACTTGTTCGCTTCATGGTGTAAGTTGTTGGCTTTTTCAACCATACAGCTCTGCTGCACCGTCACCTTCGGATGTAAAATCACTTCTGAAAAATGCCCGTTCCCGTCTTCAGATTCTTCCATCGTTGCGGTGGGATCATCAGAATATTCCACCACAATAATTCCGGCTTCTGCACATAAATGGAGATACCACAACATGTGGCAGCTTGAAACGGATGCAAGAAATAACTCTTCGGGATTATACTTCGATTTGTCGCCTCTGAATGCCGGATCAGATGAACAAAGAATTTCAGGCTTCCCCGCTGTATTGACCGTATGTTCTCTGTCGTAAGACCGGTAATGGCTCGTGCCTTCGCCCTTATTTCCCGTCCATTTGACGGTTAAACAGTAACGATGTTTTCTATTCACCCTTTTCAAATTTTCCCGAAAGATAACTTCAAAATCTATGAAAACGAGCTGCTCTGATCAAACCCTTTTAGGTTCAACCGGTTGCGAACGGCTGAACAACTGACGAGCATCATAATTCAAATAAAAAGGATCCGCTTTCTTTGCCGGGCATTTAATTAAAAGGATATTTTAAATTTACAATTAAACATTTCGGATAAACATGGTGGAGGAAATTTCTGCACTCGAAAAAATTTCAGCAGGGTTAGAACCGGATCGATTGACTCGCCAGGAAATATTATTCCAAACAAACCAATACACAAATAACTTTATCGACGATCTGCCGCAGATGCAAGGATTTTTGCCGGAAGGGCAACTGCATTTACCTCAAATCGGAAAGCCCGCGCTTTCATTTAAAGCTTTACTTTCCGTCTTCCGGACGGCCTCAGAAGACGGCATTAATTCTGCCTCAGGGCGACATCTCGGCTTTATCCCGGGTGGCGGTTTATGGATGAGCGGCGTTGGCGATTATGTTGCCGCAATAACGAATAAATATGCCGGCGTTTCGTTTTCAAGTCCCGGTCTTGTTAAGATCGAACGGGCAGTAATTGAGTGGCTGACATCGGTAGTGGGATATCCTTCAGAAGCCTATGGTGATCTTACCTCCGGCGGATCTGTTGCCACGCTCATCGCCATTCAAACAGCAAGGGATGCGCATCGCATCAACTCTTCCAATGTGCGGTCATCGGTTATCTATGTGAGCCGCCAAACCCATCATTCAACCAAAAAGGCAATCGATACAACCGGCCTCCATGAGGCGATATTGAAGATCATTCCCGTGGATCAGTATTTCAGAATGGACATCGTAGCGTTGGAACAAGAAATTGAATCGGACATTGAAAACGGCAATAATCCTTTTCTTATAATTGCTTCAGCCGGCACCACCGATACCGGGGCAGTTGATGATCTTGAGGCAATAGGAAGCATTTCAGAAAATAATAATATCTGGTTTCATGTGGATGCGGCCTACGGCGGCTTTTTCATGCTGACCGACGAAGGCAAATTGAAGATGCGCGGCATTGAGCGATCGGATTCCGTAGTAATCGATCCGCATAAGACGCTGTTTATTCCCTACGGTTCCGGAGCGGTTTTGGTGAGAGACCGGAAAAAGCTTTTGCAATCCTTCTCCTTTAAGGCAAATTATTTACAGGATGTTTATGCCGAAGAAGTGATTGATCCCGCAGATACCGGTCCGGAACTTAGCCGTCACAACAGGGCATTGAGGATTTGGTTTCCCCTGCAATACCATGGGATAGAGATGTTTGCTGCGGCCCTGAAGGAGAAACTGCTGCTTTGTCGGTATTTCTACGAAAAGATAGCTGAAGTTGGATTTGAAACAGGCCCCTATCCTGATCTCAGTGTTTGTATTTTCAGGTATCCGGAAGGAGAGGAAAGTACAATCAATCTAAAACTTGTGGAGATGATCCAAAAGGATGGAAGGGTATATTTTTCATCTACCAGATTAAACGGAAAGGTTTGGCTGCGATGTGCTGTAGTGAGTCATCGCACCCATTTGCAGGAAATTGATCTCGGCCTGAAAATGTTGCAGCATCTGGTTGCAAAAGCCGGCTGCGTGGAAATTACCGGCGCGATTCAGGCTGAATAGTTGCTCCCGGCAATGGATTTTTGTAAGAAGCATCTCAAGGAAATTCTATGGTCGAAGAAAATCGTTTTTGTGCTGACGTGCATCTTGGAAAGCTTTCCCGTTTCCTGAGGTTGCCTGGATTTGATACGGTTTACAGCAACAGCCTCTCAAAAGCGGAGTTGCATGCCATTGCGAAAATTGAAAACCGAATCCTTCTTTCAAAAGACAGATTTTTTGGAAAGTTTAGAGACATAAACTTCCTTTTAATTGAAAGTTTTGATCCTGTTGAACAGTTGGTTGAAGTAGTAAACCATTTTCATCTCAAAGACGCTTTCAGTCCATTTACCCGTTGTCTTGATTGCAGTCAAAAACTGAGGCCGGTAGCAATCGAACAAGTGGCCGGGCGCCTGTTGCCTAACACGCGAAAATACTTTCCTGAATTTTTTGAATGCAGCGGCTGCAAAAAAATTTATTGGAAAGGATCGCATTATGAAAGGATGACCCGGTTGGTAGAAGCAATCGGAAAGCGATAGAGGCAGTAGGTCAGATATTTTTTGTGTGAGGTAAGACTTAAATTTCAGGTACGATATTTAATAAGTATCAGTAAAAGAGGATATGAACGCTGCCATTTTACTAAACCTGGATCTTAATGAACTATTTGAAGTTGAAACACCCGTCCTTGAATTGATTCTTCGGGGAACGCTTCTTTATTTGGGAATTCTCTTTTTGATGCGCATACTGCCCAGAAGAACGACGGGTGAAATGACTGTGATGGATCTCGTATTTGTGCTTCTGATAGCCGAAGGTGCTTCCAACGCGATGGGAAATTACAAAACCGTTACTGAAGGATTTATTATGATCGGAACCATCCTGTTTTGGAATTTTAGCGTGAATGTACTGAGTTTTAATTTTGCCTTTGTTGAAAAACTTGTGGCTCATCCGCCGGTGCAGATAGTGAAGAATGGAAAAATGCTGAAGCGGAATATGCGTCGCGAATTCCTTACAGAAGAAGAATTGATCAGTCAGCTCCGGGAAGAAGGAATAGAGGATCTTTCAAAAGTAAAAAAAGCCTGCATTGAAAGCGATGGCGTAATCAGCATAATAAAAACGGACGATTCAAACTAAGAACGGCTGATGCACGAAAAAATCAGGTGATTACATTCATCTACTCCTTCAAAGTTGCCTGCTGACGATCGTGAACGAAATTGTCTTTGATTTGTTCGAGATGCCTCACCGAATGGTGAATTAAAAAGTGAATCCAATCCGGGACCGTCATTTCTCCTAAAACCGGATGGTTATGAATGCCGGAATCCACGATTATCCTGCCTGCGCGAATATCTTCCGTTAGCGCGTTTCTTTCTAAAAGAAATTCATCAACAAAATCTTCGATATTTGAATATTTCCCCGTGGGAATGAGATAATCCGGTGCAGTTATTTTGTAAGCTCTTTGATCAACCAGCATCCTTTTTAATTTTTCATTTCCAAATATCTCTGCTGTTTGATTTTGTTTATCGGGCCGTCGTAAAAGAAGGCGGTGGATGCTCTTCTCAGTAAGATAAATGTGTTCTAAAATTTCATGATTGCTCCATTTCCCGTCATCCTTTTTATTAAGATTTTCATACGAACAGGATCTTGCCTGTTGGATGA
Source organism: Bacteroidota bacterium (assembly GCA_023423835.1). GTDB lineage: Bacteria > Bacteroidota > Bacteroidia > Chitinophagales > Chitinophagaceae > JAFAEW01. The sequence goes on along the minus strand of JAFAEW010000118.1, from coordinate 69,171 downwards.
TATCGTTGAGGTTTTCACCAAGTTTTTGTATTGCTGTTTCTGCAGTCACGGATTTCTGGAGTTTTTGAAATAGTTGTTTGTGGCCATCTGCCGGTTGCTAAATTAAAGATAAATATATGTTTTCCGGCTCAAATAATTGTTGATTAAATGGCTGAGTTTCAAAAATCTTTGTTTAGATTTGTAAGAGTGCGCATTCAGTACTTACATATTATCAATGCAAGCGGTTTAAAGGGCAGGCGGAAAGCGGGATACAAAAATTTCCCTTCCCCTGTTGCGTTCATCTCTTTGTGCAGGAAGAAATTTTTTGTTTCAACCTTCAAAGACTTTCACGATTATACCCAAGTCTAGATTTCTGTAGTCTTGGGTCATCAAATTCATTTTTACATTTTCACACAGGCGGTAAGATCAGCATCTTAACGGAGTACAGCATTTACAATTTTTACACAATACAAATTAAATTTTCAAACCATTATTCATTTTAAAAATCTTTAACCATGGAAAAAATAAAACCACAATTAGTCCTGAGAAAAGACGATTACGAATTACTCGTCGGTTATTTAAGAGGCGATTCAACAACGGTTTATGACCGGCAGAATCTTGAGGAACTGCAAAGTGAACTTAAAAAAGCCAAACTAGTTGAAAGGGAAGAATTTCCCGGAGATGTTGTGCGATTAAACTCTGTTGTCAAAATTCGCGAAGCCAATAAGTCGAGAGAAATGGAAATTACTTTGGTAACACCCGACAAAGCGGATATTAAAACAAGAAAAATTTCGGTGATGGCGCCAATCGGAACGGCCCTGATCGGATTCAAGAAAGGCCAGAAAGTAAAATGGCAGGTGCCTGCAGGGGAGAAAACCTATGTAATTATGGACGTTCAAAATCCATTTGAATAAACAAAAAGCGGCTTTCGGGATGAAAGCCGTTTTTTGTAGACGGGCATCGCTACGCCCGGCTTTAATGTCTGAAATGCCGCATTCCGGTTATCACCATCGCAAGCTTATGCTCAACACAATATTCGATACTGTCTTTATCGCGAATGGAACCGCCCGGTTGAATGAAAGCACCAATTCCTGCTTCATTGCCTAACTGAACGCAGTCATTGAACGGAAAGAAGGCATCACTTGCCAGTACAGCACCTTCCAGATTAAATTCAAACTGTTTTGCTTTTTCAATTGCCTGTCTCAACGCGTCTATACGACTCGTCTGGCCACAGCCTTTTCCCAGTAATTGTCTGTTTTTTACCAGGGCAATGGCATTGCTTTTTAAATGTTTACAAACAATATTTGCGAAGCTGAGATCCTTCTTCTCCTCTGCCGTTGTTTCTCTTCCACCCACTTCTTTCCATTCTGCATAATTTCCATTGTCATGATCCTGAACGAGCAGACCGTTTAATAGCGATCGAAACTGTTTTCCTGCCTTTCTTTCGCCATTCTCTTTCTGCTGTAAAATAATTCTGTTTTTCTTGCTTTTTAAGATCTGCAAGGCCTCGTTTGAAAATGCGGGTGCAATTAAAACTTCGAAAAACAAAGCATTGATGGCGCTGGCAGTGCTTTCATCGATCACTTTATTGCAAATTAAGATACCCCCAAAGGCACTTTCGGGATCGCCTGCAAGGGCAGCATTCCAACTTTCATAGACCGTTTCACGGATGGCAATTCCGCAGACATTGGTGTGCTTGATAATGGCAAAACAAGTTTCTTCTTCCACGGTTTCAAATTCATCCATTAATTCTTTCGCTGCATGCACATCCACAAGGTTATTATACGATAGCTCTTTTCCGTTTAATTGCGAATAAAGAGCGTTCAGATCGCCGTAAAATGCAGCGGTTTGATGAGGGTTTTCACCATAACGCAATTCTTTTTTATTCCTGAGTGGCAAAAGAATATCGCCGTTGAAGTAATTGTTGATCGCGAGGTCGTAATTAAGCACAACTTCGAATGCTTTTGCAGCCAGCAATTTGCGGTCGGCGAGCGCGGTGCTTCCATTATTTTCCTGCAGCAGCTTCAGGAGAAATCCGTAATCCTCCTTGTCTGAAATGACGGCAACATCTTTAAAATTCTTTGCCGCTGCCCTGATCATCGAAGGACCGCCAATGTCGATTTTTTCGATTATCGCTTTTTCTTCATCGGTCTGCTTCAAGGTCTCTTCAAACGGATAGAGATCAACAATTACCAGATCAATTTCCGGAATATGGTACGACTTCATTTCGTCGAGATCCACCTCGTGATCCCTTCTTCCTAAAATTCCGCCGAAGATCAATGGATGAAGGGTTTTCACCCGTCCTCCCAGAATTGAAGGGAATCCGGTTATGGTCTCCACGCCTACACAATCAATTCCCAGGTCTTCAATAAACTTTTGTGTGCCACCTGTTGAATAGATCGTAACTTTTGATGCGGCAAGTTGTTTCACAACAGGTTCGAGCCCTTCCTTATTAAATACGCTGATGAGGGCACTGCTTATATTTTTTTGCATGATGAGAAATATGAATGTTTTTTATCGAAAGCCAATTATTTATCGGTATAATCCAAAACGAATGCTCCCTGCATTGATACCGAATAGAAGGGCAAATGTAGCATCTCACAGTCTTTTTTCCATTTTTCAGTTTTCCATCTGGGAACACTGCTGTCAATAACGAGATGTTGAAACGAAAAAGATTCACTCAATTCCTGCATTTCAATAGAAGGGTTTTTTGAAATGATGAGAATATCTAAAGGAATCTTTGATTCAGACCGTTTTGAAAAGGATGCATCAATGATCAGACATTTCCGGTTATTGAAAGTAAACACCTGATTTAGGATCGCTTCGCGTTCTGATGGATGATTGTACAATGCGCTGATTCTCGCCGGCTGAAGATGAAAATTACGAAGAGCACTGTCTTTTTTCAGAATCTCATCGCCCATAAAATGATATTGGTTTCCCTGAACAAAATCAATTGCTGAAAATTTCGGGACATCGTAAACGACGATCTTCTGTTGTTGCCGGCTTTGCACCAGTTGCAGAGCGAGAGAGCCCGCAAATAGATTTACAAAAACCAGGAAATAAAGAAAGGCTTTTTTCTGCTTAAATTGTATCCATGCTACAAAAGCGATGATAATGGCTATGAGCAGCCAGGTTTGGAAAATACTGATCTGCAGGTTTTTCAGGAGGCTGTGCGGAATATCATTGATAAACAAAATAAAGCCGTTCATCCATCCAATCAAAATACCGATAAAACTGCCGATCGAGGCAGCAACGGGTGTAAAGGGTGATAGCACCAGAAGAAATATTTCACCGTATAAAATTAGTCCTGATAAAGGAACTACGAGAAGATTTGTAAGGAGGAAGAAATTTGGAAACTGGTGAAAATAATAGATTACAACAGGAATGGTAAAGACCTGGGCAGAAAGCGTAACCGCCGTTAACTGCCATATTTTTTCCAACGGTTTATTTCTGAAGTAAAACCAGTTTGTTATTGGTTTTAGGAAAGAAATGATGCTGAGGACGGCGGTGTAAGATAATATGAAACCCACATCCCACAATACAAACGGATCAACCGTCAACAAGCAAAAGGCTGAAGCCGCAAGTGTATTATAAGTTTGCGTTTTTCGGTTAAGGTTTTCAGCCACAACAATGAAGGAAAACATCACCGCGGATCGTAAAATCGATGGAACCGCACCTGCAATTAAAGTGAATGACCATAGCACCGATAATATTATCACCGGTTTTATCCACCGCATAATTCTTAGCGAAGAGGTTTTGGGAAGTAACAGCAGCAATAATCCATAGATCATTCCAAGATGCAGCCCGCTGATCGCGATTATGTGTACAACCCCGGTATTGCTGTAAGCCTGGACAATATCTTTATCAAGATCGTGGCGATACCCAATCAACAGCGCTTCTGCAATTGCCTGCTCGTCTTTTCCAGTTATATATGTTCTGATTGTTCCGATGGTAGACAACCTGATACTAATCAATGTGTTTTCCGGAAAATTTGTTTCTTTCTGTGGAAGGATCGCAAAAGAAGCTTCTTCTAAAAACACTTGTCCGGTAATTCCCTGGAAAAGACAGTAACGGTTGTAATCAAAGGCGCCGGGATTGCTGCTGTTTTTGATTGGTTGAACGGACCTGTTTATGAGAAGGGTGGTTCCATAGGATAATTGGCCGGTATCGATGTCTTTTTTAAAATACAACAATATCTTTCCTTCTGCTTTTTCTAGTCTGCCGCCATTTTTTATGGCAATCACCTTCGCTTCCGCTTTAAAAGAATTTGCTTTTTTGATTAAAGGTTCGGAAAGAGCTACGACAACCGGCTGTCCGTGGTAACCATGACCGTACCAATGTGGGTCATTCCTCACATCCTTTTGGTGCAATAAAACGGCACCCATTAAAAAAAGGAGGTACATCAGGGCGAGACCGTTGATCTTCCGGAGGAAGAATTTGTTTGAAAGTGATAGTCTTTCTGAAAGCAGGATCAGAAGCAAAACAACCGCTCCCTGCCAATACCACCATTTCACTTCCACCGGCACATACCACTGAAAAAGGATGCCGGCCATTAAAGGCAGTAGAAGCCGGATAAAGGGTATTTTTTTTAAGGTATGGCTTAAGGTTGGGTTCATACATAAAAATAGAAAATTTTGCGAATGGAAGAGAAAGGAATATAATGATGACCGCCAAGTTTTCCCCGGGGCAGTGCGGCAATTAACAAAAAAACTTAATTAAACCTTGGGTTGAACGAAAAAGTGAAACGCGTTTTCCTTACCTTTGCCGCCAAATTTGAAACCTGTAATAAAAAATGTCATTTATGGCGAATAAAGGTAAAATAACACAAATCATCGGAGCGGTAGTTGACGTTCAATTTGAAGAAGGAAAACTTCCCGAGATTTATAATGCCCTTGAACTTTTCAGAGATAACGGAGATAAACTCGTTTTAGAGGTGCAGCAACATCTCGGTGAAGACAGCGTTCGTACCATTGCGATGGACGGAACCGAAGGTTTAAGAAGAGGAATGGACGTTACCGATACCGGAAAGGGTATTGTAATGCCGGTAGGTGAAGGCATCAACGGAAGACTGTTTAATGTTACCGGCGACGCAATTGATGGTTTGCCACAGGTAAGTAAAGAAAACGGAAGGCCGATTCACGCAATGCCTCCTGCATTTGAAAATCTCAGCACTTCTACAGAAATTTTATTTACCGGAATTAAAGTTATTGACCTTATTGAGCCGTATGCAAAAGGTGGTAAAATCGGTCTTTTCGGCGGTGCCGGAGTAGGTAAGACCGTATTGATCCAGGAATTGATCAACAATATTGCCAAGGGATATGGTGGTCTTTCCGTTTTCGCAGGTGTGGGTGAAAGAACACGTGAAGGAAACGACCTTTTGCGTGAAATGATCGAAGCCGGTATCATGAAATACGGCGAATCCTTCAAACACAGCATGGAAGAAGGCGGATGGGATTTGAGTAAGGTTGATCTTGAAACACTGAAAGGTTCACAAGCTACCTTCGTATTCGGACAAATGAACGAACCCCCCGGTGCACGTGCCCGTGTGGCGCTTAGCGGACTTACCATTGCGGAATATTTCCGTGACGGAGAAGGAACCGGTAAAGGGAAAGACATCTTATTCTTCGTTGACAATATCTTCCGTTTTACACAGGCCGGATCTGAAGTATCTGCCCTTTTGGGACGTATGCCATCGGCGGTAGGATATCAGCCAACGCTGGCTACAGAAATGGGACTGATGCAGGAAAGAATTACTTCTACCCGTCATGGTTCAATTACTTCGGTTCAGGCGGTTTACGTGCCGGCTGATGACCTTACCGATCCGGCTCCTGCTACTACCTTTGCGCACCTCGATGCAACTACGGTTTTGAGCCGTAAGATTTCTGACCTCGGTATTTATCCTGCGGTGGATCCGCTTGATTCTACCAGTCGTATCTTAACCCCCGCTGTAGTGGGCGATAAGCATTATGATTGCGCCAACCGCGTGAAACTGATCCTTCAGCGTTATAAAGAATTACAGGATATCATCGCAATTCTCGGTATGGATGAATTGAGTGATGAAGATAAACTTACCGTGAGCCGTGCAAGACGTGTTCAGCGATTCCTCAGTCAGCCATTCCACGTGGCCGAGCAGTTTACCGGTTTGAAAGGTGTATTCGTAAACATTGATGATACCATCAAAGGATTTAATATGATCATGGATGGAGAGGTTGATGAATATCCTGAAGCGGCATTCAACCTCGTTGGTACAATTGAAGAAGCCATCGAAAAAGGTAAGAAATTATTGGCGGCTGCGCAGGTTTAGTTTGATCATTTGAATTAATAATAAAATGACATTAGAAATATTAACCCCGGAAAGAAGATTATACAGCGGTGAGGTTTACGGCGTGCAACTGCCGGGCGTAACCGGTTTATTTGAGTTGTTAGACAGGCACGCGCCCATCGTTAGCGCTCTCAAATCAGGCACGATGAAGATCCTGAAGGATAAACAAACTTCAACGAAATTTACCATTCAAAGCGGATTCGTTGAAATGGTAAATAACCGTGCAACGGTTTTGGTTGAAGGAGCGGAAGAAGGGGAATAAAATTTTTTCAAAGATAGAATCAGCCACAGGAGTTCAATCGCCTGTGGCTTTTTTGTTGTACCTCGGCGAAGATTAATACCCCGTCGATGTTTTCATTTTGCGTAGTTTGCACGTTCCTTCACATAATACTTCTATTCGCATACATAACTGCACTGAACTGATGAGCCTCGAAATAATAAATTTACCATTATCACTAATCTCAAAAAACGGAAGTTTATTATGAAGACAATGGTATTGGTCATAATCCCCGCTCTCCTGGGTGCGGTGAATTGCCTGGCCCAGCAGCCCCCACCTTACAGCTTTGGAGGATTTTACAACGCAACATCGGAAGTTCGGGATGAAATTTCCCTTCCGCAGCGGGAAAAGATTCAGACGCAGATAAAAAAGAATATCCGCGAACTGCATACGAAGGGCGTTCTTCCACAAGCCAATAAAACCGGATCAGCCACAAAATTCATCTTTCCGCTCCGGCAGGCCGATGGGTTTAATGCACACGGATTTTACGGAATCTCCAACTACGTTGATCTTGACTCAACAGCAGGAATAAAAGATTTTAATTGTTTAAGGCGAACCTATGACGGACATATGGGTACCGATTATTTCACCGTTCCTTTTCCATGGCAAAAGATGGACGAGAATGCGGTGGAAATTGTAGCGGCCGCAGACGGTATCATAGTAGGAAAAGAAGGAAGTATGGCCGACACCAGTTGCTCAATGTGCCCGGTGGGTGCACCACCCAATTGCTGGTACTGGAATGCCGTTTATCTCCAGCATCCCGATGGAACTCTTACAATGTATGGTCACATGAAGGCAAATTCACTTACTTCGAAGGAATTTGGGGAATCTGTAAAAGCCGGAGAGTTTCTCGGGGTTGTGGGAAGCTCCGGAAATTCTACGGGTCCTCATCTTCATTTCGAAGTATGGACGGATACATTTTTTTCAAAACGGATTGATCCCTGGGCAGGAAACTGTAATTATACCACCGACGAATCCTATTGGACCGATCAACCTTCTTATTATGTTGACAGCATTTTCGATGTGATAACCGGTTCGAAAATTCCCGTTCCTTTTACCTGTTACGAGAACGGCGAAGGCGAAAAGTCATTCGCAAAAGACACGTTCAGCCTCGGCGAAACGGTTTATTTCACTTCATTTGTCAGAGATAATCGTCCCAATGGAACTCCTTATCATCTAAAGCTTATTGACCCTGATAATGTAGTCAGGTTTGACTGGTACCTAAATCCTTTCGCGGCTTACTATCCCTCTGCCTATTTTTACTATTACTGGGGTGGCGATGTAATTAATAAACCCGGAGAGTGGAAGTTTTATGTGGGATATGCGTCAGACTCGCTAACAAAATCGTTTTACGTGCAGGATGTATTGCCGCTGAAATTAACAGAATTTACGGCTTCAGCTATACCGGGAAAGGTGATGCTCGAATGGAAAACCACGGAAGAGATCAACACCGATTTCTTCGAAATCGAACGCAGTGGTAACAGTCGCGACTTTAAAAGTATCGGAACGGTAAAGTCAAGAGGCGTTTCAAAGGGCACCAATAACTATAAATTCCTGGATGAGTCACCGCCTTTCGCAGAAAACTTCTACCGGCTGAGAATGGTTGATCTGGATGGAGAATTTACCTACAGTCCTGTTCGTAAAGCGGTAAAAGGATCAGAGCCGGTTATGCTTTTTCCAAATCCTGCAGGAGATATTGTAACCCTTACGGGCGTGAACCGGTACCGCAGGGTCAGAATTTCAGACATCAACGGTGTAATCGTTTTTTCGCAAACCATCGGGGCAGATAAAGTGGACCTGAATATCAGCAGGCTAAAACCCGGATTGTACCTCCTGCAATTGGGAAATGATTCCTTTGAGCTAAGCTTGAAGTTGATAAAAAATTAACGGAACCGGTTTCATGAAAGAAGCTCCTCACCGGAGCTTTTTTTATGGGTTGCCGGTCAAAAAGCTTTGATGTCCGAAGATCAGCGATTTTTTTATTCATCCGGGGAATGAATTGGCTAATAAATTAATTAATTCATTTGCCGAAAACCTATTTGTCATTATCTTACCGCCTTAATATTTTCGGTTTCTAATTATTGCCTGACATTTGAAATTAAACTAATCTTAATGGAGCAACAATTGACGCTTGATCAGATTCAAAGTTTTAAGGGTAAATATCCCAAACAAATATGGTCGCTCTTTTTTTCGGAAATGTGGGAGCGATTTTGTTTTTACGGAATGCGTGGAATGCTTACCTATTTTATGGTTACGCATCTCATACTGAATAACGGCGAACATATGAGCCCGGTTCAGGCAAACCTTCAATACGGAGCCACACAGGCATTTGTATATGCATTTACTTTTATCGGAGGATTGTTTGCCGACAAAATTCTGGGTTTTCGGAAATCTCTCTTTTGGGGAGGCCTCATGATGATCATTGGAAGTGCCATTCTTGCGATCAATCCTTTCCCTGAAAACCAGTTTTTTCTCGGCATCAGTTTCACCATCATAGGAACCGGTTTTTTCAAACCCAACATTTCCACCATGGTGGGTAGTCTCTATAAAAGGGGCGATTACAGACGCGATGCGGGATTTTCGCTCTTCTATTCGGGAATCAATATCGGGGCGTTGATTGGCGGCTATGCCTGTATTGCAATCGGCAAAGGACAACTGCTGGGGGGCGTGATTCCCGAACAATACCGGTGGAACGTAGCTTTCGGATTGGCGGGTCTCGTAATGATCATCAGTCTCATCAACTTTCTGCTCACCAAGAAAAACCTCGGACCAATCGGTCTTTCCCCTTTCAAATGGCAGGATGATACGGTCGAAAGGATTCCGGAAACGGGTGGAATCGAAACAATGAAGACCAACCCGGTTGAAATTCCCCATAAAATCAAATCCGGAAAAAAATGGTACGATTACGCCGTGTACGCCGGCTCGCTCATCGCCATTCCGATAATCATGACGATGGTTGCCAAGACCGAATACACGGATTGGTTTATGTACATCATCGGCCCCGCTACCTTACTGTATCTTTTCTATGAAATGACGAAAGTTACCGCAGCAGAACGGAAGAAGTTGTGGGCAGCGCTGATATTCATCATTTTTTCTATCATCTTCTGGGCGTTTTTTGAACAAAGCGGAGGTTCTTTGAGTTTGTTTGCCGCTCATAACCTTGATGATACGGCGCTTGGCTTTATCCATCTCGATCCAAACGGGGTGAATAATTCAGCAAATTCGCTGTTTGTGATCATCTTTGCGCCAATCGTGGGCATCGTGTGGATCGCACTGGCTAAAAAGAAGATCGAACCCAATACCGTTGTGAAGTTCGGATTAGGATTTTTGTTTCTCGCCGGTGCCTTTTTCACTTTCTACGCCACCCGGTTTTTTGCGATCGATGGCGTCGCAAATCTCGACGTTTTCGCGCTTGCCTATCTTGTAATTACTTTTGGAGAGCTTTGTTTATCGCCGATCGGACTGTCGATTATGACGAAATTATCTCCTCAAAAATTACAGGGTATGATGATGGGTATGTGGTTTCTGGCAAGTGCCTACGGCCAATATGTGGCCGGTCTTCTGGGAGCAGGAATGGCAGAAGGAACACAAAATGATTCTCTCGTTCAAAAACTGCATACCTATACCGATGGTTACCGGCAGCTTGCCATCTACGCTTTAATTGCCGGCGTTGTTCTCATTATTATTTCACCCCTCGTAAGAAAATTAATGCAGGAAGTGAAATAAGTTAAGATTGAAAATTTCCTCTTAAATCTCAATATTTTTGCAGCATGACAGCAACGGACGACATTGTACAAAGGTGGTGGGCGCTTGAGGCTAAACTCATGGAAAGGTTTGGAAAGAAGCCCGATATGGAAGCCATCCTTTTTCTTATAGGAATACAGGAAACAAATTTTTTCTCAAAAAAGATAACCAAAGAACAAAAGCAGGACCTGATGCATGTGGCAGTCTGTACCCTGCTTAGCGTAAGCGGCTTTTTTGAACTCGAACGGGTCGACAAAGATGGCTGGCCTCATTTCCGTCAGCTCAAGGAGATGCCCGCCATCAACCTGGTAGAGCAGGAAAACTTTTTAAAAGATCATATCTTACTTTATTTCAGCAACAAGGGATTTTAATTATTACTAATGAAAAGATTTTCAATATTTTTATTCGCAGTTTTTTGCGTTACCTCTGTTTTTGCCCAACATAAAAATAAAAAGCCAGTGCCTGAAGTTAAATCAAATCAGTCCAAAGAAAGATTGGTAGAGGTATCCACCAATTTTGGAAATATGGTGATCAGATTATATGATTCTACGCCGCTTCATCGGGATAATTTTGTAAAACTTGTTGAGCAGGGATTTTTCGATAGCCTGCTGTTCCATCGCGTGATCGAAGAGTTTATGATCCAGGGTGGAGATCCTAACAGCAAAAACGCTGCTGCCGGAGAAAGACTTGGAATGGGATCAGCACCGGGTGATCGTATCCCGGCTGAATTCAGAAAAGATCTGATCCATAAAAAAGGAGCGCTCGCCGCAGCCCGGGATAATAACCCTGCAAAAGCAAGCAGCAATTGCCAGTTTTACATTGTTCAGGGAAAAAAATTCGATGCGGCCGAATTAAATGCGGTAGAATGCCAGGCAGTAAGACAAAATAATCCGGCTTTTTATTACACAGAAGCTCAACGGGAAATCTACAAAACGCTGGGTGGAACACCAATGCTCGATCAGAATTATACGGTTTTCGGAGAAGTGGTTGAAGGGTTGGATGTGATTGATAAAATCGCCGCCGTTGAAAAAGATGATTATGACCGCCCCGTTCAGGACGTTCGTATGAAAATGAAAATGCTTAATTGATATTTACCGATTCTATATTCGTTCCTAAAATTTATTTGATTAATATTGCCAAAAATACCTCTTTATGAACTTCCCGGAAGATATTAAATACACCAAAGACCATGAATGGATAAAAATTACCGACGGTAATACGGCCACCATCGGGATTACTGAATTTGCACAACAGGAACTCGGAGACATCGTTTATGTTGATATCAGTTCTGTTGGACAAGATGTAGGGGCCGATGAGGTGTTTGGAACGGTAGAGGCTGTAAAAACAGTGAGCGATCTTTTTTCACCGGTTGCCGGAAAAGTGCTGGAAGTAAATGCCGCACTTGAGTCAAATCCTGAACTGGTAAATAAAGATCCTTATGGCGAAGGATGGATGATTAAAATGGAGGTGAAGGATCTCAATGAGGTAGAAGGCCTTCTTTCTGCCACCCAATACCAGGAACTGGTGGGATAAAACTGATTTACCTTAAGATATAACCCAATTGGGGCGTACATAGTGCGCCCCGATTTTTTTGATGCCTGTCATCCTCAAGCGAATTTTTCATACTTTCCGGTTTGAAACGCTTCGTCATGAATTTTTCTTTTCTCAAACGGCCGATTGTTTTAGCACTCATCGCCTTTTTTTTCTTTGCAAATCCCGGATCCGCACAAACCAATGTCCGTGCTTTTGACAGCGGCCGGCTGACGCGGCTCGAGACCGTTTTTCCTACGATTCAAAAGATGTTTGAGGACTACGCCCGTTCGCACAAGTTTCCCTCTGTTGTTTTTGGAATTGTATCTGAAGGTGAACTGGTTTACACCGGAAGTTGGGGATTTGCAGATATTGAAAAGAAGATTCCCGCCTCAGCCACTTCTTTATACAGAATTGCTTCCATGTCGAAAAGCTTCACAGCAATGGCAATTTTAAGACTCCGGGACGAAGGAAAACTGAGGATGGATGATCCCGTTTCAGACTATATCCCCGAAATGAAAAATGCGAAATATCTGACCTCTGATGCTCCTGCAATCACTGTGAGGGATTTAATGATGCATGCGGCGGGATTTCCCGAAGACAATCCCTGGGGCGACCGGCAATTAGATATCGCAGACAGCACATTCACCCGTTGGATGAAAGAAGGCTTCTCCTATTCCAATGTTGCCGGCATCGCCTACGAATACAGCAACACCGGTTTTGCTTTGCTCGGAAGAATCATCAGCAATGTAAGTAGGATGAAATATGAGGATTACATCACGGCCAACATTTTACGGCCCCTTGGAATGAATCATACAACTTTTGAATTTTCAGACATTCCTTCCAACGAATTTGCAAAAGGATACCGGTGGTTGAATGGAAAATGGGAATTGCAACCGATTTTACACCATGGAGCCTATGGTGCAATGGGAGGAATGATTAGTTCGATCGAAGATTTTTCAAAATATATGGCATTTCAACTCAATGCCTGGCCACCACGGAGTGGAGCAGAATCGGGACCGGTAAAAAGAAGTTCCGTACGCGAAATGCAACATCCCTGGAACTTTGCGTCGCTGATCCCGGATTACAATATCCAACCGGGAAATAAATGTGCGGTTGCAAATGCTTACGGCTATGGGTTACGGTGGATAAGAGATTGCAAAGAACGGACTTTCATTGGCCACAGCGGCGGATTGCCGGGCTATGGCAGCGATTGGAAAATACTTGCCGACTATGATATTGGCATTGTTTCGTTCAGTAATCTTACTTATGGAGCGCCGGGACTGTTGAATATGCAGGTATTGGACACTTTGATCACTTTAGCAAAATTGGAAAAACGGAAAACCGCGGCATCGCAAATTCTGGAAAAAAGAAAATCTCAACTGGTTTCGATTTTGCCTGATTGGAAGATAAACGACGCCGCAAATATTTTTGCTGATAATTTCTTTTTGGATTATTCAATTGATTCGTTAAAGAAAGAAGCTGTCAGCCTGTTTAAACGAATGGGAAAAATAAAGTCCGTTTCGCCAGTTATTCCTGAAAACAATCTGAGAGGTTATTTTATTATTCACGGGGAAAAAGACGATCTCAGAATTGATTTCACGTTAAGTCCTGAACACGATCCTAAAATACAGGAGTATCATATAGGAGTGTCAAATAAATAAGAAGTTGAAAACCGGGTTAGTTCATCGGAAAGTTTTTATTTTGTTCACTATTTGAAAATAAGAATGAAAAAGATTGTCAACCTGTTATGTTCTCTGCTTTGTCTTTCTGCCACCGCCCAGCCTAAACTTGCCGACAATTTTAAAGTAGGTACGTTTTTAGAGTTGTATAACGGCGACAGTATCAAGGTTTACTTCAATTGCGTGGGCGTTATAAAAGATAAGAAATGTGCAGGGTATTACAGAGTCGGGAAAATTGATTCTACGTGGCCGAATGTCGGTGGTAATTTTACTGATTACTACATTAGTGGAAAGAGATTTTTTGAAGGAACAATGAAAGATAACAATTTAAGCGGCTCGGGGACATACTACTATGAAAACGGGAAAATAAAAGAGGAAGGTGAATATGACAATAACGTTAGAACGGGTGTCTGGACTTTCTATTATTCCAATGGTAAAATTCAAAAGATATATGATTATTTCGAAGGTGAACCCGTAGTAGTTGAAGCATATGATCGAAAAGGTAAAGCAGTGGTACAAAATAAAAACGGGTTTTTAAAAACACGTTTTACTAACTATCACTTATGCTCTCCCTTTGAAACTGCCGGATCTGTGAAGAACGGGAAGAAAGATGGAAAGTGGTCTTTTTCGAATATTGGGGCGTTCCCAATCTCCTATGAAATCTATGATGAAGGTACTTACATAAAAAGTATCTCCAATGGCAAGGACTATCAGGATATTCCCCGTATCGGGCTGACAGAGACTTACGCCACTGAAATTCTCAATCTTTATGAAAATTTTATGGGATGCCCCGGTAACAGTATTATTACTATACGGTATGACGATTCAATAGGCTCATATCTTCCTCAAATTCAGCAGCGACTCTCAAAATATGATTTGCCGGTAAGAGATCAGTGGCTATTAGTCAGTTTGGAAGTTAATAAGAACGACAATGTTGAAACTATAAACGTTGCATCTTCCGTTAACGATGAAAAATTAGAAAACTACATATATCATATCCTCCGCGATATGAAAAATTGGAGGACGGCTATCATCAATTCAAAAAAGACAAATTCTTATATTTTCTTTTCCGTTGTAGCAAATGAAAATGAATTAATAATTCCTGCCGACTATTTTAGAGGAAATTCAGGGAGCGGGTAAATGAGACAGGATTTGATTGAGTATGCAAAAATGATTATAGTGTCAAGAAAGCGATTTCCATAAATCCTTTCAATCACTTCCACCGTTTTCATTCCTTCAAAGGCACTTACCCGTAAATTTCCCGTGTTGCTTATAAGCTGCCTTGAGTTACCTGATTTTACAATTTATCGTCCTTCATTTGTTTTTGGCTTTGAAGGATTCGAAGGCCGGTTTCCCGGCTCTGAAGTCTATTAATTCCAATTTTGGGCGTCCGACAAATGCGCCCATAACAATTCCGCATCGCAAGTAATATGTCTTCCCCATTTTTACATCAATTGGAACTTCAGATTTTACTTCCGTCTTAGCCCAAAGAGTATTTAAGCCGTCCTTTTTTATATACAGCGTTGTTTTAAAGTTATTTTTTACCCGGCAAATGACAGAATCTCCCAGATACAGGTCGAACCCAACCAGGGCACCGGGACCACTATAGCGATAGACATTTAAAACGGCATAGTCGGCGTTCTCCAGTACTTCCTCTTCTAATGCTATATGCTTATCAATATTCGCTATTTTTAATATGTTAGCAGAAATTCTATGACAAGAGCTTCCGAAAGCAGCAGGTGTCTTGTGTTCGGTTATCTTTATTGCGTTTCCACCGACGCTTCTCGCTTCTATTTTTGCATATTCGATCGCAGCTTCGTAAGTACAATTTACGCTAAGGCCGTTATCTCCAATCTTTACTGTTCCTAAAATTTCCGCATCGTCGGGTGGTGTTTCGTCGATTCCGATGACTAAAAAAGCCTGTTTAGCATCCAAAGCTGGATATTCTTTGGTCAATTTCGTTGATATTTTTGGACTGCAAGCGCTCAAAAAAAGAACGGTGGTGATAGAAATTAAAGCAGTTAAATGTGCATTGTATTGTCTCATCTGTTAGTTTTTTTGGTTCATGTGTTTCGTGTAATCTCCGGGCCCATCATTTAGCAAAGTTCGTACGATTCGTCTTCCGGTCAACTTTTATTTTCATAAATCTTTTCAATTATTTCCACCGTCTTCATTGCTTCGAATGCACTAACCTGCAATTTTCCGTTTTGTTTTAAGGCACAAACAATATTTTCATATACCTTATCATGATTGCTCATAGATCCCCGGTAACTGCCGTAATCGTTGGCTGTATTGCCTGCGGGAAGATCGACGATGCGATAATTTTCGATCTGTTGGTATTCGAGTTCATTGAGATATTGACCGCCGATTTTCACCGTTCCTTTTTCTGCGATCAGCGTTAGTGATCCTTCCATATTTTTTTTGTAGGAATTTACCGAGTAGTTAAGCGTACCGATGGCGCCATTTTTAAATTTCAGTATAACAACTCCTGAATCTTCAAACTCAATAATCTTGTCGTGCTCAAAGTTGGCGGTAAATGTTTCCACCGCTTCCACGTCGCCCATTATCCATAACATGAGATCAATAAAGTGGCTGAACTGGGTGTATAAAGTTCCGCCATCAAGCGCATTTGTGCCCTTCCATGAATTTTGATAATAGGCGGCATCGCGGTTCCAGAAACAGGAAAGTTGCATACTGAAAATCTTTCCCAATCTTCCTTCATCAATCGCCTTTTTTACTGCTGCAACCGGAGGATTGAAACGGTTTTGTTTCACCACAAATAATTGTTTGCCGGTTTCCTCCGCAGTTTTGATCATTTCTTTAGCATCACGGGATTTAATTGCAAGCGGCTTTTCACAAAGTACATTGAATCCGGCTTTTAAACAGGCAATGGAATGCACGGCATGTAATCCGTTGGGTGTACAAACCGCGGCGATATCAATATTTTTTTCGGCCCTAATGAGATCATTGGGGTGGTAATATACGCGGCAATTGTACTGCTTTGCAAATGCGTTCGCTTTTTCCTGATCAATATCACAAACTGCCTGCAGCTTTCCAAAGGTCATCATATGTGTTGCATGACGCGCAGCAATTCTCCCACAACCAATTAGCGCAAAATTGAGATTTGGCATAAAGCAAAGATAGTTTTACCCGCAGAGAATCCGATTCTTTTGAAATCATTCACCTAAAAAATTTCCGGTCTATTCCTAAAAGCTGATAACAGATTAAACGATTGAACTTATCTTAATCTACATTTAATAGAAAGCACGCTCATTAAAGCCGAAATTTGCCTCCTTTTCAAAAAAATCGTTCAAATGAAAAAGCTTCTTGTTTTGGTTTCCGCCCTGTCGCTAACGTTTTTCCCGGCCTGCAAGGATAAGGAAACCCAGCCTGTTGTTCCTCCAACAATTACCGTGACTTACAAAATCAGTCCCGATAACGTTAGTAATTGCAGGTTGAAGTATACGGCGGCTGATGGATATGAAATTGTGGTCGAAGATAACACCGGGGCTGCTTTCAGTAAAGACATATCGGTATCGCTTCCGTTTACCGCCAAAGCATCTGTGGTTGCTTATCGAAAAACCGCAACGGATCCGGTTTCATGTAATGTGTTGATAACGGGTGGTCAAAGCTTTTACCAGCAGAGTCAGACCATTACGGCAGACTCGGTAGTCGTTGAAGTTTCGGGAACATTCCAATAAACGCCTGCTTCATTTCTTCTTTTCTTTCAGTTTTTTGCCGGTCAGAACGGATTTATCCTTTTTTGTAATATCCTTTTCCGATGCAAATTCATCCCTGTGTTTGATCAGCAACCACGAATTGTCTTCTTTTCCTTTCATTTGAACGAGCGCAAACTCCCCCTGTAATTTCTCGCCGTGGAGTTTGATCTTCATTGAGCCGGATTCGTATTCTTCCTGAAGAATTTTTTCTTTCGCTTTTTTTGAATCCGCCGGCACCAACGGCTCATAGGTTCCTTTATCCCATACGATTACATTTCCAGCCCCGTAGTTTCCTTCGGGAATCTCCCCTTCAAAATCTTTGTAATCATAGGGATGATCTTCAACTGCCATCGCAAGGCGTTTATCGGCCGGATTGAGGGAAGGCCCTTTCGGAACCGCCCAACTTTTTAAAACGCCATTCAATTCGAGCCGGAAATCATAATGCAATCGGGTGGCAGCATGCTTTTGAATAACAAAGATGAGATCCTGTGATTTGCTTTTTCCGCCTTTTGGTTCTGAAGTTTCAGTGAAATCCCGTTTGGTAGTATATTCTTTTAAACTCATGACGCCTTTTCTCAATCTGTTTAAAAAATATGCCAATCCTTAAGGAGCATATCTGATATCAATCATACTGCTTACGGTCAGATCGGAAGAAACAGTCATATCCTCCTTCTTATTTCCATAAATGACTTCAAGTAAGGCCGTATTTGGCGGAAATTCACCGAGGTTATGGGCATGAAAGACGATGGTGTTTATGCCGGTTTTATTTACCGGAATCCTTATTACATATGCTTTCGATGTAAGAGATAACTTGTCAATCACCGTCCGGTCGTTGTAGATTACCGACACGATATCACCATCTACCACTCCATTGTCATACACCCGTAGGGTAATGGAATCGGTATTTACGCTTATGGTTTTAATCACCTTTTTTTCTCTTTCAACGTAACCCTCCGGAAGGTCAATTTTGTCAAGCGGTTTGATCTCTTTGTTGCCGGCAGCTAAGGAAATATCTTTCCTGCCAGGTTGAGCGGATGGTTGCTTTTGTGATTTCGCTATTTCTCCGGCCGGCAGGATATCGGTTCTTACTTCCGCCGGATTATCTTTTATAACCTCATACTCAGGCTTTCCCGGTAGCGAAGAATGGATTTTACCGGTTGCCGTGTTTTTGTTTTCCCGGCTGACAATCTCTCCTGCCGGAATGATTTCTGTTCGCACCTCCACCGGATTGTCTTTTATTACCTCATACTCCGGCCGCCCGCTGAGTGATGAATTGACCTTAGCAATTTCACCGGATCTCCGGGGTTGCAAAACGATTTGACCGGCCGGCAACAACTCCGTTTTTATTTCAGGAGGATTATTTTTAATTACCTCAAGCCCGGCAGAACGGGATAAACCGTCATCGATCATCCTGTTATCATTTGCCTTTTTTCCGCCGGCAATAATATTGCCTGCAGCAGGAAGGTCGAGCTTCACCTCTGCAGGTACATTCTCTTTCACGTTAACCCGCGGATTATTGGCAATCGATTGTTTGTTGTAGGTGATTTCTGTTTTTTCTGATTCTTCAATTTTTCCCGCCGGTAAAACGGGTTTCTCAACTACAGGTTCTGCCTGTTTAACCATCGGCTGCGGTGGTTCAGGTTCTGCGGCCGGCGGCGTCATGTCAGGCTCCGGCCGTTCTTCTCTTGCCATTGCAAACAGAAGGTCTTCCTGTTTTTCGTCGAAATCTATAATTTTGTTTGAAAACTCCGTTATCCAGGTACATTCAACTGTAGAGCATCCTTTCGCTTCTCCCTTCATGAAAAATTTCTTGCTCTCCATCGAAAACTGAAGTATCTGCGGTTTACAGGTGCCGCATTTCACCGGCCAGTTTTCTATTTTTATCCTGAGGTAGCGGTCGTAAATCGTACCCGAGACGGGAGTGGTAAAACTGTGTGAGGTATCGGTGGTGAGTATGGCGGAAATTATGCCTTCATAACTTTTTCCTTTTACTTTTGTAATCTTTAGAACGAGGTCGTAGGTTTCGGGGTCATTTCCTAAAAGATAGGCCCGGCCCGGCCAGCTTCTTTCAAGCCAGGACGAACTTTGTGCATGGCAAAAAATTGTTGATCCCAGAAATAGAAAAAATAAACAGCTAATCAGTCTTCTGCTAAGCATCTTCATCATCAGCAATTTCTCCGCAAGCTAAGTTTTTTTAATTATCATTTTCAGGTTGTTTTCCCCGCAAAGGTTCAATAGATAACGAAGGAAAAGCGCCCGTAATTGCCTTTAAAAATTCAATGGCAAAAATTTCGTTTCATTCAATTTGTCTTCTTAAATTTGCACCCTCATTGCCCGATAGTATAATGGTAGTACTTCAGATTCTGGCTCTGATAGTTCAGGTTCGAGTCCTGATCGGGTAACTTTTTCAGATTCGCTTAATCTCGGCGCCCAGCCTGTTTAATCTTCCGTCAATATTCTGATATCCACGGTCAATCTGTTCAATATTCTGAATGATACTTGTTCCTTCTGCACTCATTGCAGCTATCAGCAGCGCCTGACCTGCACGGATATCGGGGCTCGTCATGACAATTCCATGCAAAGACTGTTTTCTCGCCAGTCCGATAACTGTGGCGCGATGGGGGTCGCAAAGAATTATCCTCGCTCCCATTTCAATCAATTTATCAACAAAAAACAACCTGCTTTCAAACATTTTCTGATGAATGAGGACGCTGCCGCTTGCCTGTATTGCAGTCACGAGCACTATGCTTAACAAGTCGGGCGTAAATCCCGGCCATGGATGATCGCTGATGGTAAGAATACTTTGATCGAGATAAGTCTTTATTTCATAGAGGTGTTGTTTTGGAATGAAAATGTCATCCTCCCTGCATTGCAGTTGTATGCCCAGTTGTTCAAACTTTTCTGGAATCATTCCGAGGTGTTCGATACCCGCATTTTTGATGGTGATCTCACTTTCAGTCATGGCCGCCATTCCAATAAAACTTCCTACTTCAATCATATCCGGAAGCAGGCGATGCGTGGTGCCTCCGAGGCTTTCAACGCCTTCAATCTCAATGAGATTGCTGCCGACCCCTTTAATTTTTGCGCCCATCCTGATCAACATGCGGCAAAGCTGTTGCACGTAGGGTTCGCAGGCAGCGTTATAAATGGTCGTTTTTCCTTCTGCCCTTGTTGCCGCCATAATGATGTTTGCCGTTCCGGTAACCGAAGGTTCATCCAGGAGCATATAACAGCCTTTCAGTCGCGGGGCAACAAGCTCATAGAAATTTAAACTTTGAAGGTACTCAAACCGGGCTCCCAGTTTTTCAAATCCGATAATGTGGGTATCCATTCGGCGGCGTCCGATTTTATCGCCACCCGGTTTCGGCATGTAAGCTTTTTTGAAGCGGCCAAGCATCGGGCCTGCAATTAAAACGGATCCTCTTATTCTTGCGCTCTTCTTTTTAAAATCTTCCGTTGTAATATAATCCACATCCACTTCATCGGCCTGAAATATAAAACTGCCTTCACCCGCTTGTTCCACTTTTACCCCTAATCCCTGTAAAAGTTCAATCAAAAGCCGCACGTCAATGATATCCGGAATATTATCCAACCTCACTTTTTCAGCCGTTAGCAAAACAGCGGAAATTACCTGTAAGGCTTCATTTTTTGCGCCCTGCGGGGTTATCTCACCCTTTAATTTTTTTCCTCCTGTTACTTCAAATGATGCCATAATTATTGATATAAAGCCTTTTTTAAAAGCCAAAAGGTAAAAATAAATCCGATGGAACGATAATTTAGTGAATTGTTGTTAATAGTTTTTCATCGGGAATGATTGAATGAGCGATAATCGGAGCAATAATTTAAATAAAGTATTTTTGCGATCTTAAATTTAGAATTATGAAGAAAGGACCTATATCAGAGTTTATGGAGCATCATTACCGGCACTTCAATGCCGCTGCCATGATGGATGCTGCCAAAGGGTATGTTACGCACTTAACCGAAGGCGGAAAGATGATGATCACACTCGCCGGCGCCATGAGCACGGCCGAACTGGGAATTTCGCTGGCCGAGATGATCCGGCAAAACAAGGTGGATATCATCAGTTGCACCGGAGCCAATCTGGAAGAAGATATCATGAATCTGGTAGCGCATACGCATTATAAACGTGTTCCACATTACCGCGATCTCAGTCCTCAGGAAGAATATGATCTGTTGGAAAACGGGTTCAACCGTGTTACTGATACCTGCATTCCCGAAGAAGAAGCATTCAGAAGAATTCAAAAACACATCTTCAAGATTTGGAAAGATGCAGAAGACAAAGGCGAACGGTATTTCCCGCATGAATATATGTACAAACTGCTTTTAAGCGGCGTCATGAAAGATGATTATGAAATTCCGGTTGAAAACAGCTGGATGATTGCAGCGGCAGAAAAAAATCTTCCAATCATCGTTCCGGGTTGGGAAGACAGCACCATGGGAAATATTTTCGCAAGCTATTGTATCAAGGGCGAATTAAAGCCTTCAACCATGAAAAGCGGTATCGAATACATGCTTTTTCTGAGCCAATGGTATAAGGAAAATTCTGCAGGAAAAGGCGTTGGATTTTTCCAGATCGGAGGCGGCATTGCCGGCGATTTTCCTATTTGTGTAGTTCCTATGATGTACCAGGATCTTGAGATGCACGATATTCCTTTCTGGAGCTATTTCTGCCAGATCAGTGATTCCACAACTTCTTACGGATCTTACTCAGGTGCGGTTCCGAATGAGAAAATAACCTGGGGAAAACTTGATATTCACACCCCAAAATTCATTATTGAAAGCGATGCCACCATCGTGGCGCCACTGGTGTTTGCATGGATCCTCGGTTGGTAAGATAAGCCAGGGTAAATTACGTTCAGCCGGAAATACATGTTCATACAATTTGTATTTTCCGGCTGAATTTTTTTCTAAAATCCTTTCTAATTAAACAATTTCCCCTACATTCAATTCTTAATCAAAACCGTAATTCTATGGGCTTTTTAAAAGATTTCAAGCAATTTGCCATGAAAGGCAATGTAATGGATCTTGCTGTGGCCGTAATTATTGGCGCAGCATTCAGTTCCATCGTTTCTTCCCTTGTTGCAGATATTATTACGCCGCTTTTGTTAACACCCGCATTGAAAGCGGTGGGAGCCGAAAATATCGCACAACTGAAATGGGGAGAAGTCAAATACGGAAGTTTTCTCGCAGCGGTAATCAACTTCCTCGTTATTTCTTTTGTTATTTTCCTTCTGATCAGGGGAATTTCGAGATTGTCCCGTAAAAAAGAGGTTGTTCCCGAGGCGCCATCGGTTTCTTCAACAGACAAATTGTTGATGGAAATAAGGGATGAATTAAAAAGAAAGTCCTAAGTCCGTTGGTTGCCGAAATTTAAGATTCGACTTCGGAAATTTTTCTGAATTTTGAAATTCATATTTAAAATCCGGATGCTCCCGGATTTTTTCATACTATAATCAATGAGCAATTCTCAATACACCATCTCGCTCTCGCAGTTTGAAGGGCCGTTTGACCTTCTTTTGTTTTTTATCGAGAGAGATGAATTGGATATTTACGACATTCCCATCAGTAAGATTACCAACGACTTTTTGCATTATATTCATTCTTCTGAGGAAACGAATATCGAACTGAGCAGTGAATTCATCCTTTTCGTCTCTACGCTGATGCGTATCAAGGCCAAAATGTTGCTGCCGAGAAAGGAACTGGATCCGCAGGGGCAGGAGATTGATCCGCGCCAGGAATTGGTTGATAAGATCCTTGAATATAAACGATACAAGGAAGCCGCAATTAAAATGGCTGAAATGGAAGCCAACCGTTTGCTGCTACTGAAAAGAGGTAATCTGCATAAAGAACTGGCACAAATAGGGGAGGAAGCGTCGGAAGGAACGGAAATTCAAAGCCTTACCTTATTCAAACTCATGAAGGCTTTTGAAAAGGTCTTGCAACGTATGCATGACCGTAATAACCGTCCTGTACATACCGTGGTGCGGTATAATTACACGATGGAAGAAAGCCGCGAAAAAATGCTTGCACTGGTAAAATCTGAAAAGTCGGTGGCTTTTGAAAAAGTTTTTAAGGAATGCAATGATCGCATTCAAGCAATCTTTTATTTTCTCTCGCTGCTTGAGCTGATTCAACTGAATTACATGACCATCCTTACCGGCTCGGGAATCAATAATTTCATCCTGCAGTGGAATGAGGAACGGGTGGCAGACGAAGTTGTTTGACGATCTTAGTCCGCCAGATTTTCAACTATACCGGCAATGCCCTGGCCTCCGCCTACGCAGGCCGTTACCATACCATACTTTTTATTCAACCTTTTCAGGTCATTCAGGATTTGAACCGTCAGCTTGCAGCCTGTACAACCGAGCGGATGGCCGAGTGCAATGGCGCCGCCGTTGATGTTTACAAGTTCGGGATTTAATCCTGCCGTTCTGATAACGGCCAGTGATTGTGAAGCGAAAGCCTCATTGAGTTCAATCAGATCAATTTCAGAAAGGTTCATTCCGGCCTGCTTCAAAACTTTTGGAATTGCCGCAACAGGCCCGATTCCCATAATTCTGGGATCCACTCCTGCAACCGCTGAATTCACCAATCTTCCGATCGGTTTTAATCCGAGGCTTTTCATCCGGCTTTCAGACATTACGATCACGAATGCAGCCCCATCACTGGTCTGCGAGGAATTTCCTGCCGTAACGCTGCCGCCGGCCGCGAAAACCGGTTTCAATTTCGACAACACTTCAACACTTGTATCGGCCCGAACGCCTTCATCGGTATCAACAACATATTTTTTTACCGACCGTTTATTTTTCTCATTTACATAAACCTCATCCACTTCAATGGGTAAAATGCCGGGCTTGAAATACCCGTTTTGAATGGCGTTCAGCGCTTTACGATGAGAGTGGTAGGCAAATTCATCCTGATCTTCCCGGCTTACTTTATATTCTTTCGCCACTGCTTCAGCGGTAAGACCCATACTCAAATAATAGTCGGGATTTTCTTTAGCGATCTCATAGGAAGGAACGGTTTTCCAGCCGGTGGTAGGAACGAGGCTCATGCTTTCGGTTCCGCCGGCAATGATACAATCAGCCATTCCCGTTCTGATTTTTGCAGTAGCCATTGCGATGCTTTCAAGCCCGCTGGCGCAATAGCGATTGATGGTAATTCCTGCCACATCAATACCCAGCGCTTTGGCCGCAATAATTCGTCCAAACTGCAGGCCCTGCTCCGCTTCCGGAACCGCATTTCCTACGATTACATCATCTACCTCCTTTGGATCAAGTTGTGGAACCGATTGCATCAGTCCTTTAATGACTTCCACTGCCAGATCATCCGGCCTGTAAAACCGGAGACCGCCCCGTTTCGCCTTTCCCACAGCCGTTCTGAAACCGGCAACAATATAGGCTTCCTGCATATTTGTTTTTTTTCAAAAATAAGATAAAAAGCTATGCGGGCCTGAGAAGATAATTCAAGGAAAAAAGGATTCTTTATTTTAAAAAAGCGGGCTAAAAGTATTATAAAACATGCTATAAATTATGAAAAGACGGGCCTTTTCGTTAACTTTGCTCTTCATGTTTTTTCATCAAAACAAACGCCTCTCTCTCTATGAGTGAAGATACAATCGTTCCCGAAAAAGTAAAAGAAAATGGATATGGTGCGGAAAGTATTCAGGTTTTAGAAGGACTTGAAGCAGTAAGAAAAAGACCCGCAATGTATATTGGTGATACCAACGTTAAAGGGTTGCATCACCTTGTTTATGAAGTGGTTGATAATTCGATCGATGAAGCTTTAGCCGGTTTTTGTGATAGGATTGTGGTTACCATTCATGAGGATAACAGTATTTCTGTAAGTGATAACGGAAGGGGAATTCCCACCGGGATCATGAAAAAGGAAGGAGTCAGCGCCTTACAGGTGGTGATGACGGTTTTGCACGCGGGTGGAAAATTCGACAAAAATACCTACAAGGTTTCGGGCGGTTTGCACGGCGTGGGCGTAAGTTGTGTGAATGCGCTGAGTACGGAGATGAAGGTTACGGTTCAAAGAGATGGCAAAATATTCGAACAGCAATACCATGAAGGTATCCCGCAATACGCGGTTCGCGAAGTAGGACAAACCGAAAAAACAGGTACCACCGTTCATTTCTGGCCCGACGCCACGATTTTTCAAACGACGGTTTTCAACAGAAATATTCTCGAAGTAAGGTTGAGAGAACTCGCTTATCTGAATAAGAAGATCAGCATTACCCTCAATGATTTGCGGGAAAAGGATGAGGAAGGAAATACCTACACGATCAACTTTTACAGTGAAGGTGGTATTGTGGAATTTGTGGAAATGCTCGACCGCATGGCTAAAAGAATTCCATTGGTTCCTAATACGCTCTATGTGGAAGGATACGATGCTGCCAGCAATGTAACCGTGGAAGTGGCCTTATCTTACAATAATGAATATAAGGAACACATTTTTTCGTATGTAAACAATATCAATACGATTGAAGGCGGAACCCACGTGACCGGCTTCAGGCAGGCACTTACTAGGGTATTTAAAAATTATGGCGATAAGCAGGGATTTTTTGAAAAGGCCAAGGTTGCAATTGAAGGAGACGATTTCAGGGAAGGATTGAGTGCCATCATTTCAGTAAAGGTGCCCGAACCACAGTTTGAGGGACAAACGAAAACGAAATTGGGTAACAGCGAAGTAAGCGGCGTGGTGCAGACCACCGTTGCCCGTTCATTGGAAATTTACCTCGAAGAACATCCGAAAGAAGCGAAAAACATCATCAATAAAGTGATTCTTGCCGCACAGGCAAGGGTAGCCGCCAAGAAAGCAAGGGAAATGGTGCAACGCAAAAACGTGTTGAGCGGAAGCGGATTACCGGGAAAACTTGCCGATTGCAGTGAAAGGGATCCTGAAAAATGTGAACTGTTTCTGGTGGAAGGAGACTCCGCGGGCGGAACTGCCAAGCAGGGAAGGGACCGCAGTTTCCAGGCAATCCTACCGCTGAGAGGTAAAATCCTCAATGTGGAAAAAGCAATGGAACATAAGATTTATGAGAATGAAGAAATCAGAAATATCTACGCTGCATTGGGTGTAACCGTAGGAACGCCGGAAGATCCTAAAGCACTTAACCTGGCCAAACTCCGTTATCATAAACTCATCATTATGACCGATGCCGACGTGGATGGAAGTCATATTGCAACGCTCATTCTCACCTTTGTCTTCCGGTATATGAAAGAATTGGTTGAAAACGGATATGTTTACATTGCTCAGCCGCCCTTATACCAGGTGAAAAAGGGAAAAGAAGCAGAATATGCATACAACGAAGAACAACGTTCGTTTCTGGTTTCAAAACTCGGAGCGGGGAAAGAAGACAGCGTGCATATTCAGCGGTATAAAGGTTTGGGAGAAATGAACGCCGAGCAACTTTGGGAAACTACAATGGATCCTGCAAGAAGAACACTTAAGCAGGTTACTATTGAAAGCCTTGCAAATGCCGACGAGGTTTTCAGCATGCTAATGGGCGATGAAGTTCCACCAAGAAGGGAATTCATTGAAAAGAATGCCAGATACGCGAAGATTGACGCATAATTTTCTGATTTATTATAGTAAAAAATGGCTGGTTTTATACGAACCGGCCATTTTTTATTCAATTCAAACTGTCGTATTTGCCCCTCGAAATTGTCGTTTTTACCCAAACAGCCGAACTGGTTTAAGGGGTAAGTTTGTGGCTAAATAATTTTTAACCATCAAAAACTGCAATTATGGCTACAGTAAGCACTTATTTAAATTTCCAGGGAAATACAGAAGAGGCCTTCAACTTCTACAAATCTGTTTTCAAAACCGAGTTTTATGGACCTGCGATGCGGTTTAAAGACATTCCGCCGATGCAAGGAATGCGGCCAATTCCGGAAAGTGAGGAAAATAATATTATGCACATCATGTTGCCAACGCTTGGCGGTCATAACCTGATGGGAACCGACGCTTCTGAGTCGATGGGACATAAGGTTCAGTTTGGAAACAATATTCACATCAACCTCGAACCCGATACTATCGAAGAAGGACAACGTCTATTCGATGCTTTGAGCGAAGGCGGTAAAGTGGAAATGCCGTATCAAAAACAGTTTTGGGGCGATACTTTTGGTTCACTTACCGACAGGTTCGGCGTAAAATGGATGGTGAATGTTTCAGGGCAGGGACAGCAGTGATTTTGATAACGGCAATTTTATGAAAGACCAACAGAATCCAAAATTCAAATAAGGCTGTATTCTTTGGCTTATTGTTTGCTTTTGTTTGTCCACAAAAAATATTTCTCATTTTTCGTATAATAGAGAAATATTGTAGATTGTGCCGTTTTAGCAACTAAAATCAATCAAAAAAATTAAAAATTTAAGAACATGGACACATCAAAAATGATCAAGGCATACTGTTTAAAAACAAAAGAAAAGAATGTCCCCATGCAGGATGCGGTAATCACCAGAACTGCAAAAGGTGGTTACATGGCAACCGGACATGACGGAAAAGGAAATAAGATGGCTGCTATTATGAGCGAAGCAAAAGCAAAGCAGGCAATTGAAGATGGGGTTGCCAAAAAAGGCTATTAATATCCAAATTGCCGGTAATTAAGACCGGCAATTTTATTTTATGATCCGGAAACAGAACGGATAGCGGTACAGTTTACCTTCACTTGCCCGTATGGTTGCAATGATAACCCAGATGAGTGCGAGTATACCTACTATCCAGATCAGCAAGATACCCACGATCGAAATTATTAAGAGAAACACTACGATGGCCAGTGTGATCTGAAAATTCAACGATTCCTTTGCATGCCACTCCACAAAGGCAGAATCGTCTTTTTTCACGAGATAGATAATTAAAGGTGCAAGAATGGGTGCAATGAAGGTGAGTAAATGCGAAAGCATTGCCATCATTTTTTCGTCGCTGGTGGGAATACTTTGCGGTATGGATTCGGTTCCGAAAAATGAATTCTGTTGCATGTTAAATTTTCTTCCCAATATACAATAAAGCTGATAATTGCAAGAAAAGGAAAGAGATTTTCTTTCGTCCGGAAACTCAGGAAAATAAACTAAACATTGTGCAACTCGCCACAAACCTCATTGTGCATTTTCCGGAGGAAGCGATGAACCGCAGTCATATTTTCGGCCTCATCAACAATGAGAAAGAAATTGCTGCCTACCTGTTTTAACCTTGCCTTATTGGTGCCGGTTTGAAGATACGATAAGATATCCCGGAATTTAGCTGATTCAAAATAAGGAGAGTCGGGTTTGCCGATGAAATAGCATCGCAG
The DNA here is from genome assembly GCA_023423835.1 of Bacteroidota bacterium. Classification (GTDB taxonomy): domain Bacteria; phylum Bacteroidota; class Bacteroidia; order Chitinophagales; family Chitinophagaceae; genus JAFAEW01. Next base: position 40,598 of record JAFAEW010000118.1, on the reverse strand, counting down.
GACGTTATTTTTCAACGTTATTTTTTCAAAACCAAGATCCACTGCAAGCCAGCGGCATCTGATGGTGGTAAAAAGATCTTCAACCGATTTCGGAATTGGTCCGAAACGGTCGCTCAGTTCGTCATGAAATGCCGACAATTCAGCCTCATTTTCGCAATGGTCGAGCCTTGTGTAAAGAGATAACCTTTCGGTTACACTTTCAACATAATCATCCGGAATCAATATTTCCAGATCCGTATCAATGGTGCAATCGGTTACGAAATCATCTTGCCGGCTGATCTCTTCCTTAAACAGATTTTTGAATTCGGTTCGTTTCAATTCTTTGATGGCTTCATCCAGAATTTTCTGATACATATCAAATCCGATTTCTGCCATAAAACCGGTCTGATCGCCGCCAAGCATATTACCGGCACCGCGAATATCAAGATCACGCATTGCAATTTGAAATCCGCTTCCGAGATCGCTGAATTGTTCGAGGGTCTGCAACCTTTTTCGTGAATCAACCGGCAGCGAACTCATTGGTGGTGCAAGCAGATAACAGAACGCTTTTTTATTGCTTCTTCCCACTCTTCCCCTTAGCTGATGCAAATCGCTTAACCCAAAATGATGGGCATTGTTGATGATGATGGTATTTACATTGGGAATATCCACGCCGCTTTCAACAATATTGGTACACACCATCACATCGTACTTGCCTTCAATGAAATCCAAAATCCGCGATTCCAGTTCGTTACCTTCCAACTGCCCGTGGGCGAAGCCGATACTAAGATCCGGACATAAGCTTTGAATCATCGCTGCCATCTCACTCAGCCCCTGTACCCGGTTATGAATGAAAAATACCTGACCGCCACGTTCGGTTTCGTAATAAATGGTATCGCGGATAAAATCGGGATTGAAACTTCTTATTTCGGTTTGAATTGGCTGGCGATTGGGAGGAGGTGTATTGATGATACTCAGGTCTCTGGCTCCCATCAAACTGAATTGAAGGGTTCTTGGAATGGGTGTTGCGGTTAAAGTCAGGCAATCCACATTGGTCTTCAGCACCTTGAGTTTTTCCTTATGGGCCACACCAAATTTCTGTTCCTCATCAATGATCATCAATCCGAGATCTTTGAATTTCACATCTTTCCCCAGAATTCCATGTGTACCCACTATAATATCTATCTTTCCTTCCTCCAGTTTTTTTAAGGTTTCCTTCTTTTCTTTGGAAGTTTTAAAACGGTTTATATAGTCTACGCTAACAGGAAAATCCTTCAGCCGTTCCTGTAAAGTTTGAAAATGCTGGAAAGCAAGAATGGTGGTGGGTACAAGAATAGCTGCCTGTTTTCCATCAACCACCGATTTAAATGCCGCTCTTACGGCCACTTCCGTTTTACCAAAACCTACATCGCCACAAACGAGGCGATCCATCGGCGCCGGACTTTCCATATCCTTTTTTACATCAGCCGTTGCTTTACTTTGGTCCGGTGTATCTTCATACATGAACGAAGCTTCCAACTCATGTTGCAGGTAAGTGTCCTGCGAAAACGCAAATCCCTGCTGCGCCTTGCGTTGCGCATACAGTTTTATCAGGTCAAAAGCGATTTCTTTTACCTTGGTTTTCGTTTTTTCTTTCAGCTTGTTCCAGGCATCACTTCCGAGCTTATTGATCTTGGGCGCCGTTCCTTCCTTGCCGGTGTATTTTGAGATCTTGTGCAGCGAATTAATGTTCACATACAGCAGATCACTGTCTTTATATCTTATCCGCACGGCTTCCTGCACCTTTCCGTTTACTTCAATTTTCTGCAATCCGCTATAAATTCCCACACCATGATCGATGTGCGTAACGAAATCGCCGGGCTGAAGGTCTCTCAGGGTTTTCAGCGTTAACGCCTTGCTTTTATTGTACGCCTGTTTAACCCTGTACTTATGATATCGCTGGAAAATCTGATGATCAGTATAACAGACAATCCTGAGATCATGATCAATAAAGCCTTCGTGAATTGAAGTGGTAACCGGACTAAAGGTGATCTCGCTGTTTTGATCAGAAAAAATATGATGCAGCCGTTCGAGCTGCTGCGCCTGCTCGGCAAAAATATAAATCGAATATTTTCCGGCTTCGTGACTTTTTAGATCCTGTATCAGTAATTTAAACTGCCGGTTAAATGCCGGCTGCGATTTGGTATTAAATTCAATTTCGGTATTTGCAAAATGCGGCTTATATCCAAATTCAACGATCGTTCTTTCCAGAATTTGCTGCTCAATCACTTCCGCTTTTACAAATTCGTCTGCATTTACTTCTTTTACCACCTTCGTTTCATCTTCCTCATCACCGGTTTGAAAACGAAATCCGGTTGCCAGCAACGAAAAAAACGATTCAAGGTCCTGCTCCTGCGTTTGAATTTTTTCTTTAATAACGTCCCAGTCTTTCAGCCAGATAACCGTGTTTTGCGGTAAAAATTCCATGAGTGAAACCTTTTCGCCGGTTTCAAATTGTGTTTCCACGTTTGGAATGATGTTAACCTGCATCAATCGTCGTTCACTCAACTGGCTTTCAGGATCGAAAATCCTGATGCTGTCAACCTCATTTCCAAAAAGTTCAACGCGGTAGGGCTTCTCATTGCCGAAAGAATAAATATCAAGAATGCCGCCTCTTAAAGCAAACTGGCCGGGTTCGTAAACGAAATCTGTCCGTTGAAATCCATATAGCACAAAAAGCTCGAGCAGACCTTCCAGATTCAGGGTATCATTGGTTTTGATACTAATGATATTTTTATTGAGGGTGGATGGAACAACCACTTTTTCAAACAACGCTTCCGGATGGGTGATGATCATCTTCCGGTTTCCTCCTGCTGACAGTCTCGTCAATGCTTCCGTTCGCAACATCACGTGTGAGGAATTGAGCAGCTTAAAATTCTTCCTGTTTTTATAGGAAGAAGGAAAATAAAACAGATCGAGGGCGGAAGTAAGATTTTCAACCGTGTTTTGAAAATAGGCCGCTTCTTCTGCGTCATTTAACACTACAAGGTGATTCAACAGCGCACAATCCTTCCGGCTGAAAATGCTGCTAACAACAAATTCCGCACTGCTTCCCTGAAGGTCTTTTAAATATATTTTTTGGGGTTTGGCAAAAGAAAGCTTGTCCGCCAATTGAAAAAGGCGGGGGGATTGGTTGTATTTTTCCAATAAATCACCTACACTCATACTGAATTGCAAAGGTAAAACCTTTGGTGTTTTTTTGACAAAAATGCTTTCTAATCTAACGTTAACTCTTCCGGCAACAAAAACGGCAATCTTCCACTCGCAATAACCTTACAGGTTTTATCTTTGCCGCCCTATGGCAATGGAAGAACAAAAAAATCTGCAATCAATAATTGCACATTCGAAAGAATACGGTTTCATTTTCCCGGGCAGTGAAATTTATGACGGACTGGGAGCCGTGTATGATTACGGCCCTTACGGTAGCCAGTTGAAAAAAAATATCCGCGATTACTGGTGGAAGAGTATGACGCAGATGCAGGATAACATTGTGGGAATCGATTCGGCCATCTTTATGCATCCCGAAACCTGGAAAGCAAGCGGCCACCTCGAAAATTTCAGCGATCCCATGATCGATAATAAAGACAGCCAGAAACGCTATAGAGTAGATCATCTGATTGAAGAAAGGGCTGCGCAGCTTGCACTCGAAGGCAGGAAAGAAGAAGAATATATGCTGCTGAAATCAATGGATGAATTACTGGCGAAGGATGATTTTGAGGGATTGAAAAGGCTCATTGAAGACAACGATATAAAATGCCAGGTTAGCGGAACCTCCAACTGGACGGATATCCGGAAATTTAACCTGATGTTTTCCACCCAGCTCGGGTCGGTGACGGACGAAGCGAACGAAATCTACCTGCGACCGGAAACAGCCCAGGGCATCTTTGTAAACTTTCTGAATGTGCAAAAGACGGCGCGGATGAAAATTCCTTTTGGAATTGCCCAAACCGGAAAGGCGTTCAGAAATGAGATCGTTGCGCGTCAATTCATCTTCAGAATGCGTGAGTTTGAACAAATGGAAATGCAGTTTTTCGTTCGTCCGAATACACAAAAAGAGTGGTTTGAATACTGGAAGCAGGAAAGGATGAACTGGCATTTAAGTTTGGGAATCCCGCAGGAAGATTATCAATGGCATGTGCATGCAAAACCTGCCCATTATGCCGACAATGCGGTAGATATTGAATACCGCTTTCCATTTGGATTTAAGGAGGTGGAAGGCATTCATAGCCGTACCGATTTCGATCTTACCCAACATCAGCAATTCAGCGGCAAAAAGATGATGTATTTCGACCAGGAGATCAACCAACGTTATATTCCGTACGTTATAGAAACTTCCATTGGTTTAGACCGGATGGTTTTGTTAATTCTGAGTCATTCTTATCGGGAAGAAACGATTGAAAAAGAAGACGGCAGCAAAGACAGCCGTGTGGTAATGCGAATCCCGGCGAAAATTGCTCCGATTAAATTAGCCGTATTGCCGTTGTTGAAAAAAGACGGACTTCCGGGTATTGCAAGGCAAATCATGCGCGAATGCCGGTCTTCGTTTTATTGTTTTTATGAGGAAAAAGATACCATCGGAAAAAGATACCGCCGCATGGACGCGATCGGAACGCCTTACTGTGTGACCATTGATCATCAGACCAAAGAAGATGGAACGGTTACGATCCGATACCGTGATAGCATGTTACAGGAAAGAATTCCGATGAATAGGATTAAGGAAACGGTTTTGAAGGGAATTGAGGGATAAGGCGCTGCCACTATTGATTTTCTATCATCCATACAGTTCGAGATGAATGGCTTTCCGGTCATAACCAAGATCAGCGATCTTCTTTTTAGCATCATCGATCATGTTTTTCCATCCACAGAGATAAAAAATCGCATCGGGTTTTTTATCTTTCAACAAGTCTTCATAGACGGCATGAACGTAACCCGTTTTTCGACCGCTTTCAGGTAATTCCCTCGAAAAGGTGGGCAGATAATGAAAGTTGGAAAGTTGACGACTTAATTCGGTCATTTCGTTTTCATACAAAGCATCGTTGCATTTTCGGCAACCGAAAATCAGATAAATATTTTTATGTGGAATGTTATGATGATGAATATAATGAATCATCGAACGAAAGGGCGCGATGCCCGTTCCGGTACAGATTAAAAACAAATCTTTATCCAATTCGGCCGGCAAAGTAAAAAGTCCGAGCGGTCCTTTCAGAATCAGCTGTGAACCCTTCGAAACCTGGTTGAACAGATAATTCGTTCCCAATCCGTTTTCCATCAAAACAATGATCAGTTCTATCACATTGCCGCCATCAGGAGCGGAAGCAATGGAATAACTTCTCCAGCGTTTATTCATCTTTTCATGAATGGGCAGATCGAGCGTAACAAACTGTCCCGGTTGAAAATCAAAGCATTCTGATCCTCCCACTTGAATCCAATACCTGCGGGTGATCGGATTAATCTCCTCAATTTCGATAACCGTTCCGGAACGCCAGGATTGCATGAGAAACTTTTGGCTTAAGATACGAATTTGATTGAAAATATCTCGAAGATTTCATTATATCGCAGAAGAATAACGGAACATGTCGGCGTCTCGTAAACGACTATTTTGAAGTCACCTTTTCAATAGCGTTCCTGCCGCCTTGATTTCCTGGTTTCATCACCCGCGATTTCTCTCAACAATTCCCTAAATCGTTTTTATTGTGATTAAATTCCGGCCGCTAAAGGTATTTTTGCAACTCCTGATGCAGTTGAATGATAAATATGAAACGGTGATTGGTCTCGAAGTGCATGCGCAACTCCTTACCAACAGCAAGTTGTTTTGCGGCGATCCTGTGGCCTTTGGATCTCCCGCAAATACAAATGTGAGCGCCATTTCTTTGGGACATCCGGGAACGCTTCCGCGACTGAACAAAAAAGCGGTTGAATTTGCAATAAAAATGGGATTGAGCTGTGAATCAGAAATCACAAGAGAAAATTATTTTGCCCGAAAAAATTATTTTTACCCCGATCTTCCGAAAGGTTATCAGATCACACAACATGAAACTCCGGTTTGCGTAGGCGGATTTATTGAGATAAATGGCGAAAATGATAACCGAAGGAAAATCAGGCTTCATCATATTCATCTCGAAGAAGATGCAGGGAAAAGTTTGCATGAGGTTGATGAAAATTTTACCTGTCTCGACTTCAACCGTGCAGGAACGTCCTTGATTGAAATCGTTTCTGAACCGGACATGAGGAGCGGCGAAGAGGCTTTTCAGTTTTTGTCGCAGATTCGTAAACTCGTAAAATGGATCGGCATCTGCGATGCCAATATGGAAGAAGGAAGCTTGCGTTGCGATGCCAATATTTCCATCCGTTTGAAAGGAGACGACAAACTCGGAACTAAGGTGGAAGTAAAGAATCTTAATTCTATCCGCAACCTTAAAAAAGCGATTGAATTTGAGTCGGAAAGATTAATGCAACTGGCGGAATCAGGTCAGGAAATTGTACAGGAAACGAGGAGTTTTGATGCTGCAACCGATACTACGTTTTCGATGCGGGAAAAGGAAAATGCGAATGATTACCGCTATTTTACCGATCCTGATCTGCCTCCGTTTTTTGTTTCGGATGAAATGATTGAGGCAATCAGATCGGCTTTGCCACTTCTGCCCGAACAATACATCCAAAAATATGTTGACCTCGGACTGAGCGCATACGATGCAAATTTGATTTGCCGGGAAAAGGAACTGGCAGATTTTTTTGAAGGCATTCTTCAACATACAAAAAATTTTAAGGATGCGGCAAACTGGCTGAATGGACCGGTTAGTCAATTCATCAATCAGGAAAAAGTTTCTATTGTTGAATTTCCATTAACTTCCGAAAAATTAACAGAATTGATAGATATGGTTGAATCAGGACAGGTTGGATTTTCTGCTGCCGCCGGCAAGTTGTTTCCCGCACTTTTGAAAAATCCTGAGAAGGATGTTTTCGCATTAGCCTCCGAAATGCAACTACTGCAAACGGATGATAAAGAAGCATTGGAAACGTGGACAAACGAAGTGTTGGAAGCGATGGCCGATAAGGTCATTCAATATAAAAAAGGTAAAAAAGGACTGCTCGGCGTTTTTGTGGGTGAGGTGAGAAAACGAAGCAAAGGCAAAGCAGATCTCCAAATGGTAACAGCATTATTACAAGAAAAATTAAACGGATAGTGATCCAAACAGGTATGAAAAAAATAACGACAGCGATTTTAATGTTTGCATTGTTTGCATTTGTTGCGTGTAATGACAGTGGTGATGCGAATAATTTTACGGTGAGCGGAAAAATTGAAAATGCACCCTCCAAAAATATTGTATTGGAACAGGTGCAATTTGATAACACACCGCCGGTGATCGTTGATTCTGCAGTTATTGCAGACAACGGCGACTATAAGATGAAAGGAATTGCAAAAGAACAGGGTCTTTATATTATCAGTATGGACAAAATGCCGGTAGCCATTTTTATCAATGATAACGGCAATATAAAGCTGAGTGTTGACTTGCAGAAAAACTCCAGAATGCCTTATATTTCAAACAGTAAAGCGACGGAAAACTTATATCAATTCCTGAATGACTTCAGGGCAAAAGATTCAGTTCTTGCCGTTACCTATGATGCAATGGATTCTATTTATTCACAAAATCCTTCAGACAGTAATCTGTTGATCTTACAACAAAGGGGAAAGATGGAAATGGCTAACATCAACAATTACATGAAAGATTTTATTAAGAATTCTTCCAGTCCCGCTGCGGTTTTTTATGCACTGAATATGGCGGCTACAAGAAATACGATGCAGCCAAATGAAGTGGATTCACTCGCCTCTATGGCTTCTGACCGCTTTAAAAGCCATGCCGGGCTTGCTGCTTTCAAAAGTTTATACGCTACCGCTGCTGCCACCCATGACGCAAACAATTACATGTTGCTCAATCAACCGGCTCCAGACCTTACAATGCAGGATGTGAATGGTAAACCAATGAGCATTAGCCAGTTTAAAGGAAAGTATTTGCTGGTTGATTTTTGGGCAAGCTGGTGCGGACCCTGCCGTCAGGAAAATCCGAATGTGGTAGCTGCTTATAACAAATTCAAAGGAAAGAATTTTGAAATCCTCGGCGTTTCCCTGGATCAGGATAAAGACGCGTGGATTCAGGCCATCAAAGCCGATAATCTGAACTGGCCGCAAATGAGTGACCTGAAACAATGGAACAGCATATCAGTTGAAACTTATAAATTCGACGGAATTCCATTCAATGTTTTAATCGACCCGGATGGAAAAATCATTGCTTCATCTTTAAGAGGACCGGAATTGGAACAGAAGCTAAGTGAGGTGTTGAAATAGTAGGAGTTGAGAGGTTTTTACCTGTCCGAACCCCTGTAAGTTTTGTAATCCGCTCTTGGTTGAGAGTAACTTGTGACGTTTTAAAGAGCAACAATTTGATATTTGTAGATCGAGATCGGCCCCACTGGATGTTTACAGAGAAAATTAAGAGTATTCGTTTAATCTGGTGACACGATCCGCATTTGTTTTGACACTAATCTGTGTCATGGTAAACTTGTCTACTGCTTTAGAAGCTATTCGCCGAAAGCAGAGATTATCATTTCAATCTAACCTTACTCTTCTGGGTTCGAGATTAAAAGAAACTTAAAAAAAAGCAGTGGTTGCTGTTTGTTAAAAGAAATATAATTTGTTTTGGGATTCTAATTTAAAAGAGCGTGCTCTAAACGGTTTGGATCAGCCTCTCTTTCTTCTTTTTGAAATACTATTCAAATTTCGTATGAAAATTATTATCTCACTTTTATTTTCATTGTTGCTTATGCAGAAATCGCAATCTCAACCTTTGTTTTTAACTAAAAAGGGGTTGAATAAATTTCCGTTGGGACAAGAAATGATTGACCTGAACAAAGCCGGTTTTGAGGCGTTTGTTCAACCTGACATTGAAAAACCTTTTGCCACTTTCGATGATTCATCCTATAATTATTACGTATCCCGCAGCATTGAATTAGCCACCGTAGACTCGAATATCAATTTGCAATTTGTTTTTGTAGCAACAGACAAATCAGCAGTCATAAAGGGCTTGTTCATTTTTACGCGGTATCAAAATGCCGCTCTACTAATCTCAGCGCTAAACGAGGCCTTCGGTCCGCAGGCTTTAGAAGTTGAGTCAGGCGTGGAAAACGTAACAAGAACTACGAAGTATTGGAACAAAAGCGGAGTTTCTGCATTTCTTCAATCTGCAGGCAACGGATTGCTTAGAGCTACGATCCGTTTCACGACGCCAACGGAAAGGCTGCCACCAAACATCTACTAGGATAACGGTGAAAATGGTATTAAACACCGCTGCAATAGAATTGGGTTTGGAGGTGTCACGAAGCCGAACGCGCTGCTGTTTCAAAAAGCGAGCCGGCGGCTTGTCATTTAATTTGGATCTTTTAAACATGAAAGTCATTTTCATAATTTCAATGCTAATTACAATGGCCAACACTGTATATGTTCAGGAGCTGCTTTTGATCGACAAGGGTTTAGATAAGTTCAGATTAGGAGAAACCATTCGGGAAGAGAACCGGCAATTGTTAATCCGTCATCAACAGCCGCGTTTTGACGAGCCCTACTGAACCTTCGATGATGCTGTTTATGATTATTTCAAATCTAAAACAGTAAAGCTGAATATTGCCGGAAAGGATACCGATTCGGTCGGAATTTTTATTGCAACAGATAAATCAGGCGTAGTTAAAGGAATAATTATCTTTCTCCAAAAAGAGGATATTTCAGCCATCACAAATCAATTGGATTCAATTTTTGGTGCGCAGGCGTTAGAAGTGCGTTCACAAGCAGGATTTATAAGACGGAATACAAAATTTTGGAGTAAAAATAATATTTCCGTGTTTGTAAAAGATACCGAAGGTTTAGGACGGGCGAAAATGATTATCAGCTTCAATAACACCGGAGAAGGTCTTTCTCCAAATGTGTATTAAATAATTCCTGTGTAAAACCCGGAAGAGATGCTTAGGTATTGATCATCAGCGGCATCACGAGCATCAATATGTCTTCATCTTCACCCACTTCAGACGGTCTTAAAATTCCCGGTCTTGTAGGAGTTGATAAAGCGATATTTACTTCAGGGGTATCTGCCACATTCAGCATTTCTACCAGAAATTTTGCATTGAAAGCGATCTGCATATCTTCTCCGTCAAACTGGCAATTCATTCTTTCATTTCCTTCAAAACTCAAATCAATATCCTGCGAGGCTAATTGCAGTTCATTTCCGGTCATCGTTAACACCACCTGGTTAGTACTCTTATTACTAAATACCATCAGCCTTCTCAGAGCATTTTGGAAATCGCTTCTGTTTACAACGAGTGTATATGGATTGTCGGCCGGAATTACCACGCGATAGTCCGGAAATCTTGCATCAATCAGCCGGCAGATCAAACGGGTAGAATTTTTTGAAACAAAAAGATGTTTATCATTATAACTGATTTCAAGATCTGACTGATCCTCGGGAAAAATGTTTTTCAACAGATGAAGCGGCTTTTTGGGAACGATGATGGAGGTTTCTTCCGGACATTTTACATCCTTCCGCACATATTTTACCAGCCGGTGCGCATCGGTTGCCACAAATTGCATTGCGTCCTTTGTCATGTCAAACAATACGCCCGTCATTGCCGGACGAAGGTCGTCATTGCTGGCCGCAAACAGCGTATCGTTGATGGCTGTAATGAGCGCTGATGACGGTATATTGAATGAACTTGTTTCTTCCGGTTCCGGTTCTTTCGGAAAGTTATCGGGATTTTCACCCATCACCTTATACTTACCTGTATCGGAAGTGATTTCAATCGCATATTGTTGATCAATATCAAAAGTAAGTGGTTGATCCGGAAGGTTTTTGAGTGTATCAATAAGAATCTTTGCCGGTATACAAACCTTTCCATTGTCTTTGCTTTCAACCTCCATCTGCACCCGCATCACCGTTTCAAGATCGGTAGCAACAACGTTGAGCTTCCGGTCTTCGATATCAAAAAGAAAATTATCGAGAATGGGTAAAACCGTTGTTGAACTGATCACACCGCTTATTTGTTGCAAATGCTTTAATAGTGATGAAGAAGAAGCAATAAATTTCATATAATACCATCTTTTTTATTGGGTCACAAACCTACTAATTAAAATATTTAATCTGTTTTTTTATTCTGAAATAAATCGAAATCTTTCAGGGCGACAATATTAAATGAAAACTTTCTTTTAAAACCGGTTTCTCCAAAAATCCCTGTATCAGACGGTTTGACCGGGCTTTCTCGCCGTCGGCTTCGGTTTTGGTAGAACTCATTATGTAGATCTTAATCCGGGAAATTTCATTCGAATGAAGTTCCTGCAGTGATTCAACAAACCGCCAGGCATCCATTCCGGGAATATTCAGATCGATGAAAACGAAATCAGGTAATTTCGCCGGCGTTGCAAGAAGATCCTTGAGATGGGCAAGGCATTGAAGCGATGAATTGAAGTTGACGACCGCGCAATCAATTCCCGTTGCTTTGATTGTTTTGGTGGCAACCATTCCATAAATGCGATCGTCATCAACGATGTAAATAAGCAGTTTGTTTTGTTCCATCACATCTGTTTTCAACCCAAAATATAACATTATCTTTCCAAAATGATATTAATTTTTGAAATCAGTTTAGTTGTTTCAGCATAAGATGACGGACAAACAAGCCTTAAGCAAGGCAATGAAATTTTGTGCTTACCAGGAGCGGTCGCATGCCGAAGTAAGATCAAAACTGTATAGCTTCGGGCTGTATAAAACCCAGGTTGAAACAATTTTAGCGGAACTGAAAGCCGAAGATTTTCTAAATGAGGAGAGGTTTGCAAGAGCTTTTTGCCGCGGCAGATTCAATTTGAAAAACTGGGGTAGGATCAAAATAAAATATGAGCTGAAACTGAAAGGCGTAAGTGCTGCCAATATAAATTCAGGTCTCACAGAAATTGATGAAGAAGCCTACGAAAAGCGGCTCAAAAAACTGCTCCAGAAAAAATTCGATTCTATTAAACAGGGAAGGCTGTCGGAGAAAAAACTCAGGACAAAACAATATCTGATGCAGAAGGGTTTTGAACCGCTGCTCATTCAACGGATGATGGATGAAACTTTAAATTCCACGGATTAAAATTTAAAACTGTTATTGAAAAGCTCTATCTTTTCTGTAACAAATTGACCTCAGCTTTTAAATCTTTACCTTATGGATCAATGGAAGATCAAAGCCTCCTTATTCCTCAACTATTTCGTATTTGCAATCTTGTTAAACAGCGTGGGAACCGTAATTCTTCAGGTTCAGACAAGCTTTGGCGTAACCGAAGGATCCGCTTCTGTTTTGGAAGCATTCAAAGATCTCAGCATTGCGATTGCTTCGTTTTTTATCTCGGGTTATATTATTAAGATCGGATATAAGCGGGCCATGCAGCTTGCAATTGGCGCAATTATGATCATTTGTTTCCTCGTTCCGTTTATTGCGGATTTCCTGGTGGTAAAACTTTTGTTTGCCGCCATAGGTATCAGCTTTGCATTTATTAAGATGTCGGTTTACGGAACCATCGGTCTAATTACGAAAAATGAAAAAGAACATATCAGCCTGATGAATTTTCTGGAATCCTTCTTTATGGTAGGTATTCTCGCGGGATATTTTATCTTCAGCCTGTTTGTGGATGAAAACGATCCTGCTTCGAGGTCGTGGCTAAATGTTTATTTTGTACTGGGTGCACTTTGTCTGATCGCCTTCATCCTGCTGGGTAGTGCAAAGCTGAACGACCGGTCGCTGGAGGGTGAAAGGCAACATTCCTTTGTTCAGGAATTTGGGGAAATGTTTTCTTTAATGGTAAAGCCGCTGGTATTGGTTTTTATTTTCTCTGCTTTTTTCTACGTTTTGATTGAGCAAAGTATCATGAGCTGGCTTCCGACTTTCAACAGCAAGGTGCTGCATCTTCCCAATTTCCTGAGCATAGAGATGGCGAGTATTCTGGCGGCTTCAACCGCAGTCGGCAGATTCCTGGCCGGACTGGTATTGAAAAAGGTGAGCTGGTTTCCTACACTGGTTGTTTGCCTTCTACTGGCCGCTTCACTTGTAATACTTGCAATTCCGATGGCGCAAACTGTGAAAGATCAAATCGTTACCGGCTGGGTCGATGCACCGCTTGCCGCGTTTATCTTTCCCCTTATAGGATTATTTCTGGCACCCGTTTATCCGGCTATAAATTCCGTTGTTCTCAGCAGCTTGCCTGTTCAAAAACACGGAATCATGAGTGGATTGATTATCATTTTTTCTGCACTTGGAGGAACCACCGGTTCCATCATTACCGGAAATATTTTTCAGTATTACGGAGGCGAAAACGCGTTTTATTTTTCACTTATCCCAATAACGATTTTGATTATTTGTTTATCGCTTTTTAAGCGAATGACGGTACGGTCAAAAATTGAAGTTGGAAAAATATAAAAGATGAAGGATTATTTTTTTATTGAAAGTCTCGGCCCGCTTTTCAGGGCCGTTCAGAGAAACAAGATCTTCAAAGATTCAAAATATTTTGTCGATTGTATTCCTAAAGGCGATCCGCAGCAAATTCTGGAAAAATATGAAGAGGAAAAGGAAACCGAAGGCTTTGATCTTAAGAAATTTGTTTCGGCGAATTTCACAATGCCGGGGGAGGAAAATGATCTTTACCGTTCTGAACATAAGCCTGTTTTACAGCATCTCAATGAACTCTGGGATGTACTAACCCGTCAACCGGAGCAGCAGAAAGGCGGCACGTTGATCGCTCTTCCCTATCCTTATGTCGTTCCCGGAGGAAGATTCCGGGAAATCTATTATTGGGACAGTTATTTTACCATGCTGGGATTACAGGTATCGGGAAGAACCGGTCTGATTGAAAATATGGTGAAGAATTTTGCCTGGCTGATAGATCAGTTAGGGTTTATTCCGAATGGAAACCGGACCTATTATCTCGGACGATCGCAACCGCCATTTTTTTCGTTGATGGTTGAATTATTAGCGGAAATAAAAGGAGAGAAAATCCTGGGAGATTATTTGCCGCAACTGTTGCAGGAATACCGGTTCTGGATGGACGGCGAAGATTTGATATCCAAAACGGATCGCGAGTACCGGCGAGTGGTTCTCCTGAATGACGGCAGTATCCTCAACCGTTATTGGGACGACAGAAATTACCCTCGACCGGAAGCTTTCAACGAAGACAGCAGCGTAATAGAACGTTCCGGCAATGACGCGGAAACCATGAATAAGCACCTCCGTTCGGCCTGCGAATCGGGCTGGGATTTTTGCAGCCGCTGGCTCAAAGATGGCCGGAACATGATTACCATTCAGTCTTCAGACATGATTCCGGTTGATCTGAACTGCTTGCTGTATCATCTTGAATCTGTGCTGGCAGAAGCAGCCTCAATGAAGGGTGAAAATGCGCTGAAAACCGAAATGGAGAACCGGCGGTCAAAGAGAATAAAGGCTATCAACAAATATTGCTGGGATGATATCCGCGGTTATTTTTTTGATTATGATCATATTGATAATGAATATTCAACAAAATACAGTCTCGCTGCCGTTTATCCGCTCTTCTTCAAACTCGCTTCAATTGAGCAGGCGCAATCAGTGGCGAAGATCATAGGAGAGCAGTTTTTGTTTCCGGGCGGATTGGTAACAACGCCGCATAATACCGGACAGCAATGGGATTATCCCAATGGATGGGCGCCTCTTCAATGGATGGCTTACCGCGGATTGAAAAATTATGAAACAAACGATCTTGCAGAAACAATCGGAAAGCGTTGGACCGCACACTGTGAAAAAGTATATGAATCCACGGGAAAGATGACGGAGAAATACGATGTTGTACACACGGATACCAATGCCGGAGGCGGTGAATATCCTAACCAGGACGGATTTGGATGGACAAATGGTGTCTATCTGAAAATGATTGCTGACCTCACGCCAAACAAAGCCGGTTAAATTTGCTGAACCTGTTCTTCCACCTTTACGTCGATGGTCTGGTATTTTGAATTATTGCTTTTGAATTCAGGGACGAGGTATTTTAAAAGCTTCACGCACTGCCAGTCGTCATTGTTATGCGCGGCAATTGCCATCTCATCGATGTATTTCTTCGCTGCAGTAAGATCTGATTCGGCAACCTGTGCAATCTTGATCTTTGGATGATAGGTCGCGATGGTCAATTCTTCCTTATTCAACACCTCTTCATACAGCTTTTCACCGGGTCGCAGGCCTGTATAAATAATGCGGATATCGGTATTGAGTTTTAAACCGGCGAGTGATACCATTTTTTTGGCGAGATCTGCAATACGAATCGATTTCCCCATGTCAAACACAAATATTTCACCGCCCTTTCCCATGGCGCCGGCTTCAAGAACGAGCTGACAGGCTTCTGGAATCGTCATGAAAAACCGGGTAATATCAGGATGGGTAACGGTAATCGGACCGCCTTTACGCAATTGATCCTTAAACCTTGGAATCACGCTTCCGTTTGAGGCGAGCACGTTTCCAAACCGGGTGGTGATAAACGATGTAGTGGGTTGAGACGGATAGAGATTCTTAAGTTGTTCATGCAATCCCTGAATGTAGATTTCGGCAGCCCTCTTCGATGCGCCCATAACGTTGGTGGGATTCACGGCCTTATCGGTGCTCACCATTACAAACCTTTCTACATTGTATCTAACGGAAAGATCGGCAAGGTTACGGGTGCCAACCACATTATTGATGACCGCCTCCTGCGGATGTTTTTCCATCATGGGAACGTGTTTGTACGCAGCTGCATGGAATACAACAGATGGCTGGTAACTTTCGAACAGAAATTCCATCCTTTTCTTATCGCTGATATTGCCGATGAAGATCGTATTATTTACCTCCTTATAATTCTCGGAAAGCTCGAGACTGATCACATGCAGGGGCGATTCGGCCATGTCCAGTAAGATCAGCATTTCCGGCTTAAATTTCGCAACCTGTCTTACGATTTCGCTACCGATCGATCCGGCAGCACCGGAGATCAATATCCTTTTTCCCTGTAATCTTTCGCTGATCGAGAGGTTATTCATTTTGATCGGTTCCCTTTCGAGCAGATCTTCAATATTTACATCCCGCAGCCGTTTGATCTTAAACGGATCATTTACCCATTGCGCCGGCAGGATACTCACTTTCACGCCCTTGTCCACAAAATAATTTGCGATTTCATTTCTTCGATCAAGAGAAATCAGATGAATGGCAATGATAGCACGGTCAACCGTCCTTTTTTGCATCACTTTATCAACATCTTTAAAGCCGATAATGGGAATATTATCAATCTTTTTCCCTCTTTTTACCGGGTCATCATCTACGATTGCGGCCACATACCATTCACTTACAACTTCTTTATTGATCGAACGGATGGCAGCTCGTCCGAGTTCTCCTGCGCCTATTACAATAACCGGTTTCTTTTTTGACTTCGAAGCGAAATAAAACAAGCCCTTTATTAAGATGCGCACGGCAGCGAGCAGGAAAAAGGCTACAAAAAAATTGATGCAGATGACCGAAAAAGGAACGAGTAATTTACCCTCACTCAATGATCCGTAGAAAAAGTTGAGCATTATCAGGATAATGCTTGCAATAAATGTTGTTCCCAAAATCCTTATAACCCCCTGGATGGTGGTATGCCTGACAATTTCACGATAAGTTTTAAAGACGATGAAGCATAGCAGATAAACGCCCGTTATTAAGCCCAGCGCCGAAAGAAAGGTTGTATCCGAAATTCGGGTGGTCCTGAAGTTAAACCGAAATAAAAAAGACAAAATAACCGCTACAAATGTCAGAAAAACATCAAGGGTAACGATTATCCACCTCGGCATGTACTTAATATTGAGCAAATATGTGATCTTCATCTGAATAAATTTAATTTCGGGTATAAGGAATTAGATAATGGATTTACAAGAATTTACAAAAATATTATTTTTTCTTTTATCCGCGTCCAGTCTTTTTCATTCATGTTGCTTCCGGAAGGCAGGCAAATGCCGTTATTGAACAGCTGTTCGCTTGTTCCGTTGCCATAAAACGGAGCATCTTTAAATACTGGTTGCAGGTGCATCGGCTTCCACAGCGGCCTCGATTCAATGTTGTCTGTTTCCAACGCCATTCTGATCTTTTCATTCCATTTCACCTCCTTTACATTTCCGTTAAATACAAAGGCAGAAAGCCAGCGATTGCTGAACATTCCTGCCAGTTCGGTTTGATAAGATATGTCTGTCCGGTCCTTAAAAAACGAAAGATAACCTTCGAAGATTTCCCTTCTTTTTTTCACCCTTTCATCCAAAACGAGCATTTGTCCCCGCCCTATTCCCGCACTAATATTACTCATCCGGTAATTATAGCCGATCTGTGAATGCTCGTAATGAGGGGCTTTATCGCGGGCCTGTGTGGATAAAAACCGGGCCTTTTCAACCAGTTGCTTGTCATTGGAAACCAGTGCGCCGCCACCTGAAGTGGTGATTATTTTATTTCCGTTAAAAGAAAGGCAACTCATTTTTCCGAAGGTTCCCATCTTTTGTCCCTTGTATGAACTACCCAGTGCTTCCGCCGCATCTTCAATTACCGGAATACCGTATTTTTCTGCAATCAATTGAATCTCATCCATCTTTGCCGGCATCCCATAAAGGTGAACGGGGATAATTGCCTTTGGCGTTTTACCTTTTTTCAACCGGTCTTTGATTGCCACTTCCAGGATATCAGGATCCATATTCCAGGTTTCTGCCTCACTATCAACAAAAACAGGAACGGCTTTTTGATAAACAATTGGATTGGCTGAAGCCGAAAATGTCATGCTCTGGCAGATCACTTCATCGCCGGTTTCTACCCCCAAAAGAATCAGGGCCAGGTGAAGGGCTGCCGTTCCCGAACTTAAAGCCGCTACATGAACCCCTTCGCCAAGATAGTGTCGAATATCGTCCTCAAACCCGTTCACATTCGGTCCAAGCGGTGCCACCCAGTTGCTGTCAAACGCCTCATTTACAAAGTCCCGTTCCTTTCCACCCATATGAGGGGATGAAAGCCAGATTTTTTCATTCATCTTAATACAAACTCCAATTGCTGAAAAATAACCGCAAATTTAGCCAATCAGGAGGAGTTTGACTTAAGATTTAATAAAATGTTTAAACAAGTTGCTAAAATTTGTCAGTTTATTTTGATTTCGCCACAAACGACACAAGCTTATTCTTTACCGGTGGAAGTGTCTTCAGGTATTCGAATATGCTCACTAAATCTGTTGAATCCATTCCCGCATACATCGTCCAAGGCATAACGGTGTTCATATCATTTGCTTTTAATTTTTCGGCCTGTGAGGGATCAGAATATTTCTTGAAGAGGGAAACAAAGGTTTCGGCTGTCCAGTTCCCAATTCCGGTTTCGTTATCCGGCGTGAGGTTGGCAGAAGTGACGATGCCATTCGGCATTTCAAATGAGCGACCGCCGTTAAATGCTTTTTCCGGTATGATCTTTCCTTTCTCTGCCGGTGTATGGCATTCGATGCAGGCGGCGGCATTAATCATGTATCTTCCGTAAGCAATTCTATCTGTTACCGGAGGCTTTTTGACTAAACCTGCTTTTTGCGGAATGGTATTTAAAATAAAATTGACGGGGAAGTCAAGACTTCTTTTCGGCGGAGAATAGGTAATCGGTTGAAGGGTGCGTATATAGGCAATAATGTCGAAGATATCTTCTTTATCCATTTGACCATAATTGTGATAGGGCATCACAGGAAACAGCGCTTTTCCGTCTTTTGAAACACCGGTGGTGATGGTTCTGAACAATTCCCCGTCAGTCCAATCCTTTAGGTGGAAGGGAGTGATGTTTTTGGAATAGATTTTTCCGGGAAATCCCATTTCAGGTCCGAAATATTCGCCGCCTTTTCCTTCGGTTCCTTTTTCAAGAGGACCCGAATACCGGCTCCAGTCGCGGGTAGAGTGACAATCGATACAGAGGGTTACATGATTGGCAAGGTATTCGCCACGCTTCACCCGTTCAGGGGTGACATCGATATGAATGTCTTCTGAAGATTCTACATCAGGAAGGAAAAATGCAGTATAACCTGCAAGGCCTCCTACTACTACAACGAGCAGGAGTAAAATGATTAAAATCGCCTTTTTCATAATAAAAATATTTGAGAAAACAAAGTAAACATTTTCAATTAATCCAAAAAAGGTGAAAAATCACGTTGTTTAGACCGTCCCATTGCATATATAATAACGAGAAGTATTGTTGGCCAGATAGTTAAGGCATGTTGGGGGTAGCAACTCAACCAGGCGGAGGTTTATCAACATTCTTGCCGGTCTTGGCATCAATGGCGGTAAGAAGTAGCAACTCAACCAGGCGGAGGTTTATCAGCGAAAATTGACGGATGGTTTCGTGCTGTTACCGGTCTTTATATTTTCACGCAGGAGCTTTCTGAACAAATTTTCATAACTGTCAACAACGTTTTCCCAGTTGAAATGCTCAACGATTCTATCAATATTTGCTTTTATCAGCGCCGGTTGAAGTGAACGATAGGTGTCAAAGGCATTTATATGTTTTGCGATTTCCTCTTTTGAGGAAAAGAAAAGATTGTCTTTGCTTACCACTCCGCGATTAAAAAGGTTGTCATGCGCAATGATGAAGGCACGATCTCCCATCGCCTCAAGTAAAGAAGGATTTGTTCCACCCACCGTGTGTCCGTGAAAATAGATTTGACTGAAGTGCCTTAATGATTGGGTTACCGCCCGGTCATAAATGCTTCCCACAAATTTAATGGCGGGATAGGCCTTGTATTTCTCCAGTAGGAACTTTCCATATTTTGTTTCAGGGCTTCCGATTACTATGAAAGGATTTTTAGACTTCGACATGATATATCCGTCCAAAATCATTTCAATATTGTTTTCGGGTTCTAATCTTGCCACTAAAACGAAGTATCCATGCTTTTTCAATCCATAGTCGGAAAGAATATTTTCGTCGAAACCGGTTGAAATTTCTCCCCCATAGGGAATGTAAAAGCTGTCTCTGTTGAATTCTTTCTTATAATATTCCTGTATACCGCGATTATCGGAAATAATATAATCAGACTTTTTTACTGCAATCTTTTCAAGCCGCCGCATAAGCTTGCGGGTTAAAAAATTCCACTTTGAGCGTTTCCATTCGAGCCCATCCATATTTGTGACTATGAGAGGGCTTTTTTTATTGAGCAAATAGTAAGCGAAAACGGATGTGCCGTATCCACTTTCATATAAAATATCGAATTGCTGCTGTAGGGCGTCCTTCATGCAGAGGTAATCAAAAATAAAATGAGCCGATGAGCCAAACTTATCTTCAGGACAGTAGATTTTTTTAATTTTTACACCCTTAAATTCCGCTTCGTTGAAGTCATGCAAATGAGGGCAATAAACAGTAACCTCATATCCTTTTGCCACAAATCCAACCGAAAAATATTCAGCAAATTGTTCAAACCCTCCATACTTGTTTGGAATGCCTCTTGTGCCTAAAATAGCTACTTTCATAGTTTTCTGGTGCTTTTCTTTCAAGGGAAAAACAGGTAATATGTGCGAAATAAAGGGTTTTTTTCAAAAGGTTTCAACCGAAGGTGATTTTTACCTGAAAAGAAATCAAATCAAAAAGACAGGATATCAGAATTTTGCGTTTCAATATGAGTGAGGCAATCCTTTAAGCGGTCTCTCCAGTTTTTTAATTTCACGCCATAAACCTGCTGAATTTTCCCGTTATCAAGGGCAGAATAAGCTGGCCTGTCGGCAGCAGCAATATAATCTTCAGAAGAAATGGGATGGATGGTACAATTGGATCCACTCATGTCTCTTATTGCCACCGCGAAGTCATACCAGGAAATAATTCCCGCATTGCTATAATGATAAATGCCGGGTTGAAAAGGGATTTTTCCTGAATAATCGTTTTCAATTATGTGCAGGATCAATTCTGCCACATCCCTTGCGTAGGTGGGGGAACCGATCCTGTCATTGACCACACCAAACGAATCTTTTTCTTTCATCAGCCGCAGCATCGTCTTCACGAAATTTTTCCCGTATTCGCTATACACCCATGAAATGCGCAAAACAACCGTATCCGGATGAGCGGCAAAAGCCATTTTTTCGCCTTCCACTTTTGCCAGTCCGTAATTATTCAGGGGATGGGTAGCATCGGTTTCTCTATAAGGAACATCGCTTTCGCCGCCGAACACATAATCAGATGAAATATGAATGAACCTTGTTCCGTAACGGCTGCAGATTTTCGCTATATTTTCCGCTGCCTTTCCGTTCACCTCAAAACATTTTTCCTTTTCTATCTCGCACTGATCTGCCGCCGTGAAAGCAGATGCATTGATGAAGTAGTTTGGCTTAAATGAAGAAAAAGCGTCTTCCAACATTTCCAATCTTGTAACATCCAATTGTACCCGGTCGAAAAATAAAAATTCAAATCCCGGAAACTCAGTGGCGATTTCCTGCAGTTCTGTTCCCAATTGTCCGTTCATCCCCGAAACCATAATCCTGTTGTTGTTCATCGTCCTCTGTTAAATTGCAATAGTACATTTTCTTTTTTATTCAGCGATTCACTACTCGGTTTCGAAACCTGCTTACTCAAACATGAGGCTTCAGCCTTGTGTTGATTTGCGGAGGATTCATGCAAATTAAAGCGATCCAGGCGAGGATAGAGTTTACTGAAACAGATATCTTTCATCAAATTCAATCCCGTTTTCCACGAGCAGTGTTTTGTATTCATCATAAAAATTTTCCTTCCGGTGATGTATCTTTTGGTTTTTGACGTAATTAATGATGGTGTTTCTTGCTTTGATGCTGCTTGTAAAAGCGCCATATCCATTTTGCCATCCCCGGAAATCAGGAAAATTTCCACTTTTCCTCATCCAATCATGACTCGAAACTTTTATTTCCTTGATAAAATCAGCCAAAGCAACAGAAGGATGTAGATCTGTGAATATGTGAAGATGATCTTCAACTCCGTTAATACGGTACAAGTGACATTTTTTATTTTTTATAATCCCCCAGATATAACGGTAAAGCTCCGTACAATGAGATTCGCTGATTGTCTTTTCACGGTATTTGGTTCCAAAGACAATGTGATACTGAATTTGTTTAAAGGTTCCCATGATGTTGTATTTAAAGGTTTATAACCGGAAGATACGAATTTTACATTCAAGCCCTTCAGGCTTGATTGGCGGCGGCCCGCGACCATCGGCCTACCCACCGGCCTAGAGCCGGCGGTTAATCAAGTTAAAGCCTTTCAGGCTATTCATATTAAAGCCCTCAGGTTATTCATATTAAAGCCCTTCAGGCTTGATTGGCGCCGGTCCCAACCATCGGCCTCCCTACCGGCCTAGAGCCGGCGGTTAATCAAGTTAAAGCCCTTCAGGCTACTCATATCAAAGCCCTTCAGGCTTGATCGATTGCCGGCCCCGACCATCAGCGTCCACCGCCGGCTTAGCGCCGGTGGTTAATCAAATTAAAGCCCTTCAGGCTTTAATGCATAACGGGCTATTCATATCAAAGCAGGCTTGAATGCATGTCGCCCACGACCCGGAAGGGGTCCAACATGATTAATACCGGGTGATACCCGGTGACGCGAGGTCACACCCGGTGACGGGCGGTCAGAGGGTGTGACAGCCCGATGTCGACCATCCGGCGATACCCCAACCCTGAAAGGGTTGTATGTAGGATCCTCACTATCTAAACATCCTCACCACGTTATAATACAGCTTAAACAAAAAAACCCTTGCCAACGGAACGGGAATCCTTTTTGTTCGTTTTAATAAAACCCAGTCTCGCATCAATAAAGGAAAATAGCTTAGCCTTGACGATAAGTATTTTATTGAAAATGTCTGCGCTCCAACCGATTGAAGGGAGTGTTGGCGGTATAAAAGTGTTGGCTTGTCGATTGCGAAAATATGTCCATAATGCACCACATGCATCGCCATCCAGTGGTCGTGCTGAAAGCTGTCCATTAATATTGGCATCGAAATGTTAATGCCTGCACGGTTAATCATCGTGGTACAACCGGTGATCGTGCTGTGCGCTATTGTTTTGTATAGCTTCTCCGTAATCGCCGGCGATTGTTTCCGCAGTTTCCAAAACGATTTGTGCAGCAGGTTCAACGATTCATCGGCCACACTGAGATCGGTATAAATGATCAGCGGACAATCTTTTCCAAACTGTTTTTCCCGTTTCAGCATTTCATTTAGCGTGATCTCGATTTTATTGGGAAACCAGTAATCGTCCTGATCGCAAAGCATTACATGATCGAGGGTAGAAGCTTCGAGCAGTTTTCCGAAATTCAGCGTGGAACGGAGGTTCTTCTCTCCCGCCGGCAGCAGTTTAATTTTCTTCGGATATTCCTCAACGTATTTTTTAATAATCGCAAGCGTGTTGTCGGTTGAGCCATCGTCTCTGACAGTCAATATCCAATTGGCGTAGGTTTGATTAAACAACGAGTTTAGCTGCTGTTCAATGTATTTTCCGCCATTGTAAGTGGCCATTAAAATCTCAACCTGCGGCTGCATCGGGTAATGTGGTTTTTGAATGCATTTTAAATAGAACCGTTGCGCTGATCCAAACTCCAACAATGGTAATCAGCAACAGAAAATATTGCATGTTGTAGATATATTCATTGAAACCGCCGGTTATATTGCTCGTGTAGGAAAAGAAAACCAACAATCCCACAAACATTGGCGTTTTTGGTAACCGGAGAAATAAAATATGCAGACTTTGAATGAGGAATCCAATCCAGAGCGGGCTGATGATGACGCCCCACCATCCGAAATTGGCGTAAGCTTCTCCTAAAAACAGCGTATTGAAAACGCCTCCAATCTCGGCAAAACCGGGCGTAGTGATTTCTAAAACAATCCTGGCTGAACGGTCCGAAAATTCTCCAATCGGAAGTACACGTGACAGGCTATGAAAACCAATGAAATTATGTTCAGAAGGAAAAATTTGAAAATGTTGGTAGAGCGATGAAACCTGGCTGATGAATAAACGTCCTGTTAATCCGCTGTTGTAAGAGAAAAGAACTTCTTCAAGTCCTTGCTTGGTGATCAACATGAAGATAATCGCCAGTAATGCGATGACCAGCAGTACAAACCAGAAAAATTTTTTAAGTGGAATCTTTCCTTTTAATATTACCCTTAGAAAAACAAATCCCAATAAAAATCTTACAAAAGGACTTTTTGAAGCATCATAGGTAAGGATCATAAAAGTGAAGAAAAACATCAGGTAAAACCAAAACTTATTTTTCGCCGACTTCTCCAACAGGTGGTAGCAATAAAATATGTAACAGAGAATCGGGGCAAGCAAATACCCGAAGAAATTTTTGATATAAACAATACCCGGGAAATCACGGTCAACCGCTGCCCTCAAGGCTAACACATCATCCTGACTTTTTAGGAAAAAGGATTTGATAAACGGCACCGTGCCGATAACCATATACGTATAAATGATACTCAGGATGGAGATAACTGACAAAATGTAAAGCGGAATTTTTATATAGCTGTCGTCCGGCGAAAACAAGGATTTTAACGGCTTTTGATAGTAGTTTTCAATTTCTGTCCGTTTGAAGTTAAACAGCAGGTTTGAAATAAGCATGCCGAGGCCGATGCCGAATATGGCATAAATTATTAATTTCCAAACAAGCAGTTTTGATTCATATCCCCCGATAATATTATCGATCAGGTTATTAAACAATGTATTGCGATAAAGAAGAACGATGATGGAACCGGCAAAAGATAAAACGATCAAATCCATGTAGAATACAAATGAGATCATGTTGATCTTCGTCAGTTTCATTGAACCGGCCGAAAGCCGGTACAGGGGCGCAGCAAGAAAACAAACGGCAATGGAGATTAATATGATGATTATCGGACTCAAGATTTAGATGACATTTTTAATTGTGTTGAATGGCTAGCCGATTTAAACAGCTTATCATAGATTCCTAAATATAACCTTGCGTTTTCTTGTGCATCAAATCGTTTTGAAGTATCGATACATTTTTTTATTATTACTTCTCTATTTGATTCAATTTCGAGAAGAGGATTTTTTATGGCCTTCTCATCACCCATTCGATACACTACGCCGGTTTCTGTCTCTTTTACTAATTTGGAAGCGGCTCCGATTGCTGTATTAGTGACAATGGGCAATCCACAAGCTAAATATTCTCCCGTTTTCGAAGCGATCATAGTATAACCAAGAATTTGATCGAGGGGATTATTCACCTTTTTGAATGGAAGCGACGCATAATCGGCCATGTTTAAAAACCGGTTTACATCTTTTGGAGTTTCACCTTTTATTACAATTAATTCATCCACCTTGCCTGCAACCTCTGAAAAAGATTCTTCAAACTCTTCACGTAAATTCCTTGTTATTAAAAGTAATTTTGTCTTGCCAAAGGTTTCTTTAAAATATTTGTATATAGCAAACAAATTCGTTTTGTCATGCCATCCATTTTCTCCTAAATCTCCAAGATAAACCAGTACTTTTTCATCAGTTGTGATATTACATTTTTCCCTTGAAATCGTCCTTTCTTCCTCGTTATTCCGGTTGAAGATGGACAGATTGGTGCTTGTATAAATGGTATAGATTTCAGGATTATCAGTAAGCGTTTTTACATAATCAGTAAAAGTGTCTGAAACGTTTACTACTGCGTCAGACTCCTTAAACAATTCCTTCTCCTTTTTCTTCCAGAATGCGTAATCCTTATCACTAAAAAACGATTTCAGCCTCCCTTCTTCGGGGAAGTTACCTCTTGTATCAAAAATTAATTTGAATGATAATTGCGGAAATTTCTTTCTCGTTTTAAGTAAAAGCCTGGCAGGAGTATAGCTACGAGAGTGTACAAGTTTAATCTTATTTTTTTCTATGAATCTTTTAATAAAGTTGGTTTGAGAAAGATCGTAGAACCCTACTTTAGCCGGAGGAGTGTAAAACCAGGGAGAAAGAACAGGAATCCAATGCCAGAAAAAGTGGATGCCGTTTTCTTTGCAAACCGCCTTTATGTGTTTTAGCTCCCTGACAAAGGTGAACGGATTTTTGAATAGTTTTTTATTGCCAATAGGAATACCGGACAACAAGAATAAGTTTATATCCGGCCGTTCACGTTTTATTAATTTCAATTGTTCCAGTACCTGGTTCTTGAATATTCCGAAATCCACAATCGTCTCTCCCCAGGTTATATAAAGGATGTTTTTTTCCATTAAGTTAGTCCACTTATCCCGATATTCAATTTAGATTTGTGATAGAATTATTCCGGCAATCTTATCGCTCACACAACCTTCGCCATACAGTGGCTTTGCTGTTGAAAAATCTACCGCTTCTGATTGTTCAAAATATTTTTCAATCAGCGATTGATCGGCTCCGGCCAGGAAATTATATCCGTTTTCCACCAATTCGATCCACTCTGTTTCATCCCGCAAAGTTATGCAGGGCTTTTTAAAGAAGAAGGCTTCTTTTTGTAATCCGCCACTGTCGGTCAATACCGCCTTGCAATTTTGCAGTAGCATCAGCATGTCAAAAAATCCGACGGGATCGATAATGGTAATGTTTTTCGAACTGATGATCCGATAGTCCTCAATCGCCTTTTTTGTTCCCGGATGAAGTGGGAGGATAATTGGTACATTTTGGCTGATCGAATTAAGCGCCGAAAATATCGATTCCATCCTTTCCGGGTGTTTCACATTTTCGGCCCGGTGCAAGGTACACAAAGCAAATTCTTTTTCAATTAACGAAAAAATTGTTTTGCTGCAATTGGAAGCGGCAAAGTTTGAAAAATATTTCGCGCTGTCTTTCATCACGTCGCCCACCAATTCGATCTGAATTTTCTTTCCTGATTTGGTAATGAAATTTTCAAAGCCTTCGTCTTTCAAATTTTTAACCGCCACTGGTGTGGGACAAAATAAGATGTCGCTTAACCTGTCGGTCACGATGCGGTTGATTTCCTCCGGCATTTTCATGTTGAAGCTTCGCAGCCCGGCTTCTATATGGATCAGCTTTGCATCCGATTTTGAAGTGGCAATAGCGGCAGCGAGGGTGGAATTGGTATCACCATACACCAATACGTAATCGGGTTGCAGATCAAGAATGAGCGATTCAATCTTCTCGGTCATTCTTCCGGTCATTGCACCGTGCGAAAGATGGCCGAGTTGCAGATTATAAGCCGGCTTTGGAATTTTCATTTGGGAGAAAAAGATCTCACTCATATTTTCATCGTAATGCTGTCCGGTATGAACGATAATTTCCTCAATACCTTTTTTCGCCAATGCCATCGAAACCACCGATGCTTTTATAAATTGCGGGCGGGCACCGATTACCGTAAGTATCTTCATGAACGCTAAGTTGAGCCGCAAAGGTGGAAGAAAGTTAAGGATTAGGAAAATTAAAATTCGCTTCGGGGGGATAGCAAGAATGTGAAGTGCCTCACTGCGAAGTGCAAAGCCCGTCATTGCGAGGATACGCAGCCCGTCATTGCGAGGATACGCAGCCCGTCATTGCGAGGATACGCAGCCCGTCATTGCGAGGATACGAAGCAATCTATGCTTCAAATAGAATCGGGTTTGAAACTAAGACAACAATTATCCTAAGGACGACACCCTTGTTTCGCACTTGCTACAACTGCGGTTCACAGACTGCTTCGTGCCTCGCAGTGACGATGCGCTTGCAGGGAGATTGCCCGTGGAGCGATGTTGTAAAGCGGCCGCAGCTTGTTTCATACTTGTTTCAACGGTGGTTCACAGACTGCTTCGTACCTCGCAGTGACGATGCGCTTGCAGGGAAGATACAGTGCTATTAACAGCTCTAAACGAATAACTTGATGAATTTGAAGTACGCAGCCCGTCATTGCGAGGATACGCAGCCCGTCATTGCGAGGATACCAAGAACGTCATTGCGAGGATACGAAGCACGTCATTGCGAGGATACGAAGCCCGTCATTGCGAGGTTACGAAGCAATCTACGCTACAAATTGAATCGGGTTTGAAACTAAGACAACAATTATCATAAGGACGACACCCTTGTTTCGTACTTGCTACAAAGGCGGTTCACAGCCTGCTTCGTGTCCTCGCAGTGACGATGCGCTAGTCTCGGACAGCTCTAAACCAATAACTTAGCGAATTTAAAGTACGTAGCCCGTCATTGCGAGGATACGAAGCCCGTCATTGCGAGGTTACGAAGCCCGTCATTGCGAGGTTACGAAGCCCGTCATTGCGAGGTTACGAAGCCCGTCATTGCGAGGTTACGAAGCAATCTACGCTTCAAATAGCATCGGGTTTGAAACTAAGACAACAATTATCCTAAGGACGACACCCTTGTTTCGCACTTGCTACAACTGCGGTTCACAGACTGCTTCGTAACCTGGCAGTAAAGCAGAAAAATGCCGGTTATATAAAAAATAGCTTTATTTTTATTGTTAAGATACTTTATCTGTTAACCCTTAAAATCTGCATATGGAAAGAGGTGGCTGTGTTTATATCATGACCAACGTTCTGCAAACAGTTTTGTACACAGGTGTTACTTCAAATTTGGTAAAAAGAGTTCAGGAGCATAAGACGAAAAAATATCCGAAAAGCTTTACCGCAAAATATAACGTGAACATACTGGTTTATTATAAAACATTTCCAACTATTGAAGAAGCGATATTGGAAGAAAAGAGAATAAAAGGAGGAAGCCGGTTGCAGAAATGCAAACTAATTAACTCAATAAACCCACATTGGAGAGATTTGTGGGAAGAAGAAATTTCAACTTGGTAAGGCTTACTGCTTGTTTCAACGACGGTTCACAGACTGCTTCGTGGCCTCGCAGTGACGATGAGCTAGTCTCTGACAGCTCTAAACTTAAAGCCTGATGATTTTGAAGTACGCTGCCCGTCATTGCGGGGTTACGCAGCACGTCATTGCGAGGATACGAAGCAATCTACGCTTCAAATTGAATCGGTTTGAAACAAAGACAACAATTATGATAAACTCGCCTCACTGTTTCATAATCGTTTCGAGTGCGGTTCACAGACTGCTTCGTGCCTCGCAGTGACGATGCGCTTGGAGCGACGATGCTGGTGGAGTGAAGTTGTCAACTCGCTGCGCTTATTTCAGGCTCGTTTCAACGGCGGTTCACAGACTGCTTCGTGCCTCGCAGTGACGATGCACATGCAGTGATGATGACCTCGTAGAGACGGTGCGCTGGGTGGGACGATGCCCGGGCCGCTGAATCAGCGATTTAGAAATAGACTTTTTATTATTAATCCAGCTTCACGCCAAACACCCGTACCCACTCAGCAAAGCATAATACCCGCCAAATACTAAAATCAAACGGTTGTTTTCCGGAAATAATCTTTTCAAATTTTTCCATTACGTTGTTATTGATGAATCCGTTTGTTGACTCAACCGCCGCCTGCAGGTCCCTTCGAAAGAGGGCTGCATTTTCTTTCATCCAAACTTCCTCCGGGGTAACAAACCCCATTTTATCCTTTCTGTTCAAGACTTTGTCCGGTAAAACGTCTTTCATCGCTTCCCGTAAAACCGATTTGGTAATGCCATCCTTTATTTTGTGATCCGCATCTAATTGAAAAAGAAATTCCACCAGCCGATAGTCCAGAAACGGCACACGTGCTTCAATTGAGAAGGCCATCGAGTCCCGGTCTTCATAGTGCAGGAGCATCGGCAGATTTGAGCTTTCAACCTGGACGAGCGACATTTCGGATACCGAGCCGAACGTGACGTTTTCAGAAGCTGTTTTCGTGCTCCGGTAGGAGTGATTGATGTATCCTTTCTCCTGCCTTCCCAACTTTTTCAGCAATAACCAAATGGTGAGGGGAAGTGCATTTTTTATAACCTCCTTAGTGAGAAAGCTGTTGTTGTACAATCCCAGGTTTTTCAGTCCTTTTATTTCTGATTTTAGCCGGTTGAATCTTCCTTTTTTGATCAGCTCCCAAAAATATACTCCATAGTAGGAATGATAGCCGGCAAGAATTTCATCTGCTCCCTGTCCATCGAGCATTACCGTAATATTTTCCTGTTTTGCTTTTTTAAATACTTCCCATTGCGCAAATATGCTTGTACTGCCAAAAGGTTCATCCTGATGCCAAACGATTTTTGAAAGTTGAGCATAAAGGGACGACAAATCAGGAAATATTTTATGATTGATACAGCCGGCTTTCTTCACCACTTCGTCTATATATTGTTGCTCATCATATTTTTTATTTTCAAAGCAACTCGATACCGTTTCCTGCAATCCGGCTTTTTGAAGCTTTTGTAAATGCTCATGAACAGTTAGTACTACCGAAGAGCTATCAAGGCCACCGGAAAGACAAGATCCCACTTTCACATCGGCCCTTAAACGTAGTTTAATTGAACTGTTAAACAGTGACCTGAACTTTTGCACAGGAGATGTGTTATCCTGCGGGGTAAAACTATCAGAGAGGTTATACCATTTTTCAGTCGTTTTCTGTTTAGTGATCAAATCGATCAGAAGATAATGTCCGCCCTTCAATTGAAAAACACCCTCAAACATGGTTTCAGAAGTGTGATCCTGAATACCAAATTGCAGATATTCATAGATACGTTCTTTGTTACCCACGGCGTTCCATCCATCAATTGCTGTGAAAATCTTTATTTCAGAGCCGAATGCAAAAAGGTCTTTCTGCTCATAAAAATAGAACGGTTTTATTCCAAAACGGTCTCGGGCACAAAACAGCGTATTCTTTGTTTTGTCGAGCAAGGCAAACGAAAACATTCCATTAAATTGCTCCAGGCAACCTGTTCCCCAATGGTCATAGGCTGCAAGTAAAACTTCGGTATCGGTTTGAGAGCTAAAACGGTAGCCGTGTTGCAGCAACTCTTCCCGCAGTTCTATGTAATTATAGATTTCGCCATTGAAGATGATCACATATTTTTCGAGATAAGGCATCGGCTGGCAGCCAAGATTGCTGACATCGATGATGGAAAGCCTTCTGTGGCCGAGGGCAACATCATTCCAGGTATAAACGCCTTCTCCATCCGGACCGCGATGCGCAATAATATCGGTCATCTTCTTAATCGATGAACGGTGAGAAGGTTTGGAAGAAATGAGTCCGGAAATTCCACACATAGGTTTAATTTAAAATTCTGCAAAAATAACGGCTTTAATTTTTTTGAAAGGTTAAGGATTTCAGTATAAAAGCTTCTCTTTTTGATGTTTTCATTTATCGTTATTTTTATAAGGCCCAAAAAAGTAGCCGTGTTGATTAAGATGACTTAAAAGGAATAATCGTACACGTATTTACTGCAAAACCAGGGAAGTGGTCATTGAATGTGTGAAAATCAGACGAGCGAAGAGGGTGAAAACGTTCGATGCAATTATTGCTGTAACTGCAATTGTCAATGATTTGTCTTTAATTACTCTTGACGTGGATTTTAGAAATACCCAACCTTAGAGGTGATTGATCCAAATCTGTGGGAAAGAAATAGTGACAAGTAAAACAGAATGAAGTTATAGCTTTCAATCTGTTTTTGTACTACTTCCAATGTTATCGCAAATGCATTCGAATAGATTCGCAGTGTTTCCAAATGGTTTGACTGAACCTTTAACTTTTCAACTTTTCAATCATCACCTTATAAAATTTCTTCCATCGCGGAGTGATAACGTAATTATTATGGATCAATAAAGTGAAATCACCATTATAAAACTTACAGACTTCTTTAAGTTTTAATATTTTTTGAAGGCTGTCTGCATCGAGCAATCAAAAATCTACTTGGATATTTTTAGGATCAGCAAAAAATAAATTCCGTAAATGATCCAATCAAAGGCAGCATATGCCCATACGGTTCCGGTAATTGAAAAAAGGTGAATAGCAGCAAACGATAGAGTTAGTATTCCGATAAAATATCCTGTTTGCCATTTTGCAAGTGTTTTGAGCTCATTGAGAGCTATAAAAACCGGAGAGACCGGATTTACAATAAGTCTGATAAAAAATGAAAATGCCATAATGCTTGCGAGTTCTCCGCTAAACCGCCATTCCGGACCAAATACAAGGGAAAATGCAAAAGGCGCCAGAAAATATATTCCGATCCCAATTACCGCGGCCAATAAGACCAGCCATTTTAAAGTGGCAATCATGTCATTTTTTATTTTTTGTTTATCCCCATGATAAGCGGTAATTCGCTGGAAAAAAACCTGGCTGATAGCCTGTCCGATTAATACGGTTGGGAGGGTGATAAGTCTTTGGGCCATTGTGTAAAACCCAAGATCTTCACTTCCATAGCCCACCTTGATAAAAAAAACCGGTGCAAAAAGCGAGATGCTATCCATTAATGCACTTGGAGCATTAATAAGCATATAATCTTTATACTGCTTTGCTACGCTGAAAAGAGACTTTTGCCTGATTGAAAGATATTTAAAAATGGATTTAAGGCCGTGCACAATGAAAACAGAAGAAAGCAATTGGCCGATTAAATAACCAAGGATCAGTCCCGACTTTAGAAATCCCAAAACTCCAAGTCCTACCTGTAAAACAGAAGCGGTGAAACTTTGAATAACTCTCGCAGAAGAAATAAGTTTAAATCTTTTGCATCTGGTGGCTAGGTAGTTGTTGGTGTTGAAAAATCCGAATAGAAAGATCGAGACAGGCAATAAAAGAAATAAGCTGTTTGAATTTTGAAGTTTCGTGATCTTCAACGATTCGAGGATCAGATATAATACAGCAAAGGCGACAGAAAAAATAGCCGCAACCTTCACCGCAACGGAAAACAAAAAACCCGCCTCCCTTTCTGATTTTGGAATTAAAATCGCCAATTCATATCGACCGCAAGCGATCTGTCCGACCACATTTAAAATTGCTGTAAATAATCCCAAGTTACCTATTTCCGCCGGACTGAATATACGGGTTAGAAATGGGGAAACTAGTACCGGGATTGCCTGCGCCAGCACGGTGCCTGACATCAGCACGCCGATATTTTTTAAAGTAGAAGAAGCTTTTATCAATGGTTATACCTCCGCCATAAAAAACCCGTCCAATAATTTATTTGTAAACAAATTGTTTAATTTAAAAAGAGGCAAAAATAGACAAAAGGGAGGAAGAAGGGAAAGAATGTTATTGAACCCATTAAGCGAAATAAAAGACAGGGCTTGAGTGCTATTAGAAGTTTTGGCAGGCGCAAAATTTTGGGCACTGGCATTAAGCAAATTCGGATGAAAAACGAAAGTAGATTTTGTCCTCGGTAGTGGATCAAACCGTCAGTCCTGTTAAGAAAACGACAACTACTTACCTTGCCGGCGCAGTCTACGAAAACGATGTATTGCAGTTTGTAACTCAGGAAGAAGGAAGGATAAGACCGGTACGAGATGGGAACAATAACATAACTGCGTTTGCTTATGATTATTTTCTAAAGGATCATCTTGGAAACGTACGCATGGTTTTGACAGATGAAATACCTAAAGCCGGTATTTATCAGGCAGGAATGGAAGATGAAAACCGTAATTTTGAAAATCAATTGTTCGATAAAATACCGGAAACCGTTACAAGCAATAATAAACCGGCAGGTTTTGACAAGGATGCAAAGAATAAAAATGTAAGTAAACTGTTCAGTGCTGAGAATGGTCAACGTGTTGGTCCGGGAGTAGTTTTAAAAGTTATGGCAGGCGATAAATTTAAGGCAAGAGTGTTCGGCTGGTATCAGCCTGGAACGAATCCGGCGGAAAACCCGCTTGCCGAAAATATCGTGTATTCCATTCTCAATTCTCTCGGGCAGGGAATGTTAGGCGGCGGTAGCAAAGGAACGATAAGCGAACTCACAAGTCCATCAGGGCTATTGTTTGGTCAGCTTAGTTCTTTCATGAATGATCCTGACCGACCTTACAATTCTGCAAGACCCAAGGCGTATCTCAATTGGCTTGTACTCGATGAAGAACAATTTAGAATCGTAGAAGGAAATTATGGAGCAGTGCAAATACCATCCGTTACGGGAACCAAACAAAAACAGCTTATGCAGGCAAACAGCGGCAACGAAATAACGATCACCAAGAACGGGTTTCTGTATGTTTACATAAGCAATGAAAGTCAGGGTAATGTTTATTTTGACGACATAAGAGTAGAGCTATTACAAGGTCCGATGCTTGAGGAGACACATTATTATCCGTTCGGGTTGACGATGGCGGGGATATCAAGTAAGGCATTTGTTGGAGGTGCTGAGAATAAGTTTAAGTATAACGGTAAGGAAGAACAGCGAAATGAGTTCACCGATGGAAGCGGTTTGGAGTGGCTGGATTATGGAGCACGGATGTACGATAACCAGATAGGGAGGTGGATGGTTGTTGATCCAAAGGCAGATATGTCAAGGCGATATTCTCCAAATAACTATGCCTATAATAATCCAATACGGTTCATTGATCCAGATGGCATGAGTGCCGAAGATTGGGTACATTATTACGACGAGTATGGAAATTCTCGCACGGATTGGGTACATGAAGTACATGATCAGAAAAGTGCGGAAGAATGGGCAGCAAAATCAGGAAAAGATGCGAACGGCAATCAAAAAAATACGAACGCCAAGTATGTTGGAAAGACAGGAATAGTAGAACGCGGGTACACTGATGCCGATGGAAAGGTTCAGCCGTATCAATTGAATGCGGATGGTACCGCTACGGCGGGGGATGGAGGAATGAGCAGTAAGGCATCTACTACTACTAATGGAATTGCTAATGCAGAACCTGACATGAATTTTGGTGCCGCGGCTGCGGGTGGGCTTGGTGTATGGAGTTCTACCGTCGATAAGGGAATCGATATGGCAACAAGAACGGGGGAGATGGTAGCAGAATCAAATTTGGACGGAACGATAAATGTCTTGGAAAAAGCTAATGATTTGGGAAGTGCAGGGAAAGCGTTGGGACGGGTAGTACAAAGCATTGGACTACTTGGTAGCGCATATGATGCAATTTCAGCAATAGGCGAGGCATATAACACAATAACAGATCCGAATTCTACAGGTGGGCAAAAAGCGGGAGCTGTTGCAAAAGTACTGTTTAAGGCTACCCTAGTAGCTGCAAGAGTAAATCCGATCATAAATGTTGTATTGACGGTGGCAGATATCACAGGTGCGACTGATGCTGCCTTTAAATGGTAATTATGAAGTTCATAAAATTTGTAACTTATTTATTTTATAGGTATTATTCGCAAGGTTCGACAATACAAGTTGCATACATAAAGGCAATTTGCAGCCTCGTGGTTTTGATTTTTATTAACCTTTGGACCCTTCTTATAATAATTAATAAAACAGAGTTCATTCCCGTAACCGGGAGTGATGTGAAAGGGATGAAATACTTTACTGTTATCCTTTATACACTGCCATTTTTTTTATTCTTAATTATTTTTGTGAGAGAACGTGATTTGAAAAAAGCAAATTATAAAGAGGCAGCGTTGAGAAAGTCATCTGTTGTTCTATTAATATATTATGTTTTCTCCCTTTTCTTGTTATTTATTGTGATGTTCCTTTTCTCGAAAATCAGGACAACCTAAACCCTACAAAATGAAACCATCTCTGCCTAAACACATACGGAAAGAAAAAAGAACCAACCCCGGTGTTGTATTAAAAGTTATGGCAGGAGATAAATTTAAGGCAAAGGTTTTTGGATGGTATCAGCCGGGAACGAATACGTCCGAAAATCCACAGGCAGAGAATATTGTTTATTCCCTTCTCAATTCTCTCGGCCAGGGAATGTTAACAGGAGGAAGCAAAGGAACGATAGCCGAACTTACAAGTCCCACCGGATTGTTATTCGGTCCGCTCACTTCATTTATGAATGATCCGAACCGTCCTTACAATTCCTCAAGACCGAAGACCTATTTAAACTGGATAGTTTTGGATGAAGAGCAGTTTAAGATTGTAGAAGGAAATTACGGAGCGGTGCAGATTCCATCCGTTACCGGCACCAAACACAAGCAGCTCATGCAGGCGAACAGGGGAAATGATATCACGATTACCAAAAACGGATTTCTGTATGTGCATGTAAGCAATGAAAGTCAGGGTAATGTTTATTTTGATGATATAAGAGTAGAGCTGTTGCAAGGGCCGATGCTGGAGGAAACGCATTATTATCCGTTCGGACTCCCGATGAGTGGCATAAGGTCAAGAGCTGCTGGGGGCATACAAAACAAACTTAAATACAACGCTAAGGAAGAGCAACGGCAGGAGTTCAGCGACGGAAGTGGACTGGAATGGCTGGACTATGGAGCAAGAATGTACGATGCACAAATAGGCAGGTTTTTCACTCAAGATAGATTTGCCGATAAGTATCATTCACTTACTCCTTATCACTATGGAGCAAACAATCCAATTAGTATAATTGATGTCAATGGTGATAGTATTTGGGTTGTTATAAAAACAAATATTACTGATGCCAATGGAAATCAAAGTATTCAGGAAGACCGTTACCATTATGGACAAGACAAGAATGGTACTTATGGCTTTTTAGATGCAAATGGAGCTATTTATTCAGGGTCAGAAGCTTTTGTAGGAGATGTTACCACTGCACTGAATAATATAAGAACAGGCGGTGATGTTGGCAAAGGATTAGTGAATGACCTAATGAACTCCACTAACAGCACAGAAATTGTAAAGCGTTCATCAAATGCCGCTGATGAAGCAAAGGGAAGCTTCATAACATGGAACCCCACTGGAACAACAAGTGCACCTGATACAAAAGGGTCAACAACAAGACCAGCTTATATAGGTCTTGCTCACGAAATGGCACATGTTCGGGATGTATGGAATGGAACAATTAATAGGAATACCTGGCAAACTGTTACTGATGCAAATGGCAATACAGTAAAAATTAGAAATGCAGAAATATATGCCACTCATATAGAAAATCAAATAAGGTCAGAGAATAAACTACCTCTTAGAGCTTACTATAGCGTTGATGCAAGCGGAAGCGGTGACCCTAATACAAGATTACTAAGGGCAGGAACACAAAGCCTATACTATAATGCTAACGGTACAACTAATTATAAGCCGTTGGGAAGAAAACAACCTTCTTTCACTTATTAATCAGGATATGAGATTAACATTAGTAATTATAATGGCATCTGTTCTTTATTCTTGTACCAGCGCCAAGTTTATAAACGCATCAAAGCAAATTGATAAGAACTGCAATGGCAACAATAAATGGAAAGGAAAATCTTTTCATGCTCTTAGAACCCAGCTTTATAAAGAAGGGAAATTAGGCTTCCTTTCTTCAGGCTTTGATACTTTATACATTTTAGAGAGCTATGATATAGAAAGCGGAAATTACATTGGCAGACTATGGAATGAAAATGGCACGGTAAGTTATACTTATCATAATAACAGCTTTTCTTTTGAGCAATCAAACTTATTTACTGATTACACTATCCAACTTGTTCAAAACTGGGATACTGTAGGAATAAGAAGAGAAGAGAATAGGAATGGAGTGAATTTGCCAGAACGATACATAACTGCATCAAGAGTAATAGGCAGGGATAAAGAATTTGAAATCGTGTGTATAAAGTTCAAAGATTTTTTTGACCCCAAAAGAGATAGATAACAACAAAGCCGCAGTGATGCGGCTTTTGTTTTAAATGGCTTTAAGCTTCACATTTTTAATAAGAGCATCGAGTGTATAGAGAATGTGCTTTTTATCACATCAGTTACTAGCAATAATAAACCGGCAGGTTTTGACAAGGATGCAAAGAATAAAAATGTAAAGCAGGATGTAAGGGCTGTAGGCCCGGCATTCAATAGCCCGGTCCATAAGGACGGGGTGATGATGTTCATCAAATCCGAAAGGATTTGGCGACAGGAGGCGTTGAATTGAAAATATGAATGGGATTCTGAAGTTTTGTCTCTGTCTCTCTCCATTACCTTCCCGCTGCATAAATCCTTTCAATGATCTCCACCACCTTCAATCCTTCCAGTGCATTGGTGGTAATGGAAGAACGGCCTTTTAATACATCGATCACGTTTTGGATAACGTAATGATGATTTTGCGCTGATCCCTTATAAGCGCCGTAATCATTTCCGGGATTGGTGGGCGCAAGCTCGGGCATCGTATAATCTTTAATGTGGCAATATTCCACTTCATTCATATACTGCCCGCCAATCTTTACCGATCCGTTTTCTGCGATAATGGTCATGCTACTTTCAAGGTTCCGATTCCAGACCGATGTGGAGAAGTTGAGTGATCCGAATCCGCCATTTACAAAATCAAAGTTTACAAACCCGGAATCTTCGAATTCAGTGGATTTATGGTGATTGAAATCGCGAAACCGCGATTGTATATTTTCAATATCGCCAAAAAGCCAATACATGATATCAATAAAATGCGAAAACTGCGTGAATAAGGTTCCACCATCCAGGTCTTTTTTGCCATGCCAGCCGTCTGCGGTATAATACCGGTCATCGCGGTTCCAGAAACAGTTCAGTTCTACCATGAAAATGATCCCCAATCTGCCACTTTCTATCAGCTCTTTTATCCAAACGGAAGGCGGTGAATAGCGGTTTTGCATTACTGTGAACACGTGTTTGTGCACATTCAACGCTTTGTAAATCACTTTTTCGGCATCCTGCTTTTTCAATGCCATCGGCTTTTCTATTACCACATGTTTCCTCGCTTCCAATGTTTGAAGTGCCTGTGCCGCATGAAATCCGTTAGGGGTCGCTATATTAATTACATCGGTGGAAATGTTGTCTGTAAGGAACGATTCCAGTGAAGGGAAAAACGGTACTTCCTGCAAGTTATCGAGTTTCAGTTCGTCTTTTTGCTTCACATCTATCAATGCAACCAATTCTGCTTCCGGATTGCGTTCAATCATTTCAGCATGTCGTTTCCCGATATGTCCGCAACCGAGAACCGCGAACTTAACCGGCTGTTTTTCTGTTTCCATTTCTTCCATTGGTTAATTGATATTATTATCTACCGTCGATGCAAGGCTCATCTCTATAACCGCTGCTTCCGGTTTTTTATTCAGACCGGATGAACAACTTTTTTCACCCGCGTCTGATCTGTTGCTTTTTCAGCCCCGTAATTTACTCTGATTACGTATTTGAGGGTCAGGTAAAGCACAATCAAAAATCCCCCGATAATTCCTCCAATAATGGCCGACAATAACCTGCCCGGCTTTTCCATCTTCAGTGGAAGACTTGGAGAATCAATAATCTGGTAGAGCGGCGTCTCGCGCTGAAGATTGATTTTCGCGATTTCAAGATTTTTCACCACTTCACCATAGGCGGTACCAAGCACCGTGGCCCTGAACTGCCCTTCCTGAGCCCCTGACCGCTGCACCTGATAAGCAGGGTTGAGATTGAAGGTTTTATCTGATTCTCTTGCCGTTGAAACGATTGTTCCGCTCAGCAGGCGTCGAAGGCTGTCCGCTTCATTCTGCAACATATCCAAACTTTCCTTCGCTGTTTTTGTTTTTGTTTGAATGTAAAATCTTGAAGCTTCGTCCACCACTCCGGTGGTTAAAAAGCAACTGATTTTTTCATTCGTTGAATTGGTGCTTACCCTGAATATTCCGAGTTTAGGATCGGGTTTATCTACCGACAGGTTGTATTTCAATAAAGCTTCATGTACTTCCGAAACAAGGCTGTCCTGAACCGGCGTAAGCTTTTCCGGATCTTTTGGAAACGGAAAAATGCCTTTCAGATCTTTATCCTTTGCCCAGGTTTCGGCTGTTTTTGTTTTGTCGATGATAAATTGAAAGAGCGTTGTACTGCTGTCATCAGGCATCGGATGAAATAAAGCCGCTTTTACAATTCGCCTT
Organism: Bacteroidota bacterium; assembly: GCA_023423835.1. Lineage (GTDB taxonomy): Bacteria > Bacteroidota > Bacteroidia > Chitinophagales > Chitinophagaceae > JAFAEW01. Next base: position 785 of record JAFAEW010000118.1, on the reverse strand, counting down.
GATTTCAGCAGTTCAATAATATTTTCTCCTTCAAAAACATCGTTTGTTCCCATGCCGAGATCGAAGCCAAATTGCCCTGCCAGTGAGGCAAGGCTGTTTGTGTTTCCCGATGATAGAACAAACGTTAGGTTGCCGGTGTATTTCGGTTTTGATAACCATGCATACAACAGGCCGATCGTTCCACTCAAAAGTCCCACAATCACAATGAGCAGCCATTTAGACCAGATGAAGCGGAACCACTGTTGAAGGGTGTGGCCAATATCCTGAAGCGTTAATTCACTTTTTTCTGAATTTGACATAAATTATTTTGTTAACTGCAAAATCGCTATTACTACTCCGGCCAGTGATGCCAGAGCACTTGAAATTCCAATAACCTCACCCGTTGACAGCCGGTTTTTCCGGTCCGATTTTCTGGGAACAATGATCTCTGTTCCGGGCTTAACCTCCGGATAATTTTTAAAGAACAGAAAGCTGCTGGTTGACTTTGCTTTTCCATTTGCATAAAGAACGTAGATCTTGCTTTTTTTACCATTTTCTGAAACTCCCCCGGCAGCTGATAAATAATTCTTCAGGCTGTAATTTTCATTAAACGGAATTTGTGTGGGAAATAATACGCTTCCGCTGATGCGCACCTGTGCGCTGTATTTTGGCACAATCAGTTCGTCCCTTGGCTGCAAAACCACATCCTCCGGAGAGCCGGGCTGCAAAAGAATTTTGTCTACATTAAGCGGAATCTGATCAAATTCCCGCAAAATATCTGTTGAAACCGCAGTGGTGGAATCGCC
>JAFAEW010000115.1 GCA_023423835.1 Bacteroidota bacterium | reverse complement strand
GGTACTGCCAATGAAGTCGGCAACGGCCAAAACCGGATCTTCACATTCCGGATGAGCTATCAACTTCGCAAAAGGATGTCTTGCTTTCAATTTCGCAATCTTTTCCAGGCTGAAAATTTCGTGCACCATACATGCGCCGTTCCACAACAACATTTTCCTGCCCGTTTTTTTCTCGAGGTATGCTCCCAGATTTTTATCTGGTGCAAAAATGATTGGCTGATCTTTGGGTATGCTCTCGATGATTTGAACCGCATTGCCGCTCGTGCAAATGATATCGCTCATCGCTTTGATGGCAGCGCTGCAGTTGATATAACTGATTACAACATAATCAGGACGTCTTTCCCTGAACTTTCTGAACAAATCAGCCGGAGCACTGTCGGCCAGCGAACATCCCGCATTGAGATCCGGCAATACCACTTTTTTTGTGGGATTTAAAATCTTTGCCGTTTCCGCCATAAAATGAACGCCGGCAAAAACAATGAGATCAGCATCGGTCTTCTCCGCCTGTTGCGCCAGGCCAAGACTGTCGCCCAGGTAATCAGCCACATCCTGAATGTCGGGCTCCTGGTAATAATGCGCAAGCAATACAGCATTCTTTTCCCTCTTTAGTTTTTCAATCTCTCCGAAAAGATCCAGATCGGGATCGATCTCCAGATCGAGGTATCCTTTTTGTAGATTTAAGGGCAGCGGTTCGTTTTCAATGTGAATATTCATCGTAATATATTGTATTAATACATTTTTTATTTAAAGACCTATTATTATTAGGACTGTGGATATCTGGATAACTTTCTTATCCCCATTAACCAAAGATACTATCAATCAACTTGTTAACGGTAATTCACGGTTAATCCCCAACCGGAAATGGCGATAAACAGTGGAATTTTATAAGCTTATTCACACCGGTCAAAAACAGGAAGCCTGAAAATGCCTTTTCTTCACCCACAGTTTTTCCACTGTTAATTCGCTCCTGAAAGATTGTGGGAAAAAACCGAAAATCAGGGAACCGGTCAAATCCGGCCCAACTTATTCAATTCGCTTCCACAAAAAAGATTTTCAAAATCCGCCTTTTCCACCAAAATGTAGATTTACAAACAGTGGACTGTGGGAATGGGTTTCACAAAAACTTTAAAAACGCTTAAAACCGTTATCCTGCAAGAGTTTCACAAGAGTACCTTTTCTGTATTTGCATTAACAGCAAAAATGTTTCACTAAAAATAACCGCGGAGCCGGGCATTTTTTCCACGATTTTTCGTTATAAAAAATGTTTTTGACTAAAAAAAGGACAATTTGCTCGATTGTTTTATTATACTATTTTTGCGAACCTAAAAAAGGGTATATATAACTATGTCTATCATTCAAAGGATACGTGAGAAGGCTGCCTGGTTTGTGTTTGGAATTATTGCGCTGGCCTTATTAGCGTTTATATTGCAAGATTCGTTGATGCAGTCAAACCGTGGAGGATCGGGTCCGGGATCTGTTATTGGTGAAGTTAACGGCCAGGAAATTGACCAGAGGGATTTTGAAAATAAGCTCGATTATTATCAACAGATGAACAATGCCAACCGCGATGAACTGGTGGGCAGTTTATGGGATTTTATGGTTGAACAGACTGTGCTCGACCAGCAATATAAAAAACTCGGACTCACTTATACTTCGAAGGAATTGAGCGATGCTTTATTCGGCCAGAATCCTCCGCAGTGGATGCAGCAGGCTTTCACCAATCCCGAAACCGGAGTGTATGATGTTAATGCAGCCCGTCAGCAGTTTGATGCCATGAAGAAAACGCCGAATGATCCGAGGGTGCAGCAGGTTTTTGAAGGGTATATCGATCCAACCATTCAGCAGGGATTGCGTCAGAAATATACCATCTTATTATCTGAAGCTGTTTATGTTCCAAAATGGTTATCTGAAAAAGCAAATGCCGATAATAATTCTTTCGCGAAAATATCTTTCGTTGACGTTCCCTATAACACCATTAACGATACAAATTTGAAAGTGAGCGACGCGGAGATTTCGGCCTACATGAAAAAGTATCCCAAGTTGTTTGAGCAAAAACAGGAAACGAGACAAATTTCGTATGTAGTGTTCAACGCTTCTGCAACCCAGGAAGATTCCGCTGCACTGAAAAACCAGCTTGAACAGTTAAAGCCAGAATTTGCGGAAACCAACGATGTTAAATCCTTTCTCAACCGCAACGGTTCAGAAATGCCTTTTTATGACAGCTATGTAAGCCAGGCAGCGATGCGGCATCAGGCAAATGACTCTTTATTCAGTTTACCGGTTAACGGCGTTTATGGTCCTTATATAGATGGATCAAATTATGTGCTGGCAAAGATGATTGATAAGCGGATTCTTCCGGATTCCGTTAAGGTAAGACACATCCTCGTGGCCACCCATCAGCCGCAGCAAAACGGTGAATTGATAAGGGTTCGCGATGATGAATCTGCAAAAGCCAGATTAGACAGTGCCGTTTCCTTATTGAATTCGGGTGTAAGCTGGGATTCAGTAGCGACGGTATATTCTGATGATCCGGGAAGCCGCAATGAAGGCGGGATGTATGATTATTTTCCAACCGGTCAGATGGTAGGTGAGTTCAACGATTTCGCCTTCACCGGAAAAGTAGGAGATAAAAAAGAAGTACAAACATCATATGGATACCATTATATAGAGATATTAGGACAAAAAGGTTCTGATCCGGCCTATAAAATTGCGTACCTCGCAAAACCGATTACGGCAAGTGAAGAAACAGTGAACGCTGCAAATGATGCTGCTGTTTCATTCGCTGCTACTTATCGCGATCCGAAAAAATTTCAGGAAGAAGCGGCGAAAGTTCCGGGTGGAAATCCGCACGCTGCGGTTGGAATCCACGAAAACGATTTCACCGTTGAAGGATTGGGCGACAGCCGTCAGCTCGTTAAATGGGCGTTTGAACATAAAGTTGGAGATGTATCGGAAGCTTTTGACATCAATGATAATTTCGTGGTGGCCCTTGTTACCGGAATCAACAAACCGGGATTGATCAGTGTGGAAGATGCGAGAATGCTGGTAACGCCAAAAGTTTTAAATGAGAAAAAAGCACAACTGATCATCAATACCAAATTAAAAGGGAATACTTTGGAAGAAATAGCGAAATCTGCCGGTACAAATGTTCAGTCATTAGACAGCGTTTCTTTCCAGGGATTTGTATTGCCGAATGTCGGAAACGAGGTGAAGATAATCGGAGCATCCTTTAATAAAAATATTCAAAACAAAGTTAGCAGTCCGATTGCCGGAAACACCGGTGTATTCGTACTCTCCGGAAGAGGTATTTTTGCAGCGCCTTCCTTAAGTAGTAATCCTGAAACCCTGCGTCAAAACATGGTTAATCAGATGAGATCCCAAATAAGTTTCAGGTCTCTCGCTGCTTTAAGTGAATCGGCTGACATCAAAGATTACAGGTCGAAATTTTATTAATAGTTTTTCTCAAAACTGAAGGAGGTTTCAAAAAAGGAGACCTCCTTTTTTTGTTTGTATCCCCGGTAGTACATCAGCCTCGGGGTTGTTGATCAGCGGCTCATTCCGGCAGGCATTGTTTTTCTTTTTCTACCTTTGCAAAAATGTGCATTATGGAAGGAACGATTGTAAATAAGGTTGCAAACAGCGGAATTATCACCCTTAATCTCGAAGAGTATTTTCCGAAGGAAGCCGTGACCGTATTCGATTTGAAGGATTACCTTTTTATGGGTTTGATTCTGAAAGAAAAAGATTTCAGACAACAACTATCTCAAACGGATTGGGAGCAGTATACAGATAAAAATGTTACCATCACCTGCTCTGCAGATGCTATTATCCCCAATTGGGCCTATATGCTGGTTACAACTTACCTTCAACCAATAGCAAAATCCGTGTATTACGGTGATGAGGCGGCTTTCATTTCGCAATATGTAATTCGAAGAATTGAAGAATCAGAAGGTTTTCCATTTTCGGATAAACGTGTTGTGATCAAGGGTTGCGGTGAAAACGATTTGCCGGCCGGCGCTTTCATTGCCATAACGCAGAAACTGCTTCCTTTCGTGAAAAGCCTTATGTATGGAGAGCCTTGCAGTACCGTTCCGGTATTCAAAAGAAAATAGCGCGGATAAAATAATTTGAGGATATTCCCGTATAGCACGTGATTTGTTCTTAGAGATATAAAAGACAAATCATGGAAAATAAAAAGAAATCTATCTCTTATTTTTTTGATTCATTTTCGGCCAGGGTTACGAAAGTAACCGGAAGCTTCTGGGCCTTCATTGCAGCATTTATCGTAGTAATCATTTGGGCAAGTACCGGCCCTATCTTCAATTACAGTGATACCTGGCAGCTCGTGATCAATACCGGCACCACCATCATTACTTTTCTGATGGTATTTATCATCCAGCAATCGCAAAACAAAGACACCGTTGCCTTACAGATAAAACTCAATGAACTGCTCGCAGCAAATGAAAAGGCAAGCAACCGGCTTATTGTAAGCGAAGATCTTTCAGCCGAGGAATTAGAGGTCTTGAAGAAATTTTATGTCAACCTTTCCCAACTGTCGAAAAAGGAAACGGATATCAAAAAGACACATTCCATAGAAGACGCAATCGAAAATCAGGAAGAAAAGTCAGAGATCGTAAACGAAAAAGACAAGGAAAAGCATTAAAAACTGTTTTTCCACATCATACTTTCCACCGGTTTATCAATTTGACCGGCATACTTCGCATTTTTCTTATTGCCATAGCTGGTACCGAGTTGACCGCTGATGGGAAAATAAATCAGTTGACCGATCGGCATTCCTTTATAGATTCTGACCGGTTGCTTAACGGAAATTTCGAGTGTCCAGTTTCCACAAAACCCAACATCGCCTTTTCCGGCAGTGGCATGAATATCGATTCCAAGGCGCCCCGTGGATGATTTTCCTTCCAGGAAAGGAACATGCTTATGCGTTTCGGTATATTCAGCCGTTACTCCCAGATAAAAAATATGGGGATATAACACAAATCCTTCATCCGGAATTTCAAAGTACTCAATCGCATTATGCTTTTTCGCATCGAGAATATGTTCGCGATAAGTGGCAAGCCATTTTCCAAGATGCACGTCATAACTGTTGCTTCCCAGATTTTCCCTCTCAAACGGCTGTATCACAATTGAACCGGCATCCATTTCTTCCAATATCGCGTTATCGGTGAGAATCATGTATTTTCAATTATTATTGCAATGATAAAAAGAATTGAATAAATAAAGCGAATGCCGTTACTATTTCTTAAAGAACTGAATGAACACACTAAACTGGGCGTTTGGAAAATTACCGAGTCCGAACAATTCTTCAGTCAGTCCGTTCGCCTTAAGAAAGAGATAAGGCATCCGCATAAACGGTTGCAACACCTCGCGGGACGGTTTTTGTTGAAACAGTTATTTCCGGATTTCCCCGTTAGTGATATTTATCTTTCACCTTACAACAAACCGCTTTTGCCATCTCAGGCTTATCATTTCTCAATATCCCATTGCCGGGAATTTGCAGCAGCAATTGTAAGCACGTCTGAAAGAGTGGGAATTGATATCGAATATCCGACGCGAAAACTGTTGGATTTGAAACATAAGTTTTTGAACCAGGGCGAGGCAGATTTTATTTTAGACGATTCGATTGAAAAGATTACCGTCTTTTGGAGCGTCAAGGAGGCAATGTTTAAATGGTGGGGATTGGGAAAAGTCGATTTCAGGAAAAACTTACTCGTAAATGATTTTCCTGCAACTGAAAAGGGATCGGGTACAGCGGTATTCCGGAAAGAGCGGTTCGAAAAGCTCCTGCATTTTCATTATGAATTCGTAGAATCCCTTTGCACGGTCTGGATTTGCTCAGACTGGAAAAATGAACAAGCAGAAAGTGAGATTGCGATAAACAGTGTTAGACCCGATCAGATTCCCGAATTGCAGGACATCAGTCGCCGAACTTTCCTGGAGACCTTCTCCGCTCAAAACAGTTCAGCGAACATGGAGAAATACCTGTCTGAAAATTTATCGGTACGGAAGCTCGGTGAGGAACTCTCTGACAACAACAGTCGATTTTATTTTGCAACGGTAGGCGGAAGAGTTGCCGCCTATCTGAAGATCAATTTCAGACAGGCGCAAACGGAATTGAAAGAGGAGAACGCGCTTGAGATCGAACGGATTTATGTTTTGAAAACTTATCAGCGAAGAAAACTCGGACAGCTCCTTTTAAATAAGGCGATCGAGATTGCCGCACAGGAAGCGCTCACCTATATATGGTTAGGCGTTTGGGAAGAAAACAAACGGGCGATAGATTTTTACACTGCCAATGGGTTTAAGGCGTTTGACAAACATGTGTTTAAGTTGGGTGAGGATGAACAAACCGATATTATGATGAAGTTGCAATTGCAGCGGGATGCCGGTTAACCTCAGAAAATTTCTTTTCGAATGCAACTAAGTATTAACTGTTTTTGTCATAGATAATAAGAGGATGAGATAATGCGGTTTAAATAAATCTTCAAAAAAATTAAAACGAAATCTAAGATGAAGACGATTTTTAGCATTGCGCTGTTATTTCTGTTTGCCTGTAACAGTCCTGCCCAGCCATCTCAAAACATCGCCGGCGAAGTTTATAGTCCGAAAAGCATAGAAAGTCTCAATAACGAGATTTTGAAGTGGGTTGATAGCGGCTACATTAATGGCGCTGTAGGATTAGTGATCAAAGACGGAAAGGTGTTGTATTATAATGCAGAAGGTTATAATGACCTTGTCACCAAAACTCCGCTTCCGAAAGACGATATTTTCCGCATCGCCTCCCAAACGAAAGCCATCACTACGGTTGCTGCCATGATGTTGTTTGAGGAAGGAAAATTTTTGTTGGATGATCCTGTTTCCAAATACATTCCATCCTTTGCAAACGAAAAGGTGATCAAAGATTTTAATGAGAAGGATACGACTTACACCACCGTTCCTGCCAGGCGACAGGTAACGATCCACGATATTCTTACGCATACTTCCGGTATTGGTTATGCTCAAATCGGCAGTAAAACAGCCATCATGCTGTATGCAAAAGCGGGGTTAACACCGGGATTGGATAACAATCGCGACAACCTTCAGGATGCGATGCAACGGCTTGGAGAATTGCCGCTGCTCTTTCAACCCGGAGAGCAATGGATGTATGGATTGAATACCGATTTACTTGGCGCGCTTGTAGAAATCTGGTCCGGTACTTCGCTCGATAAGTTCTTCCGCGAACGAATATTTAAACCGTTGCAGATGCACGATACCTACTTTAATGTGCCGGAAAATAAGGCCGGCCGGCTGGTAAATTTGTTTGTGGAAACCAAAACCGGAGAACTCGTGAAAGCGGACGAGCTGATGAATGGGTTCGATGTGAATTATCCCCTTAGAGAGAAGTCGTACTTTTCAGGTGGTGGCGGACTTTCTTCCACCATCCTCGACTATTCCCGCTTTCTGCAGATGCTGCTGAATGAAGGCGAATACAACGGGAAACGGCTGCTGAAAAAAGAAACGGTAAAAATGATGACCTCAAACCAAATTGGCGATCTTACTGTAGATGGAAATCAGTTTGGATTTGGATTTTTAATTGAATCGAATAAATCAAACAACGATCCGGCATCAATCGGCACTTACGGATGGGGAGGCGCTTTCGGAACGAGTTATTGGGTTGATCCGAAACAGAAGATGATTATACAGTTCTACCGGCAGATTTGGAATACTTCTTACCGCAGCTTGCCGCAAAAATTCAGAATTATGGTGTATCAGGCATTGAACGACACCTCAGAATAACGCGAGTTGGGTTAGCTCCGGCTGCACAATTCTTTCTGATAAAACGTTCGCACCGATTGAAAAAAGCGGCGTTTCCCGCTGTCTTGATGCCACCACTATTTCTACGCCGCAACAATTTTCGCGAAACAGTTTTTCTACAATATCAGGCCGGTTATTGTTGGCAGAAAGATGCGATAAAATAAGATGCGTCATCCATGCCGGTTTGTGTTCCAAAAATAATTGAAGCGCCTGCCTGTTTGAGAGGTGGCCTTTTCCTCCTCTTATCCTTGCTTTCAGGTGATAAGGATAATTGCCCTGTTCGAGCATATTTTCATCATAATTGGATTCGAGGAAAGCGGCGTGACATTGTTTGAAATGATGAATGATATTGGCGCAGGCGAAGCCGATATCCGTAAAGATACCGATCTTAATTCCATTAGATTCCACCATAAAGCTGCATGGATCAGCGGCATCATGGTATTTAGAGAAAGCGGTAATATTGAGATTTCCGATTTTGATGGAGTCCGGATAATTGAGCGGTCTTATGGAAGAGGGCGATAAAATAAACCGGCAGCCATGAAGGGTTTTGGAATTGATAAAAACAGGAATACCATGTCTTTTGCTGAAAACCCGCAGTCCTTTTATATGATCGCTGTGTTCATGAGAAATGAAAACCGCTTTTATCTTTGAAGGTGAAAGCTTTAACTGGTTTAATCTTTTTTCAACTTCCCGGCAGGATATTCCAATGTCAATTAATACGGCTTCATTTTCATTACCGACATAATAACAATTGCCATTGCTTCCTGAGTTAAGCGATGCAATAAATACGGACATACTACAAAGAAACTGTTTTTTCCACGAATTGAAGGCTTAAAGAAATTTAATCGTCAAAGCCGGGTTTTGTTTTCGGGATGAATAAGACATTGTTTCTCAGGGTTTCCTTCAATTGTGTTTTAACTACCTGCCCCATCGTTTTAGACCTTTTGAATAAGGGATGATGAAAGTAAGCCGCCAACTCATCTTTAAGCTGTTCGAGTTTTTCAGGGCTCGATATCTTGTCTGAGTGCATGATGTCGAGTAGTTCCTTCACCCGATACCTTGAGGAAACAAGTCTGAAAGCAATCATCGTTCTTTCTTCTACCTGGTATTGTACAATGCTGTCGTTGTCGAGTAACTCAAGAACCAGGTCAACAAACGGCTTATTCTCTTTGAAGAATTGTGGCAGGTACATGTTTTTTCTTCCTTCATAACTTTGCTGATCAAAATCGATTGCACGCATCCTGTACTGAAAGTCTTCATCAATATCAGGCGTAATCGAGATCACAAAGTTGTAACTGCGCATGTCGCCCAATAATCGTACGAAACACCGCTCATTGAATTTTACGAACTCCTTTGCCACGCGAATAATATTGGTGGTTGGGTTTTTCAAATATTCTTCTGCAAAAATATCGCCCGGAATGCCCGGAATGTGCTCTTCAACCAGCGAATTGTTATGGGTGAGATAGGTGATGCGATTGGGAGAAAGCAGGTGTTCTAACTCCAATCCATAAATGCGACTCGCATCGGCTTGTTTGATGTAATAGTAATCGTGGTTATCATTCAGCTTGTTCACAATTCGAATACGAAAAGGCTGGCTGTTGCCGAAACTGCAAAAGTCGATGCGGGCAACATCCAGGTGTTTGATGAAACGCAGGTCGCCTTCGGTTTTCAGGGTTGCGTACATCAAAACGAGCGACTTGCGAAGATTGTCCCATTCGCGCATATCATAACTGACGGATTCCCATAAGGTCGATTTTCCTGCATTATCCAACAGCGGAAATGAGTATCTGAAATGCAGCAAATCGTTATAGCCCGCCGGCAGTTTAATTTCTCTTCCGTATTGCACCAGATAATTTCGCAGTTGTTCATTAACCGGAAAGATTGGTTTTTTTCGGGAAGGCCTTATGTTTTCTTCCTCATTCATTCTGCATTGGTTTAATCGTCGATGCCATCTTCCAATAAATTCAGGTCAACGGCTTCTGCGCCGGCAATACCCTCAATGGATCCTTTGATATGGGCCGCGTTCAACAATACTTTTTCCAGTTGTTTTTCTCTCGCCTTCCAAAGTTTTTCCATTTGCGCCCGTTCGGTATTGATGCTGTTTCTCATCGACAAAAAACCTTCCCTGATGGCACTCCACTGTTCACTGAATTCGCCGCTTGTCAGGTAATTATACAACAGCTGCATCTTGTCGCCCCGGTTTTCCTGATTTTTTGTAATGGAAAATATTTTCAGGATGCTTGTTCTTAAGATATACGCCAGGCTTTTTACCTCATTGAAAGTACAGATGTATACGCCCTCTTTTTCTCCAAACCGATCCATATCTGCGGGTAACGCCTGCGTTACAATTACGGCAATATCTGCTCCAACATTACGCATGTCTGCTTTCAGTTTATCAATCCAGTCATTTGCGAAAGACTTGGTGCGCTTGCTTTCATAAATAATCTTTCCACAGTCCTGTCCGAAGGGATTGCAGATTATTTGCACGCAATCGGCTCCCCGCACGCCTTTTCCTACCGGTGTAATCTTATCGAAAGGAAACGTATGCTTCAGAATGCTTTCCAGCATTTCCTCCTGTACCTCGCCCTGCAATTGCACGCTTCCCTGTTCGGCCTTGCGCTTCATTTCTTCAATCAGCTTTTTCTGATCTTCAGATTGCTTTTCCTTTTCCGCCAGCTTTAATTTGAAATCCAGTTCAATCTGTGCAATCCGCTCATCCTGAAGCTTCCTGAATTCTGCCATCTGCCGCTCTCTTTCCTCTACTACTTTTCGCTGTATCTTCAATTCCAGTTCGGCTTCCTTTTGCTGAAGCAGTTGTTCTTTCTTAAGGAATTCGAGTTCTTTTTTTCTTGACTCCTGCAATTTTATTTCATTATCCTGCAGGTTTTGCTGCAAAAGCTGAAGCTTATTTTCAAAGTCGCTGCTGATAGATTTGCGAAGGGATTCATTCAACTCTTTTTGCAGTTTTTGTTTTTCTTCCTGCAGGCGTCTTTCTGTTTCATTCTCTTTCTTCTGGAGAAGATCGCGCAGTGACTGTTCCTTTATTTTGAATTCTTCTTCTTTTTTGAGCTGCCATTCTTTGGCTTTCAAATTCAATTCTCTCTGCACTTCATCTCTGAAAGCGTTGGTGGGTTCAAACTTATGTCCGCAACCGGGACAGGTAATTAATCCGGCCATAAAAAATTTTTGACAAGTTAAAGGGTAATTATAAAAATAAAAAACAACAATGGAAAAAGGACAACAGCGGTTTTTTTTAAAAAACACAGTCGGTTCTAATCAACCAAAAAGGTAGTGGGAAAGAAAAAGCCGCCTCATTTCTGAAACGGCTTTTGTGCGGAAGAGGAGATTCGAACTCCCACGCCCGTTAAAGGCGCTACCACCTCAAAGTAGTGCGTCTACCAGTTTCGCCACCTCCGCTTTTTTTGGAACTGCAAATGTAATTCTTTCGCTGAATTTTAAACAAATTCCAGGCGCTTTTACAAAGTTTTATTCAATTCGATTCTGAAGGTGGTTCCTTTTCCGGCTTCCGTGGCGAGTACATAGATCCGTCCTTTATGATATTGGTCGATAATTCTTTTCGCTAACGCAAGCCCCAATCCCCACCCTCTTTTTTTTGTAGTAAAACCGGGGTTAAAAACTTTGGTAACATTGGCTTTGGAAATTCCTTTACCCGAGTCTTTCAGGTCGATGACAACCTTTTTTTCCCAATCGCTGATTGAAATATCGATCGCTCCCTTTCCTTCCATCGCATCTAAGCCGTTTTTTAAAAGATTTTCGATCACCCAATCAAATAACGGGGCGGAAATGAAGGCCTTATAGGGCTTCCCGGACTCATAATGCATATTGATACTGACTTTGGAACCGGCTCTTTTTCTGATGTAATCAACCATTGCCAATACCTGACACGCCACATCTTTTTCTTCGAGCTTCGGCGTACTGCCGATTTTTCCAAACCGGTCAGAAACCAATTCCAGACGGGTTACATCTTTATCGATCTCCGAACTCAGATTCTGTGTTTCGGGAATATCCTTCAAAACCTCCACCCACCCTTTCAAACTGGAAACCGGCGTACCGAGCTGATGTGCAGTTTCTTTCGCCATTCCTACCCAAAGCTGATTTTGACGGCTCCGGTAAGTTGCCCGCTGTGCGATGACCGTTATTAAAATAAACAATCCAACAATAATCAACTGTACAATGGGATAATAACGCACTTCAGCCTGCAACCGGCTTTCGCCGTAGTAATATTTATTGGCCCTGTAAGGAGAATCGCTTAAAACCAGTAAAATCGGGGGATGCAGCTTTTTAAATTCTTTCAGCTTTTGCAACAGATAAGTGGAATCGTTTTTTATTTTAAGAGAATCTAGGTTTACCGAATTCAGCGGATTTATATAATCATTTTCGTCGGTTTCAATAATCGGGATTTCCTTGTTTTCTCTTGAAATTTTCGAGGCCAGTTCAATGTCCATCTGATCGGTGGCATCCCTGAGTGTTCTTTGCGCTTCCACCCAGATATCGATCTTGTGTTTTTCATCCGTCGCAATCTTTTCCGACAAATAGCGGGAATAGATGATTGTGGCCGTTGCAATTATGATGGCAATCAGAAATAAAATCGTTTTACCATTCACCCATTGTTGAATCATGCACTAAAATAAAACAATGTTTTTACTAACCCGATTTTCGCGAAAGAATGCGTTGAAAATAAAAAAAGCATCCCACCATCGGAATGCTTTATATTGTTGCTATGCTTTTTTGTTTACCCGAATAATCCGCCTTTCTTTAAAGACTTCGTGCCTTCGCCAATCTTGTAACCGTTTTGATAAATTTGAATTTTATAAACGCCGGTTTGATATTTTCCTGCTTCCGGTTTCCAGTCGAAGCTTACAGCGGAAGGCTTTCCCTGTTCGTAATTTACCTTCACCATATTGGTGTAAACTTTTTCACCTTCATCTCTCGTTTGAAAGGTTCCGCTGCCTTCATTTGGCATCGTTATCGGTTGTCCGTCGGGACCGTACACACAAACATAGAGTGATTTTTCTCCGCTTTGAGCCAGTCTGTTTTCATCGAGTTGAAAGGATATGCGAAAGACATCCACTTTTTTGGCGGTTGTCGTTGACTTTTCTTTGCCGCTTCCTTTGATATCAATTCCCGTGATATTAATGTTTGACGCATGCAAAGTGGATCCTATATCCTCCATTCTGGCTTTCTCCTGCTGGGCCAATGTGAGCGTATCCTGAATGGCTTTGTTTTGTGTCACCAGGGTGTCGCGCTGCAGCGTGAGCGTCTGGTTGGAGGCCGTCAGTTGCTCATTTTGCGCTTTTAATTGTTCGATCTGAGTAAGCAGGTCATTGATCTTTCCGTTTAATTGTGCAATCATATTTCTCGCTTTGGAAAGGTCGCCGTTTTTCTTTGCAAGTTCTGATTTGATATCTGCTTTCAATTTTTCGATATCGCCGTTTCTTGCTTCAATCTCTTTTTGAAGATTGGTATTGCTTCCGGTGAGAGAATCCATTCTGGCAAGTGCTTCATTATATTCCTGCTGAACGATATTTCTTGCAGAATCAACATCGGAATATTGGGTTTGAAGATGAGCGATTTGTTCAGACGATTTGCTTTTATCATATATTATGTATCCCCATGTACATAAGAGGGCAGCGATCAGAATTCCGTAAATTAATTTCCGGTTATCTCTGGAAGGTTTTGATGGTTCAGGATTGTCTCCTGCAGTGGGATAATTAGTATAACTCATAGAATTTTTAAGTTGTTATTTTTAAAAAGTGAATAGCTTATGATTTGCTTTAGCCAGGATGTTTTGTGTATAATAATAACCAACATCCTACCTGCTGTTTTCGGACAAATTCCAAAACCATGCCAATCGGGCATTAAAGAATTTAACAGCAATGAAGGACAAACTATTTATCTAAAAATTGTCTAAATCGCGATTCTTTTGGACTGTTTACCTAAAAAATTCCTTCTTAAACTAAAACCGGCTACGAACAACCCGCAATCGGTTTTACCCGTTTATATTTGCATATGTCGATGGAAAAGATCATTTCAGAATGGCAGCAAAAACAATTTAAACCGGTTTATTGGTTGGAAGGTGAAGAATCTTTTTTTATCGATAAAGTGGTTGAATATGCTGAAAAGAAAATATTGACAGAGCAGGAAGCTTCTTTCAACCAGACTGTTTTATACGGAAAGGATACGGATTGGTCAGCAATCGTAAATGCCTGCATGCGCTATCCCATGTTTTCGGAAAAGCAGGTCGTGATTGTTAAAGAAGCGCAACAACTTAAGGAC
>JAFAEW010000099.1 GCA_023423835.1 Bacteroidota bacterium | reverse complement strand
TTACATTGATTAGGATAAATGACACCTCAAAATTTTTAGGTTTCAATACTTTGCAAAATAGTCTTGCTCCGTATGAAAGCACTTTTGCAGAATTAAGTTTTCACGAGTTTTTAGTATGGACAGAAGGTTTAAATTTTCACTCTCCCAATGCAAACAAAAGATATGCTCACCCATTGTTGATTGAATTTTTATACCCAAGAGGAAATGAAGTAAATCATTCTGAGCATTTACAAGAAATATTGAATCTTTCAGGAGCAAATTTTAGAGGTTTCAACGCAAAGGCGTTGCCTGTTTCGCTGTTTTATCCAAAGCTCATTTCAGACTTCAATAAAAATTTCAATGACTTTGATTTAGAACAAGTAATTACAGATAATAACAAACCTTGGTTTTTATAATATGCTAGTAAGGGACAATGATATAATTTTTATTCTCGGTGCAGGTGCAAGTGCAGATGCAGGAATACCGATACTTTCCGTAATGGAAAAAGACGTTCGAGATTTTATAGTCAACAAGGATGATTGGAAAAGCTACTATCAACTCTATCATCTTATAAAAGCCAGTTATAATTACTCTTATCAGATTCAAGGTAAAGAGGCATATTTCAATTTAGAAGTGCTACTAAACATCATTCAAGAACTTCTTAAAAAGGAAGAACATCCACTCTATCCTTTTATCGGTTCTTGGATAGTGAAATTTGATGAAGTTATTAAAGATGAATTTGACCTAATAAAGTCATTTGATAAAAAAATCAGAGGCAAATTGGCAGAATGGGTAAAAATAGACAACGATAAAAGGCAGCGAATTGACTACTTTGAAAAGTTCTTATCCTTTAAAAACGAAATGAATTTTCCATTGCACATTTTTTCATTGAACTACGACTTATGTATTGAATTAGCTTTAGCAAATGCAAAAGTTGAAAGAGGTTTTGATACCGAAGAAAGTGGCTATTGGAATTTCAGACGATTTATACAGCCATTAGAAAATATTGATGTTTTTCTTTATAAACTGCACGGTTCCGTTGATTGGGAAAGAGAAGAAAAGACAAAAAGATTAACATACTCAAATGGTGAATCTAGTAATCCTGATTGGATTTTTGGCACGCAATATAAAATGCAATACATAGACCCTTACTTGTTCCTTTTTTCAGAATTCAGGAGAAGAATATTTGAATCCAAAATGATTGTGAGTATCGGATATAGCTTTTATGATGAACACATAAATGGTGTTATTTCAGATGCGTTGAGAGATAATCCAGAAAGAAAACTGCTATCTGTTTCGTTGAATTTACCAAAAGAGGATATTGAAAAGAGACCAAATATTGATAACCAAATTATTAAACAGATTATCCCAATTTCTGACAAGAAAGCTAGGGAGTTTTTAGAAACAGATTTAACGAAAGACTATTTGAATCAGTATTTTGAAAATGAGGAGATATAAAGACAATACAAGCCCACGCATTTTGCAAGCACATTGCCAAAGCCCCGCAATCCCGAGCACAGACCAAAGCTTTGTCAAAGAGCTTGCAAAGCCAACGCAGAACAAAATTGTTTTTAAAAAATTTCCCGACCCTTCAAAAAAAATAAAAAACGCTACGCACAACCCGACACAGACAGACCAAAAAGCAAACAGACAATGACACTCAAACCCAACACTGACAATGGTTTACAAGGACGGACGACAGAACACCAGCTGCCAACATGAACTGTGCAAAAAGCAAATAATTCTAACGCTTTTTGGAAGAATAATTGACTTGATAAATGTGCCGCTTTACTTCAATAATCCTATCGGTGCTGCAGATGCTGAATGAGCAGGTGCAATGATTGTTGAACCAAAAAAAGCCTGACAGTAATGAGGGTGAAAAATCAGAGAGGATCATCTCATCAACTTTTTCCTGCCCAGTTCCAGTAACTGAAACGCATCGGGTGTAAGTCTTAAGGCAAAAACACCGGCTATCATAATGCCCGAAAACAAAACCGAGCGAAGGATGATGGCTGTCCATCCTCCCAGGTTTCCGCCGGCAAAATAGGCAATGAAAAATGCGGCAAAAGCAAGGATCAGCGAGAAAACTGTTTCTTTAGTAAAGGGTTGCATTTTAAACTTCCGTCTTAAAAATTCAAAGCGGATATAGTTATAGATTCCGAGGGAAATGAGGTCGCTGTAGGCGCTTCCCACAATCCCAAACTCCTTGATAAAAATGTAGCTCAGCGGAATCCGCAGTGCCAGCATGATCACACCGCTCAAAAATTCGAATCTCCAGAAGGTTGAAGTTCCGATGATCTGCGAATTCACACCGGTGCCGCCATCGATTATCCTGATAATTCCAAATATTAAAACCAATGGGATGCCCGCTGCATATTGATCCTGGATATTCAGCACATCGAGGCCGTCTCTGATATTCAACCACATATTGCCGAATAAGAAAAGCGATAATATCAGCAGGTTGATGCTCGATCGCTGATAAATTCTTGCAATATCCGTCAGTTCTTTGTCCTTCCATTTTCGCGATAGTACGCCGGTAGCAATTGATTGAATACTTCTTTGCGGAATTTGAATGAGATTGGATGCATACAAGGCAAGCGTATAAATTCCTGTTGGACCGAGACCTAATAAACTGGCAATGATAAATCCATCGATTGTCTGACCAAGTGTTGTAATTATTATTCCGCCGAAAACCAATATCTGCATGCTCTGCATTTTCTTCCCATATTTCCGGCTTACGCGGCTTTTCCTGAAGGTTATATGAAGCTGGCCGGTTTTAACCAGATAGATCAGCAGGCAAAGTCCGATCAGCAGGTAGAGCATCGAAAACAGGATCATGAAAACATGGAAGCTGATCAATCCAAAATAATACAGCAGAATGAAAATGAGCGTAAAAATCCGCATGCCTGTTTCCCTTAAAAAATTGGAAACGATTGTCTTTTGTAACGCCCAGGCATAGCCTTCGAGCAATGAAAACAACAACATTCCCAGGGCATAAGGCAATACCCAAAAGTAATAGTCCAATGCAAGGGGTGAACGGTTGCTGAACTTGCGGATAAATAAAGGCTCCAGGATAACTGCCGCAATCAGTACCGCGGCAAATCCAAACAGCGATTTCATCAGAGATCGCCCGAAGAGGTCATTTTCTTTTTTACCTAAATTATCTGCGAAATAGGGAAAGAATTTGTAGAGAACGGGAATTACGCCCAGGCTCGCGAAAATAAAAAAGTTCTGTCCGAGATCCGAATAGAAGCGGGTGAGTCCGTATTGAATTTCGGTGAAGGATCCGTTCTTTACGAAGAAATACGTATTAACAGCACCTATCAGGGTACCCATGTAAACGAGAATACTCGAAATAATTGCCTGCTTGCGAATTCCCGCCATATTACTCTTTGTTTTCAGACGGTGCCGCTGTTTGTTTTACTTTGATGTAATAGTTCTTCAATAAAAAAGCAGAATCAATAAAACCTCCGTTGTTATTTTCGAGTTGTATTTCTTTCCACTGGGTTTCAGGATAAATAGTAACATTCTCAATTGCATGATGCAGATGCAGCGGCATACTAAACCCGTCAACTGTATTTGCCCATCGGAAATAAACCTTCATTTTGTCGCGAGAATAATAATATTGAAACTCGGGAATGGAAGTGTTACGCAAATATTGGTCAAACACTTTCGAGAAATTAATTCCGGATTTCTCATTTATAAAATCTTCAATCTGTTTGGTGGTAACCGTCTGATGATAGAAGGTTGCGCTCAATCCTCTTAAGATGCTTCTCCAGAGCGAATCATTATTTATCACGTGCCGGATGGTTTGCAACATATTGCTGCCCTTATAATACATGTCGGTCGAAGGCGATTCATAATTAACGCCATAATATCCGATAACAGGATTTTTATTTTCAATGGCTTTTCTCACCCCAACATTGTATTCATTTCCGGCTTCCTTACCAAACAGGCATTCGGTATATAAGGTTTCGCTGTAGCTGGTAAATCCTTCATGTATCCACATGTCGGCAATATCTTTTGCCGTAATGCTGTTGCCAAACCATTCGTGTGCACTTTCGTGTTCTATGATGAAATCCCATTTCAGTCCCCAGCCCGAGCCGGAAAGATCGCGGCCGAGGTATCCGTTTCTGAATTTGTTTCCATAGGCAACGGCGCTTTGGTGCTCCATTCCCAAATGAGGCGCTTCAATCAGCTTGTATCCATCTTCATAGAAAGGATAAGGACCCATCCAGTATTCCATACAATGGATCACTGATTTTGCCTGTTGAAATTGTTGTTCGGCTTTCTTCAAATCATAGTCCAATGCCCAGAAAGCCAGGTCCAGCTTTCCTTTTTCACCCATGATGGTGTCATTCCACCCAACATATTTTCCGATGTAAGGAATGATGTTATAATTATTGATCGGACTCGTTACTTCCCACACATAGGTTGATAAACCGGCTTTCGAATTCATTTCCTTCAATCTTCCGTTGCCAACCGCCACGAGTGTGTCCGGAACAATTATAGTAAGCGTAGCGCCCCGGTCGGGCTCATCGCTCAAAATGTCTTTACAGGGATACCAAACACTTGCTCCAAGACCTTCACAGGCGACCGACATCCAGGGCCGGCCAAGCGAATCTTTTGTCCAGATCCAGCCTCCATCCCATGGCGGACGAATCGCCTGCCTTGGTTTTCCGTGATAATAAACGGTAATAATATTTTCTGCTTCAGCAATCTTTTTGGGAACGGTTACATGAAACACATTTCCTTCGCGTTTATATTTCAGCGATTGCTTCCCGTTGAAAAGGATACTATCGATTTCGAGTGGCTGCTGCAGGTCGATCTGCATCGAGGAGGGATGGTTTTTGTTTTCCACCCTGAATCCGATCGTTGTTTTTCCCTTAATGGATTTGGTCTCGAAATCCGGTTTAACGGAGATGGCATAGTGCAGCACGTTCCACCAGGTACGTTCAGGGGTATTACTTCCTCTTAAGGTGTCGGCATGGGTAAATGCCGGTTTCTCTGCCGGCTGGGAAAACGCCAAAACGGAAACTCCTAAAAAATATACTGCCAGAACGATCTTATTCATGCGATAAAAATAGGATATTAGGCCCTTAAAAGAAGCAATTTTTTAAAGGTGAGCGGTCAATCCCGATAAATAACCGGATTGCCGGCCTTTAAACTACCAGAAAAGCAAAAACAATATATCGTTGAAGATTTTTTATACGGCATGTGTAGCGGTTCTTGTATTTTTTTCCGGCTGCTCAACAAAGAAGAATGAGGGGAAAAACGTGTTTTATTACAATGAAACAACGGGAATTGCTTCGCTCGATCCGGCCTTTGCCAAGAATCAATCGGTGATGTGGCCCATTCATCAATTGTTTAACACGCTGGTAGAAACGGACAGTAATTTAAATATCATTCCCTCCCTCGCGAAAACCTGGGATGTTAGTGATGACCGGAAAACCTACACCTTCCACTTACGCACGGATGTTTATTTTCATGACAGCGAAGTGTTTCCCAACGGCCGGGGACGAAGAATGACCGCAGCCGATGTAGTTTACAGTCTCCGGCGGATTATGGACCCGGCAACCGCAAGCAGCGGCGCATGGATATTCAACAACCGCGTGGATCCCGACAACGGATTCACCGCGATTGATGACAGCAGCTTTCAATTGAAGCTGATTCGTCCGTTCCACCCGATTTTAGGCATTCTCACCATGCAATATTGCAGCATCCTTCCCAGGGAAGCAATAGAAAAATTCGGAAAGGATTTCAGAAATCATCCCGTTGGAACCGGCCCTTTTCAGTTCAGCTATTGGGCTGAAGATCAGGCATTGGTTTTACTGAAAAATCCGCGCTATTGGGAAAAAGATGAGATGGGAAACGCGCTTCCCTATCTCGATGCTATCAAGATCAGTTTTCTTGATAATAAGGCAACGGAATTTTTAGAATTCAGACAGGGAAGATTGAGTTTTGTAAACGATATTGATCCCAGTTTTAAGGATGAAGTCTTAACCAAAAACGGCCGCCTCAGAAAGGAGTGGGAGGGGAGGCTCGTTCTTCAAAAGCATCCTTATCTGAATACCGAATATTTTGGAATTCTGGTGGATGAGAAAAATCAGGCACTTCAAACTTCGCCCTTGCGGTTTAAGGCTGTAAGACAGGCCATCAACTTTGCGATTAACCGCGACCAGTTGGTGATGTACATGCGAAATTCCATCGGCATTCCTGCGGTGGGAGGCATTGTTCCGGAAGGATTGCCCTCGAAAAATGCGGAACTCGTGAGAGGTTATCACTACCAGCCCGACAGTGCGAGAAAGCTGCTGAAAAAGGCCGGGATTGGCAGTAATACCGCTGTCATCAAATTGTTAACCATCCCCGTATATGAAGATGTGGCCAGTTTTGCCGCCAGGCAACTCCAGGATGTTGGACTGAAGGTGCAGGTGGAGGTGGTACAGAAAAGCCTGTTACTCGAACAAACGGCGAAGCGCCAATCCTTATTTTTCCGCGGAAGCTGGATTGCCGACTATCCCGATGCGGAAAATTATATGGCGATGTTTTACAGCAAAAATCCGGCGCCGCCAAATTATACCGGCTACAAAAACCCGGCATTTGACCGGCTGTATGAAACCGCTTTACAGGAAACCGATGATTCCGTGAGATACAAACTTTACCGGCAGATGGATCAGATGGTGATCGACGATGCGCCCGTGGTTCCGCTCTATTACGATGAGGTGATTCACTTTCTGCAAACAAATGTCCGTGGTTTAACTCCGAATGCTTTAAACTTACTCGAGTTGCGACGGGTACGAGTGGATGGAGATTAGAAGCAGGATGATTTTACCCGCCGGTGAGTTCGATCAAACCGTAGTCTGCATGCAAAGCCGAAAGCGCTTCATCTAACCGGTCTCTATGGGTATCCGTAATCAACACCTGCGCATCTTCATCTTCACAAACCCTTTTCAGCAATTGCTGCATTCTTTGTGCATCGAGTTTTTCAAAAACATCGTCAAGCAACAAAATGGGAGAGAAGCCTTTGTTGTCTTTCAATACCGAAAATTCGGCGAGCTTGATGGCAAACAGCAACGTCTTTCTCTGGCCCTGTGAGGCAATTTGTTTGAAGGGTAAGCCTTTCATTAGAATTGCAATCTCATCTTTGTGCACACCGGCTGAGGTGCGTTGCAAATAAAGATCACGCTGCCGGTTTTCTTTAATCAGCGTTTCAAAATCAGACCCGTTTAACCCGGATTCGTACTCCAAGCCAATGGCATCATTTCTTCCTCCCAACTGGTAATATTCCTCCTCAACCTGTGGCAAAAATTGCTTTAGAAATTGCTGTCTGAATCCATGGATAATCCTTCCATGTTCTATCAGTTGCTGATCGATGATAGACAACAAGGTTTCATCGAAATACGGTTTTTCCGACGCCGTTTTCAGGAAGCTGTTTCTTTGTTCCAGGATTTTTTTATAGGCGATCAGTTGCTGCAGGTATTCGGCATGAAGCTGCGATAAAATGGTATCCAAAAAGCTCCTTCGTTCTTCACTTCCGCCCGTAATCAGGGTGATGTCATCGGGCGCGATCATCACTGCCGGAAATCTTCCGATGTGTTCTGAAAATTTTTTGTAGCCCTCATCGTTGCGGAAAAATTCTTTGCGGTTGTTTTCCCTTAAAATACAAACGAGTTTTTCCGGCTTTCCTTCTTTTTCGAATAAACCTTCGATCCGGAATCCTTTTTTGTTTTCCGTCACCGATAAACTGTCCGGCTTGTGAAAATAACTTTTGGTGAAGCAGAGATAATAAACAGCATCGAGCAGGTTGGTCTTGCCGGTTCCATTCTTTCCATAGATGCCGGTGATTTTCCGGGGAAATGAAAACCTTGCCGTCAGGTAATTCCTGAACTGAAAAAGAGAGATTTCGTCTATGGAAAACATGCGGCAAGATAAGTCTAAATGCCAAATAGCAGGATCGATTAAGCATCGGAGATTTTATAGCAGGATAGCCGGTAATCGCAGTTTCTTTTCTCCTGGAAATTTCATTCCTCAAATATTTTTTCTCCTTCCTTCAGCAAATAATATCTTTATCGCCGTTATATTATAATGAAACAGCTTTCTGCCTTTGTAATCATACTGTTTTTCTTCTTTTCGCTTCCATTTCCCGGTGAGTTAAAGGCGCAGTGCACCACGCTGGGACAAACACCGTTTACGGCTTTTCCGGTTTGCGGGCTGGATACATTTTTGCAGCAGGAGGTGCCGTATTGTGTTAACAACACGATTCCTGTTCCCGGTTGTGCCAATGCTCAATACAACGATAAGAATCCCTATTGGTACCGCTTTACCTGCTATGAAACCGGAACTTTGGGCTTTATGATAAATCCGATCGATGGGGACGACGACTATGACTGGCAGATCTTTGATATTACAAACAATGCACCCGGTGATGTTTATACTGATCCTTCCCTTTTTGTTGTGGCAAATTGGGCAGGAACCTATGCACCTACCGGAGCCGGACCGGCCGGGCTTAATATGGTAGAATGCGCTTCTGATCCATTGCAGGTGCCTCCGGTAACCACCATCAGCAGAATGCCGCAGATATTTAAAGGACATACCTACCTTCTGATGGTGAGCCATTATACCGACACCCGCCAGGGATATAAGTTGTCTTTCGGCGGCGGAACGGCAAGCATTACCGATCCGGTAGATCCTTTTGTTTTGTCTGCTCAGCCTTCCTGTGATGCAATGGAGATTACCGTGAAGCTTAGTAAAAGAATGAAGTGCAGCAGCCTTGCATCGGATGGAAGTGATTTTTTCATTCCCGGAATTTCGCAAAAGATTGTGTCCGCGACCGGCATCGGCTGCAGTTCGGGTTTTGATATGGACTCGGTGATCCTCCGGTTTGACGCGCCGATTCCCGCCGGTAGTTATCAGGTTACCGTAAAAACCGGAACCGATCAAAATACAATTATGGATAACTGCGATAAGCAGATTCCTGAAAATTTCCAGGTTACAGCCGAGGTACTTCCCAAGCAGCCGACTCCATTAGACAGCATCGCTCCATTGAGTTGCGCTCCACAATATGTTGATCTGGTTTTCAAGAAAAATATTAACTGCAGCAGCATTGCAAATGATGGAAGCGACTTTTCGGTTTCCGGGCCTTTTCCACTCGGCATTCAATCGGCCGAAGGAATCTGCAACAACGGATTAAGTACAATCGTGCGGGTACATTTTACCCAGCCGGTCGTGCACGAAGGAGATTACATTATAAGTCTGAAGCCCGGATTTGATGGCAATACCATCATTGATGAATGCGGAGAAGAAACGCTTCCCGCCACCATCGGCTTTTATGTAAAAGACACCGTATCAGCAGATTTTTCTTTCGAAATCCTTCAGGGATGCAGAACCGATACCGTGAAATATTTTAATAATGGCGGAACTTCCATCACTTCCTGGAGTTGGACCTTTGACAGCGTTCTTACTTCCTCCCAGCAAAACCCTGTGATGTATTATTCCGTTTACGGGGATAAGAACGTGCAGTTATCGGTAACAAATGGTTTTTGCTCAGATACCGTTAGCACCGCTTTTTATTTAGATCACGATTCATTGCGGGCAGTCATGTCAGGACCTCCGGTTTTTTGTCCCGATGATGTTGCCGTTTTCAAAGATTCAAGTATTGGAAAAATTGTTGCCTGGAACTGGCAATTCGGAAATGGAAACACCAGTAGCCTGCAGGATCCTGCTCCGCAGATATACCCGCGGGTGGACCGCGACCGGTTGTTCCCGGTAAGATTGATTGTGGAAAGCGATAAAAATTGTTTTGATACCGCCAGTTCATTCATAAAGGTTGTTTACAACTGCTACATCGCAGTTCCCTCTGCTTTCACACCCAACCAGGACGGATTGAATGATTATCTTTATCCGTTGAATGCCTATAAAGCCACGCAACTGCAATTCAGGGTTTTTAACCGTTGGGGACAGCCGGTTTTTCAAACCACCGACTGGACGAAAAAATGGGATGGAACCGTAAATGGAAATCAACAGCCGGCCGGAACCTATGTCTGGATGCTTGAATTCACAGATGAATCCGGAACCCGGGTGTTTAAGAAGGGCACCACCGTGCTGATACGATGAGGATTGATCTTGGCAACTTTGGAATCAGGCTGCTTTCCCGAAACGCATAATCGCTCTATCGATGATTTCAGTAAAACTTTTGTTTTCGGGGACAGTATTATCCGTGAAAAGATAATTTACCCTTCTAAATCTTTTTTCTCCCTGTTCAAATATTTACTTTTGTTACTTTTATCTGATAAATATTAATTCAAATATGGCGGAAAAAATCAAAGTTGCAAATCCGGTAGTTGAACTGGATGGGGATGAAATGACAAGGATTATCTGGAAGTTTATTAAAGACAAGCTCATTCTACCTTATATTGATGTGGATATAAAGTATTTTGATCTGGGAATCGAAAACCGCGATGCCACCAATGACCAGGTTACCATTGATGCGGCGAACGCGATAAAACAATATGGCGTGGGCATCAAATGCGCTACCATTACACCGGATGAAGCGAGGGTGAAGGAATTTAACCTAAAACAAATGTGGAAAAGTCCCAATGGCACCATCCGTAATATTCTGGATGGAACTGTTTTCCGTGAGCCAATCGTTTGCAAAAATGTTCCGCGGCCTGTGCCCAACTGGACAGCCCCGATTTGTATCGGCCGTCATGCGTTTGGAGATCAATACCGTGCAACCGATTTCCTTACCAAAGGGAAAGGAAAATTAACCATCAAATTTGAAGGTGAAGACGGAACGGTTCAGGAATATGAAGTGTACAACTTCAGAGGCGATGGCATTGCACTCGCGATGTATAATACAGACGAGAGTATTCGCGGCTTTGCGCATGCCTGTTTCAACCAGGCGATCATGAAGGAATGGCCGCTTTATCTTTCTACCAAAAATACCATTCTCAAAAAGTACGACGGCAGATTTAAGGATATATTCGAAGAGGTTTATCTGAATGAATATAAACCAAAAATGGATGCGTTGGGAATCACTTATGAACACCGTTTGATCGACGATATGGTGGCGAGTGCATTGAAATGGCATGGCAATTTTGTGTGGGCTTGTAAAAACTACGATGGCGATGTGCAAAGCGATACGGTAGCCCAGGGTTTTGGAAGCCTCGGATTGATGACATCAACGCTCGTTACGCCCGATGGAAAAACAATGGAAGCAGAAGCGGCGCATGGAACAGTAACGCGTCATTACCGTGAACACCAGAAAGGAAATCCCACCTCCACCAATCCGATCGCATCCATTTTTGCCTGGACGAGAGGTTTGGAATTTAGGGGAAAGCTTGATAACAATGCCGATCTGATTCATTTTGGAAAAGCGCTGGAAGAAGTTTGTATTGAAACGGTTGAAAGCGGGAAGATGACAAAGGATCTTGCCATCACCATCAAGAAAAATGTAGAACACGGTAAAGACTATCTCTATACTCAGGAATTTTTGGATGTATTGGATGAAAATCTGAAGAAGAAATTGAACCGCTAAAAATTCATTTCGAAAAAGGAAAAGCAGCAACAAAAAAACGTTGCTGTTTTTTTTTGTTCATTTCAGGTTTTCCTTCCCGAATCCGAGTGGCAATAAATGCGAAACTGTATCGAGCAAGTAGATTTCTCCTTCCATTCCGGCCAGCAGGATCCGGATGGGTTTTTCCTGCCTTTGTTCGTATTCCAATAAAGTTTGACGGCAAAGGCCACAGGGAGAGGCGGGCTGATCGCTAATTCCATTTTCGGGTTCATAGGTCACCGCAATCGTCTCAATTTGTTCGTCAGGATAAATGGAAGAAATGGTGCTGAGCAATACCCTTTCCGCACAAATTCCCACGGGAAAGCTCGCATTTTCCTGGTTTGTACCGCAGACGATCTTTCCGTTTTCCATCCGCGCCGCCGCCGCCACCCTGAACTTTGAATAAGGCGCATAAGCCGTTTTCGTAAATTCCCTCGCCCTTGACACCAGTTCCGCATCCTTTTCACTAAGGTCATCCGAAGTTTCAAAAACCGTATAAGAAAATCCCGCTTCTCTTTTTGTCATATCCTTTCTTTTTTCTTTCATTGAAAATACGTTAAAAAGTTTGAATGGATTTGAATTGGGGGCGAGAGGGAGAAAGACGAACCGATTGTACGGAAAGAAAATGATGAAGTATCACATTAGGATTGAGTGATTGGTCGGTTTTTTTAGGGGTGTAAGTTGGAAAACTTGGGAGGCTTTTAAGTTAACCGCAAAACATTATGCCATTTGAATCGTAGGAAAGAAGGGTGATGTTGGTGAGGTATCGTTTACGTTGTAAATGTCTTTTTTTCAAAATAAATTATAATCTTTGATCCGGGTAAAATGCTTCCCTAATTATCAAACCTGTTTTCGAAGAAACTTTTATTATTCAATGGCATTCAACGAAGATTCAAGAGTTAAAATACCTGCACTTCTGCACCTGACAAGGCTTGGGTATTCCTACCTATCGCGCAAGAATATGTCGGGTTTTATAAGTTAGGAGTGAAGATGCCGGAAATGCATAAATGATTTTCCCCCTCACTTCACTTTAACCTCCGCCTGCAGCCGGATGTCGCTGGAACTGCTGCCGATCAACACCTGATAATTACCGGGATAAAGCAGCCATTTTTTAGCCTTCAGATCCCATTTCATGAGTTCGCTCGCCGGGATGGAAAAACGGATCTTCTGTGTTTCACCTTTGGGAATTGAAACTCTTTTGAATGCTTTTAATTCCTTTAACGGCATGCGTTCAACAGCGGGATAACGGATGTAAACCTGTGCTACTTCATCACCATCCATCGACCCGGTATTTGTGACGACCACAGAAAAAGTAATGGAATCCTTTGCAGACCGGATCGCCTTGGGTTTATAGTGCCAGTCATAGGCAAACGTTGTGTAGGACAGACCGTACCCAAAAGGAAACTGAACATCCCCTTCAAAATACCGGTAGGTGCGGCCTTTCATCCCGTAGCTCGTATAGTCGGGCAGATCGGTGAGTGAATTGTAAAAGGTAACCGGCAAACGACCCGAAGGCGACACGGTTCCGAAAAGAATATCTCCGAGTGCATTGCCTCCCTGCTCGCCGGGATACCACGCCAGGATGATCGCATCCGCATAGGGTTCGATGGCGGAAATGTTTACGTTGCTGCCGGCAGTAACTACCGCTATCAGCGGCTTCTTATTCTGCTTTAATTTCTTCAAAAGAGCAATATGTGCAGCGGGGAGATCAAGTGTAAGCCGGTCGCCGCCATTGGCAGCGAGAAAAGCATCGCCTTCCTCGCCTTCATACACGGGAGTAAGTCCGATTACAGCAATGGTGATATCGCTGTTGCCCGCGGCCCATACGCCGCCAAAACGCGTGGTGTCGGTAAAATTGCTGCCCAGATCATACTGCACGGCGATGCCCGGACCGGCAGCAGCCGTGATGCCCTCGGCAAAGGTGACGATATTGCCCGACATGCCATGGTAATTTCCAACCATTGGATCCATTGCACCCGCATTCGATCCTAAAACCATAATTGATCCATAAGCTTCCTTCTTCAAGGGCAATAAACGGTTGTCATTCTTAAGCAAGACCATGCTTTGTTCCGCTACGGTTTTTGCCAGCGCTATATTTTTTGCATTGTGCACATCCGCCTCGCCGAGTTTTGAGAACGGGTTTGATTCCGGATCATCATAAAATCCTAATTTAAATTGCGTACGCAGAAGCTTCGCCAGGGAAGCATCCACTTCTTTTTCAGTGAGAAGTTTTCGTTGAATGGCGTCTTCGACATTCTTTTGCAGGAGGTTGGCGCAATCGAGATTTACACCGGCCCTGATGGCCATCGCCGCCACCGCGGCAGGATCATCCGATAATTTATGGCCGGTGATAATATCGTATAACGCACCGCAATCAGTGACCACATGTCCTTTAAATCTCCATTCCTGTAAAAGGATATTCGTCAAAAGGGTGTTGCTGGTGCAGCAGGGCTCGCCATTCGTTCTGTTGTAGGCGCACATTACGGATTCAACTCCGCCATCAACCAGTTTTTTGAAAGCAAAGAGGTAGGTCTCCCGCAGGTCTTTTTCATCCACGATCGAATTGAAAGCGTGGCGCCCGTTTTCCGGCCCGCTGTGTACGGCATAGTGTTTGGCACAGGCGGCGGTTTTCAAATATTTTGCATCATTTCCCTGCATGCCCTGCACAAAAGCGAGTCCCATTTTAGCGGTTAAATACGGATCCTCACCATAGGTTTCCTGTCCGCGTCCCCATCTCGGATCGCGGAAAATATTGATATTGGGCGACCAAAACGTCAACCCTCCATACTGAATGTGCCGGTTATTGGCCGTGAAAATATTGTACTTAGCCCTTGCTTCCGTAGAGATTGCACCGGCCACTTCGCGTATCAAAGAATCATTGAAACTGGCGGCCAGTCCGATCGCCTGAGGAAAAACCGTGGCCAGTCCGGCCCTTGCCACACCATGCAGCGCTTCATTCCACCAATTATAAGCAGGAATTTGCAGGCCGGGAATCGCCTTGTTTTCATTGCCGAGAAGGGAGACTTTTTCTGCCAGCGTGAGTTGGCTGAGCAGGTCGTTAATTCTCGTTTCCATGGGAAGACGTTCATCTCTGAAAATCTCTTTCTGCTGTGCTAGAACTGTTGTTTGCGGTAAAGCCAGCAGGGCGAGTAGGGCGGCCAGCGTAAAAACAAAGCATTGATTTCTCATACAAACTTAATTATCAAAAGGAACGATCATTTTCCCGGGAAAAATGCTGGTGCACAAAATCAGCCGCTTCAATCGAAGTTAAAAGGATTAAATTTCCCTGGCTTTATTGTCGTTATTGCCAACAGCAATTCGATCAACAAAACTGTGAAGGTGAAATTTTTATAAATTAAAGAAAATTCTCCCATTGATCCGCAACTTCAGCGGTAACAATTTTTTATTGAATACATTTTTATTAGGAGCTGAGAGTTTTTACCGGTCGAAGGCAGCAAAAATTCTGCGTTCGAAAAAAACACACTCAGCATCTCTTCCGGCTGCCCGTCTCCGCAACGATTATTCGAATTTCTTTCCTGAAGCGGTTTCCGGCTCATTCACCTGCCTTTTCTGAGATCGGGAATTGACAAAAATTGCAGTTGTTATCGCTGTAAATAATAAACCTTGTACAAGTC
>JAFAEW010000054.1 GCA_023423835.1 Bacteroidota bacterium | reverse complement strand
ATTTAAAGAATTCATCCAAACGGTAGAAAAGGACCGGCTCGCTACTTTTCTAAAGCAGGATCCCAATTATTTTGATAAGGTACTGCCTTTTGCCATCGTTTTCAATGTAGCCGACAAATGGAAAGATAAGTTGAAAGGCCTCGATATACCACCTCCTGGTTGGTACCATGGCTATTATCCCGGAAATTCCTTTTCAACCTACGCCTTCATGAGTAGTTTAGACCGGTCGCTTAATTCCATGAGCAGTAATTTTTACAGCGCTCCGCCTTCTTCATCCGGTGGAAGTTTCAGCGGAGGTGGCGGTTTCAGTGGCGGTGGTTTCGGGGGTGGCGGCGGAAGCAGTTGGTAGGGAAAAGAGGCATTAACCGAACTGCACCGGTGATTGCATTTCTTCACAAACCTGCGTCCTTCCCGTTAAGACAAAAGACAAACGAATTTATCCTGCACCTGAAGCGTTCCGGTTTATTCAACTTCAACCAATGCCGGTTCTTATCAGGTTCTACTTTCAGTAAATTTGTTGAATAAATATTTTCAGGTACACAATTCGCAATAATTAACGAACCGATAATTTTCGAAAATGCCGAAATTGCAATTACGAGGGAAAGATCTCAGAAAGATAGGTTTTCCGGAAGGCCCGGTAATAAGTGTTGCCATAAATGTGATGCAGCGGCATTACAAACATTATCGTCCCGAAGAGGCATTAAAAATACTTCAGGAGGTTTTGACTACTCCAACCGCTTATGAAAACCATCCCGAACTGGGAAATATTGCCACCGCCCTGCAGCCGAAAAAGAGGGAAAATCCGGGTGAAATTGCACTTGCTGTTTCCGGAATTCCATTTAATATTTTCGGATCCGCTTTCATTGAGGATGGCGCCTTATCGCAAATGGAAACGGCCGCGAAACTTCCGGTTGCACTCGCCGGTGCTTTGATGCCCGACGCTCATGCAGGTTATGGCCTTCCTATTGGAGGTGTGTTGGCAACCGAAAATTCCGTCATTCCTTATGGCGTGGGAGTAGATATCGGGTGTCGCATGAGCCTTAGTATTTTTGACATTCCACCTTCAGACCTGCTGAAAGATGAAGATCATTATCTCAAAATCCTCAACAGTTCTACCAGGTTCGGAGCCGGAGAACAACTCGAAAATCCCGCAGATCATCCGGTTTTATACCGTGAAGAATTTGAAGACATTGCATTTTTAGCCGCCTTAAAGCACAAAGCCCGTCTACAATTGGGAACCTCCGGCAGCGGAAATCATTTTGCCGAATTCGGCATCGTAGAAATACAGGAAGAAGATCCGGTTATGCAGCTTAAACCTGGCATTTATTGTGGCTTTCTCACCCATTCCGGATCTCGTGCCCTCGGTGCAAATATTGCCAATCATTTCACCAAAATCGCAATGCAAAAAAAGCGCCTCCCCAAAGAAGCGCAGCATCTTGCATGGTTTGATCTGGATGAGGAAGAAGGAATTGAATATTGGAAAGCCATGAATCTTGCCGGCGATTACGCAAGTGCCTGTCATGAAGTAATTCATGATAAGATCAGTAAAGCCTTGCAATCGTCGCCTTTGCGAAGGATCGAAAATCACCACAATTTTGCGTGGAAAGAAAAACTCGACGGCAGAGAAGTTATCGTTCATCGTAAAGGTGCAACGCCTGCGGGACAAGATGTGTTGGGAATCATACCCGGCAGTATGACGGCGCCGGGCTACATCGTAAAAGGCAAGGGGCAGCCCGCGAGTTTGCATTCTGCCTCCCACGGTGCCGGACGTGCCATGAGCAGAACGAAAGCGTTAAGCATGATCACAAAAAATCAAATGAAAGACACTTTGGAAAAACATGGCGTAAGACTGATCGGCGGTGGCCTCGATGAAGCTCCGTTTGCCTATAAGGACATTGAAATGGTGATGCAGCAGCAAAAGCAACTAATCGATGTAACGGGAAAATTTTATCCGAAACTGGTAAAAATGGATAGTGCACCTCCTCATAAAAGAAAGAAAAAAAGCCCGGGCTATAAGGATGAGGACCTGTCAGAAGGAGAATAAGTTTCACAATTGACCGCTTAACTTAAAAATTTCCTGCTATTTTTACCACCTTTCAAAAAATCTTGCTTTATGAAGTTGATATCTTACCTGAAAAATGAACATGATCAATCAGCCTTACTCGTAAACGGCGTGGCTTATGACACCGACAGTTTGCACCACGAACTGCCATCATCGATGAGTATGTTATTGAATTACTGGGAAGATTATTACGACCTGCTGGTTTCACTGAATAAGTCTATCGCAGAAGGAAAGATTGCACAGGAAAAAGGACGTCCGGTCGAAAATTTGCATCTACTGGCTCCGGTTCCCTTTCCCACGAGTTGCCGGGACGCTTATGCCTTCAGGCAACACGTGGCGGCCGCAAGGCGAAATCGCCGGGTGGAAATGATTCCCGAGTTTGATCAATATCCGGTTTTTTATTTTACCAATCACCACAGTGTACAGGGACCGGGCGAAGTTTTTTGCATGCCCGACCATTTTGAAAAGCTGGACTTCGAACTAGAGGCTGCAGTAGTGATTTCAAAAGCCGGCAGGAATATCAAAGCCGCGGATGCGGACAACTATATTGCAGGATTAATGATTATGAACGATCTCAGTGCCAGAACCTTGCAGATGGAAGAAATGAAACTGAACCTCGGGCCCGCAAAAGGTAAGGACTTTGCAACCGCTATCGGACCAATGCTGGTAACACTGGATGAACTCGAAAAATTTGAAATCAAACCGAAAGAAAACCATATTGGAAAATCGTGGGATCTCAAAATGACCTGCAAGGTGAATGGAGTGACTGTTAGCGAAGGCAATCTCAGGGATATGGACTGGACGTTTGCGGAAATCATTGAAAGATGCAGCTATGGGGTTTATCTCCATCCGGGCGATGTGATCGGCAGCGGTACTGTAGGAACGGGCTGCTTCCTCGAACTCAATGGCACGGGAAAATTAGACAATCCGGATTATCAGGAACAATGGTTGCAGGAAAATGATCAGATTGAAATGGAGATCGAAGGCCTCGGCGTTTTGCATAACACCATTATCAGGGAAGAAGATGACCATTCTCTCCTCGCCCTGAAAAAAAATCCTTCCTGAAAACCTGATTCAAATTCTTAAGTATGTTTCTCGATCTACGAACGCTCAGGCCGGTTGAAAAACAAAACTGGTTGCAGCACGCTATCGCTCCCCGTCCGATCGCCTTCGCAACCACCGTTGACAGGGATGGAAATATAAACCTCAGCCCGTTCAGTTTCTTCAATATGTTTTCATCCAATCCGCCAATCGTTATTTTTTCTCCCGCCAGAAGGGTTAGAAATAACACCATCAAACACACGTTGGAAAATGTGTATGAAGTGGCGGAAGTAGTGTTGAATATTTGTGATTTTGATATGGTGCAGCAAGTCAGCCTCTCCAGCTGTGAATTTCCGAAAGAAGTGAATGAATTTCAGAAGGCCGGATTCACCGCCATTCCCGCCACCTTCGTAAGGCCGCCGATGGTTAAGGAAGCGAAGGTTAAACTGGAATGTATCGTCAAAGAAATCAAGCCATTGGGAACCGAAGGCGGCGCAGGCAATCTCATTATTGCAGAGGTAGTCTGCATGCATATCGAGGACGATATTCTTTCAGAAGATAAAAAAACGATTGACCAGAAAAAGCTGCACCACATTGCAAGGTTAGGTGGCGACTGGTATTGCAGTGTGAATGAAACGAATCTTTTCAAGGTTCCGAAGCCGAACGTAAAACTGGGAATTGGATTGGATGCGCTTCCTGAAAACATCAGAAACAGCAAAACCTTAACCGGCAATCATTTAGGACAATTGGCAAACGTGCATGAACTTCCGCAGATCGAACCAAATTACGAAAACGAGCGGTTAAAAAATATCATCACCTATTATTCCGGAGATCCGGCAGAAATGGAAAAGGAACTACATATTTACGCCTCCGTATTGCTGAACGAAAATAAGGTTGAAGATGCCTGGCAAGTGTTGCTGACATCGGGAGAATAACTCAGGTTTTAATAAAATCGATCCTCAAACCGGCTTTGCTGTTTCCGGTAATCTTAAACCTTTCATCGATTCTGTAACCAATGATCCAGATGATCTTTTTATTGCTTTCCAATACCCAGACTTTCTCCTTTTCGGTTAGCGATAATTTCTGATCGATGAAAAAGCGACTCAGCTTTTTTTTCTTCTTCAACCCAAGGGGATAAAAGTAATCGCCCGTCTTCCACCGCCTTAAAATGAGCGGAAATTCAACTTTTGAAGCGTCGAGCCAGGCAACATCTTTTGAATCGCTTAGAGAAAATCCGGTCAGTGCCGATGTTCTGAAGGATAATTTTCCCTCGCGGAAATTGACTTTCTTGTCCGTTGCAGTGATCAAAATATTTGATGCCTCAAGGCATTCATTGGGAGAAATAACGAGCCAGTTCCGGTTTTTAAAAATTCTAAAATCGTTTGAGGCAATGAAACTTC
>JAFAEW010000106.1 GCA_023423835.1 Bacteroidota bacterium | reverse complement strand
CATTTCTAAGTTTAATAAATTCTATGGAAGGATTTGTATAAGAAGTTGTCAGTTGATGCTCCCGATTTTCAATGAAAGGACAACAAATGATGGTTTTTTTAAAGTGCGATGCAATCGATTCCATCTGCGCCACAAAAATGTGATTTTTCGATCCGCATCGGCCATGCGTATCAGCAGAATGAATACAATCGGAAATAATCGCGAGGACTTTATCTTTCATCATCGGGTTACGCTGTCAAAAGTCTTCTCTTTTAAAAACGGTATTCTCTGCTGCATCTTATCTGCCTTCGCTTTCGACACTCTCAATTGAATGAATAAAAGCGGCGCCTTGAAAAAAGAAAGCAGGACACTAAAAAAAATCATTACGGTATTACCTTTAAACCGATAGGGAACATTCGACAGAACGAGCCCGAGAAAGATTGCGTTTTTATACAATTCGGAAGGCAGATATTTCCGGTACAAATAGATGACAGAAGGCACGGGCTTCGGAGCAAACAACTTTTTCAACCTGAAACCATCCCAACTTCCAATATCCCTTAAACCCCCTTCGCCGGCCTTAAGGTGCAACCTTTTTGCCTTCGGATTTGAGATACTTCTGATGCCGCTCCGATGCAGTCTGAATCCGAATTCACCATCGCCCATTCTCTGACTATCAAAGGTGAGATCGAATAAACCCGTCTTTTCGAAAAGACTTCTTTTCACCATCGCATTTCCGGAGTCGAACTGATCGGCCCAACGAAAAAAAGAATAGCTTCCGGAAATTTTTCCACCTGCAATTGAAAAGGAAACTCCGGCCGACACATCGACTCCAAAAAAATCGAGGCATTTGAGATGATGAAAGATCCAGTCAGGATCGACTCTCGAATCATCATCGAAAAATAAAAGATAATCCGAATCGGTCAGCTCAACTGCCTTATTTCGGGCTGTCCACAGTGCCTTATTTTCCTGTCTGACAACGCGGATATTTAAATCGAAACAATTATAGAAATCCGGTTTAAATTCATCTGATTGATCGACCACAATCACTTCAAAATTTTTGTAAGTCTGAGCCCCGAGATCTCTAAGAACATCGGCCAGATAACCATAGCGGTTTAGTGTGGGGATGACAACGCAAACGAAAGGATCTATAGAAATCAATGGCGACTCGAATGCATCATAATGCTTCCAGGGATTATACGCTTCAAACAAATTGATCTTTTTTGTATCTCTGCTTCCATAAAATCCTTGCAGTTCATCGATTGGATTGCAGAACGAGAGCAACCTTCTCAGCAAAACGAATATTGCCCAGTAAGCTCCCCAATATTTTCTTATGAAGCGATATTCATCTTTGATGGTTGGCACCGGAAGACGAAGATGTTTTTGAATTTCTTCTTGTTTTGATTCCAGCAAATATCCTGTGCTGCAAAGCCGGTAACCGAGATCAGCCTGACGAGCCGCGATTGTTTCAAATAAAGAATCAATGGGCAATTCGGAACAATATTCAGTTGAAGCGATACAGGAAGGCAGCATTCCTTTCCCTTCGCAAACAACATTAAACTGCCAATGGGGGCGAACATATTTTATAAATGAAAAAGGCATATAGCGAAAAGGTTTCCGTTAGCTGGTTTGCAACATTTCAAAGTAGTTTTTTTCGAATCCTTCAACATATCTTTCGACATTGAAGTTTGCAGATACAGACTTTCTTGCTTCCTTTCCCAAGGCCAAACGGAGGGCTTCATTCTCACACAATAAAAACAAAAGTTCTTCCATTTCCTTGAAATCAAAAGACCTGGAAAGTAGTCCGTTGATGCCATGCTGCACCACTTCTTTCATCCCACCGCAATCAGAAGTTACGAGCGCCAATTCCATTGACATGGCTTCCAAAACTACATTTGCCAAACCTTCTGAAATACTGGGCAAAAAGAAAATATGGGCGGCGTCATATAACTCATACAATTCGAGGCGGTCTTTTTTTCCCGCTAAAATGACGTGCTCCTGCAGTCCGAGCGCTTGCCGGTAGAATGACAATTCCTCAAATTCTTTTCCTTCCCCCACAATCGTCCATTGAAAGTTTTTGAAACGTTTAGCCAGTTGACTGATCGCAAGAAAACCGATGGCGAATCCCTTTTGAAATACCAGTCTGCCAACAGAAAGGATGCGGATTTTTCGATTATCTTTTTTTTGAGGTGAGGGAGCAAAAAACCGAATATCAATACCGGGATGATTTACAAAAGTGGGAGCGGAAATGATATTCAATACCTTCTGCTGAATCGCATAGGAAATGCAATGCACTTTGTCGGCTTTCTTTAAAACCGATCGGAGGTTTTCAATTCTGTCGGGCCTTGTAAGTGGCAGGATGTTTTCAGCCGTTCCAAGGCAACTGATCATTTTTTTGCCGGTAAAATTTCCAAACAGGTAAGAATAACGGACCGCCACACCGGAAAATCCAAAATGATAGATGTCGCAGGCGTGGCTGTTGAAAAACAGCGTATTCAGACTTTCACTCCATTTTTTTTGCCGCCTGATGATCACGCAGCTTGTGAATGGATATCTTACAATTGATTTCAGCGCATTGAAAACAACGTTGATTTTGCTTAACTCTATTATCCGAAAGCGTTTGTCGCGAATTTCAATATTGAACACATCCAGTAAGAGCTTGTCCTCATTTTTAGAATTGCAAAAAATAAATACCTCATGGTGCCGTTCAATCAAACCCTTTACGAGACTGACAAAGAAGGTTTCAGAATAGGTTGGGAAAGCAGGAACGATGATTCCTATTCTCAGGGAACGAGAAGGTTTCACAAACTTAAAACGTTGTAAAATGATTGGAATTTTAAAGCCTGATGATTGAGTGTATAACGATCCTCGATTGTCTTTCTTGCTGTGAGACCCATTCGCTTCCGCAGGTCAGAATCAGCGGAAAGTGCTACAATAGCATCGGCCTGCGATTCGAAATCAAAAGTGTTACAAATAATTCCGTTTTTTCCATTTTCAATGATTTCCGGCATTCCTCCACAATCCGTTGCAACTACCGGAAGTTTCATACTCATTGCTTCCAGTACCACATTTGCTACGCCTTCATAAACGCTTGGCAAATAGAAAACCATCGAGTTTGACATCAGCCGCCAAATCTCACTCTTTGATCTTGCCCCGGCCAAAACCACTTCGTCCTGGAGGTTGAAACAGTTTATTTTGAATTGCAACTCTTCCTTTTTTTCTCCCTCACCAATTATTATCCATTTGAATTTGATGTTCCTCTGCTTTAAAATGGACATTGTATACAATGCGAATGAATAGCCTTTCGCAAATACCAATCTTCCAACGCTCAGGACGACGAGAAGCCCGTTAGCCTGATCCAAAGAGTTTGAAAAATAATCTTCGTCAACGGCCGGATAAATTACCTCAATCTTACCTTCAGTTTGCGCAAACG
The DNA here is from genome assembly GCA_023423835.1 of Bacteroidota bacterium. Lineage (GTDB taxonomy): Bacteria > Bacteroidota > Bacteroidia > Chitinophagales > Chitinophagaceae > JAFAEW01. The sequence goes on along the minus strand of JAFAEW010000106.1, from coordinate 10,918 downwards.
GTGCAATTGTAGATGCCATATCGTTGGAGACACAGTGAACTTTTTCCGCTCTTTCCACCAGTAGTTTGAAGAGATGTCGCCTTTCGTCGGAAACCGGCAGTTTAACTTTTTCAGCCGTGCCTCTGCAACTTATCACCAATTTTGATCGCAGCAGATGAAGGAATGGCGCATATTTCAGCCCAATCGCTGAAAATTCGAAATGTACGACATCCGCCTTAAAGTGGTCTATAAAAGCGAGATTCAGCAAGCATTTCAACTCTCGTCTGTTTTTTAGGAAAAAAGCATGCTTTATAAACCGCCGGTTAAAAAGAAATGAAACCTGGCGGAAAAATGAAAATGACTTCACCAGCGGTTGATTCTCCGCAGGAAAGAGTTCGCCAAACAGCGTCCGATGCTGTTTGTTACAGACGATGATCACCTCATTTCCGTTTTCCAAAAGCTTCTTCACTTTACAGGAAATGAAGGTTTCCGTAATTCCCGGAAACTGTTCAACGACTAATAAAAGGCGCATGCTTTTATTTGTTCCAGACATTGTACTCATCGTTCCACTTCACGAGTGCGTAGAGCGCCCAGACAAACCAGGCAGTGGACGAAGAATTGGTTTGATTGTGATGCTGAAGCATTTTACCCAATTTCCTTCTGTTGAAATAGATGGCAAGTTTCGAAGGCATGTCCATTACTGTTTCAACAACTTCCTTCTGCATTTTTGCCTGCAACCATTTATGAATAGGAATGGTAAATCCGCGTTTCGTATCCATTACCGATGCATCATCAGTGAGCTGGTAGAGTAATTTCTTAAGATTCATTTTCCCTGTTTCACCGTCGATACAATCGGTATGACTAAAATATCCGGCATTATCCAAAAAGGCATTACCAAGAAATGGAATTCTTACCTCAATGTTGAAATACCTTGTTGTACGATCAACTTTTTGGAGCATTCTCTGCAAGTGGATATCAACTTCCATTTTTCTTACCATCATCATGTTTTCTTCAACCGAAAGACGTTCACCGTTGTCCTCTCCGAGGTTTGCCGGATAAAAGAATGGCCGCTCAGGCACATGCTCCATAATTTCAGGAAGCCATTTGGTAGCTCCGGAAATCGCAAGGGTAGAATAATAGTACGAAATAAAATCTCCGGCATTCCAGTGGCGAAAAAACTCAACCGAATTTTTGTCCTTAAGTTTTGAAATTATCAATTTCATCTTCCGCTCAAAACTTCCTGAATTATAGTAATTCATCAACCGCAATGCTTTGATATTCCTGTTATATCCCCAGAACAGTTCGTCTCCTCCGTCACCTGTAAGCGCAACGGTAATATCTCTGCTTGCAGTTTTTGCGAGCATCAACATCGGGATCGAGGAGAAATCGGCAAAAGGTTCTGAAAAAGCTTTTACATGCAGATCAGCATAGGTTTTGAAGTCATCGCAGGAAAAATTCCGACAATGATGATCGATCTTCATCTTTTCGGTAAAAGCAAAGGCGGCGGAAGATTCGTTCAAACCTTCTTCATTGACTCCGATCGTAAAAGCCTTCACCCGCTTTATATCGTTAGCAAATCTCGTGATCAGTCTACTGTCAACACCGCCCGACAAAAAGGTACCCACCGGCACTGAACTTACCATTTGACTCTTTACCGATTCGAGTAATAAATCTTCGAGCAACACCTTCTTTTTTTCTTCCGGCTTTTTGAATGGAAACCGGTAATAGCAGTTCAACGTATATCCGGTGTCGCTCACCTGGAGATAGTGGCCGTGCGGAAGCGTGCCGGCAGATTTAATTACGCCTTCATTTTCCGGCATATATCCCAGATACAGGTAGTGATAAATTCCTTTAGAATCAAATCCGTTGTCATTGATAAATTCGTGGTTGATTACATGATCGTATTGCGATCCAAAAACAATTCCTGTTCTTCCGTAACCAACGTAAAGAGGAATCGTTCCAACTCTGTCTCTCGCTAGAATGAGAATATTACGCGAGTTGTCGTAAAACGAAAATGCGAAAATTCCATCCATTTGCTTCAAACATTCCTCTACGCCTAAATGAATCAGGCTGTATAAAACCACTTCGGTATCACTCATTGATTTGAAATATGGCCGGAAAGGCTTCAACTGCTGTTGCAGGGAAGCAACGTTGTACACTTCGCCATTCAAACACAATGAAAATCTGCCATCCTCGGAAAACATTGGCTGCTTTCCTTTTTCCGTCAGATCCCGAATCGGAAGGCGACTAAAGCCAACCTGATAATTTTTACCGTTATTCCACTGACACTGATCTTCGAGACTACTTTTGGTAAGGCTTTTCAGGCATTCTTTTACATAATGCTTATTGAAGGTCGAACGCTTATAAAAATACTCGCCTATAATTCCACACATAGCAAAGTGAATTAGTTGTTACTAAGGATATTGTTATAAATAGCACACATTTTTTCTCGTTGTAAAGCAGGATCAAAATCTCTCCTAAGCTTTGAATACAGAAGAACGTTTTGGTTTTTTTTCTTCCCTGATTGATACTGTTGCAAAATTAAGGAAGAAAGCATTACTGCATCATTCGGTTTTGCCAGCATTCCGCCATATTTTTCAATAAGTTCTGATGCGCCTCCTGCATCGGCAGCAATTATTGCCTTTTTGCAAAGCAGCGCTTCAATAACTACAAGTCCCTGCGGCTCGGGCTTTACCGCGGTATGAACGATAAGATCCGAAATTTGCATCAGCTCCCTGATATCGCTTCTTTCCCCGAGAAAAAAAATCATATCCTCAAGTCCATATCTCGTTACCATTGATTTTAAACGATCGAAATAGCTTTTTGAACCGATTCCTTCAGCATAAGATCCGATAAGAAACACAAGGGCGCCGGGAATCTGTTCTCTAATTGAATTAATAGCTTCAATTAAAACATGCTGCCCCTTCCATTCGGTAATCCTGCCAACATTTGAAATGATAAACCGATTGGTTTTAACGGCAGGATCAGAAATGCAGGAAACATCGGGCTGCAAAAACTGAGGACTTACAAAATCGTTTAAAACCATCCCCGACTTTGAAGACAGGAAATATTTTTTGTCGCTTTTTGATCTTGTGTTTTGCGAAATATACAACCTGAAATTGATCTTTCTCAATAAGCGAAAATTGGTGAGATAGCCACTGAAACTCGACCGCTTTGAAAGAAAACCCCTGCTATGTAAAACCTGCGGAAGTTTTAAAGCAGCCGCTGCGCGAATGGCGGAGTTGTTTTCGAGAATTCCATTGTTATGATGAATCAAATCAGGCTCGATTTGTTTAATAAGTTCGATCAGAATTTTTTTTTCCGTTTGCGCAATGGTAAAATAATTTTTAAGGAAACTAAATTCAAGCAGTAACCAGTTTATCAGCTTAACGGATGAGGAGACCGGCGTCGACTTTTTTTCTAAACTTCGGTATTCAAAAGGATAATGGAGTTTACAGTCGGGTACGGATCTGAATTTCTCACTCCATTCATTCCTGTGGTAAAAAACTATTTCAAAAAGGAAATTTGCAGCGGAAAGGTTCCTCACCATCTCATAAAGCGCAACGGCTGATCCACCACCGGCAGGCTGTTGGATGATCAGAATTTTCTTCTTCAAAACACTGCGGTTTCTATTTCAGAAATAAGGAAATGTTGAATCGATTCTGCTACTCTTTGCGTAGATTTTCCATCGGTAAAACTTATTATTTCCAACAAAATTCGATTACGTTCTGAGACTTCCCGCTTTGGATTATGCAACGATTGATTGATGGCCGCTCGCCAATCTTCAGGCTTTCTGACGAGCGTTAAACCTCCGCTTTCCATAATTTTTTTGTAGTGCAACTGCTCAAACAATCCGCGCAATGATTTCTGATCTTTTCTGCGAATCCTGTCGTAATAAGGTGCGAGTTGCGGTTTGTCAAACGCACTTCCGTCAACCGTCATGGTTGAACATAAACTGATATGCACATCGGTGTATGCAAGCGTTGAGCAAAGGTTGACAATATCGAAATCCGTGAGGTTAGAATAAAGATATTGTTTGCCGCCGCCCCAGGAATTTTGAAGGATAATATCGGCTGAATTGTGAAATGCAGTTTTCCATTTCATTACCGAGTCGGCGGGATGTGAACGGAACAAGATCAGTGGACGATCTGCAATTTTTTCACTCTTGACGGCATCGATCAAGTCTTGCACATATTGAATTTCCTGAGGAAACAGATCTGCTGCGCCACCGGAGTAAAACAGAATCGGCCGGTCAGTTGACGGGATGTTGTTAACGCTCTTCCACTCCTCCCGCGACATCCGATTAGCAGGATCAAAATAGAAGTCAAATTGTGCCGCGCCTGTGATACAGATATTTTCGGGTTTGAGATCAGAATACAGATACAAGAGTTCTCGTTTATTCTGTTCATTCCAGACCAAATATTGATCATAGATAACCGGCATCCAACCGCGTTTGGTAGTATTGTCAAAAGAAAGAATAGAGGCTATCATTTTTAGTCCCAGGCCCTTTGCTGCTCTCAACAAAAGATCTTCCTGTTTATGAAACGGGGTAACCGTAAATACAGCATCGATATTCAGTTGCAAAAGCCAATCGAGATAGAATGAAAAATTTGTTTCAGTCTGCAGCATTTTTCTTTCGTTCTGAAAAAGCTTTTCTTCGGATAAAAAAAAGGAATATTTAACCACGTTAAACTGGCCTCTCAGCCGCTTCTTCAGCCTGTTGTTTATCGCAAGCCGCCGTTCCATATATGAATCAATCAGCCGGCTATTGTTACGTAGATTATGGTAATTAAACCAGTAGTTTATCTTCTTTCTGCAATCGTTGTATCTTATTGAGGTTTCCGCCGGTGGTATTAGAACCACTTCAAATCCATTTGCGCGAAGTTCTGAAATCAGGTCTTCTTCATTCCAGTAAATTGCAATAACCGGATCGCAAAACGTTCTTAATTTTTCAATCAGTTTTGTCCTGATCAAATAACGGATAGAAAAACTAAAGCTGATGGTAACAAGCAGCCGCTTTTTTTTCATTGCGAAGGAATTTGTGCAACACCCATAATATCGGTCATAACTGCAAGGGCATTAGAACGGTTGTAAACCGAACGTACTCTATTTTGAAGGTTGCCGAGAATTCTGACCTTTTCGCTTTCATTCATCTTTAATATTGCCCGGATCTTTTGCAGCCAGCTTTGTATATTATTCGGTTCTTCAATTAAACCGGGAAAATCGTCTCCCAAAATTTCTTTTATGCCGCCAATGTCTGATGCGATAGGGAAAACAGAGCAATTTATCATTTCTATTAGCGTGAGCGGACAATGATCGTAAGCAAGGCTGGGATGCAATCCGTAATCAGCAAGAGAATAAAGGTCTATAAGGCCCTGCGGATCTACTGTCCCCAGATTCATTACACGGATGTTGCCGACTGACCTTATGTTTGATTGGCAACCCGATCCGCATATCAGAAAAACATACTCTCCGGTGACCCAGGCCGCAAGTTTTTCAATAAGTTGTTCCAACAGAAACGCACCTTTTAGTTTCTGTGTACCTCCGCAAAAGATAAACACCTTCTCGTTTTCACGGATACAAAATTGAAGCTTAAGAAATGAAATATATTGAGGATCTCTTTTGAAAAAAATGCTTTCACACCAATTGGGCATAAAGTTGAAAACAGCGGTCATAGGCTTTGGCGGAATTCGTTGCAACAGAAAATGATAGGTCGTCTTTGAGGGACTTACAAAGTGATCCACGGAACTTATGTTTTCGAGATAATGTGGTTTACAAAGGGCAGAAACTGAGTGGATCCAGTATATGATTTTCGCCTTTGGAAACAGCTTTTTTACGGTCTGCACCTTCTCCAGTTCCATCAGTAATATTGCATCAAAATGAATATCGGAAAGGCCGGCCGCGGTTTGTTTGGCAGCCTTCCCTTTCACCTCATGCCAGCAGATTCTGCTTTTAGCGAATGAATTATGGAGCTTCCGGATCAATCGCATCCGGTAGGTAATGTTTAACCGGTGTGGACTGCCGTTCGGAAGCTGCAGCCTGTCTTCCTTTTCGAAAAAATAATAAAACTTGATTTTCCGATCGAGGCCCTTCATCAATGACGCCGTCAACCGGACAATCGAATTGGTAGATTCGTCCGTTAAATCATGGAGATAAAAATAAACGAGAATTTTCTTCATACTGTCAGGTATCTACAGACGCGTCATTTGTTCAATCATTGCAAATGATCTTTTACCGATTTAGAAATTGCACGTTCAAGCTTCCACTTTTTTACCGCCGTTTTCATCCCTTTGCAAAGATGGTTTCTGAGCGATTTCGGATTGTATTTCTGGCCTGTTATTTTCTGCTTTGCTGCTTCTTCAATGCCTGAGCGCATGATCTTTGAACTTACTGTAAAAGGTTTCACATACATATAATACAATGGAACGTCGTAAAGAATGGAATATCCCTTTTGTAAAATTCCCAATGACCAGATCTTATCTTCACTGGCGATCGCTTCTTCATCAAACTTTAGCTCATCCCAGGCCGATCTTCTGATGGCCGCGCAATGATTTACCAGTAAGCTTTTCCAGTGGCGTTCCATAAACTTTTCCTCGTTGGAATAAACAAGTTTTTTCACACCTTCATTCAAAGCCTTCGGAAGGTTCGCATCGGGAATAATAAACCTTAAACCGGCTATGTTTGAGCTTGTAAAACAAGATGGAATTTTCTGTAGAAAAAGCTCATTCAACAAAATTAAATGTGCGCTGAGAATAAGAATATATTTTCCCTGGCATTTTGAGATTCCAAAATTCAAGGCATATCCAAAGGAAAAGTCTTTCCGGGCTAACGTGAAGATCTTGCAGTTAAAACTCTCCGCGATCCGCATAGAATCGTCATCCGATTCATTATCGATAAAAATAATTTCATAGTCGAAATCTACCAGTTGATTTTTAACTGAACTAAGTGTTTGTAATAAAGCTGCCGACTCATTCAGGTTTCTTATAAGGATAGATAATTGCATAAAAAAGCCTTGTTTTTTTAGGGGTTAATATTTGATTTTGGAGGATTACCATACTGTCCATCCTCCATCGACGACCAGGTTATGACCGATTACATGCGATGATGCATCACTTGCAAGATACAAAACTGCGCCGTGTAAATCTGATTTATTGCTCATCCTGCCTATTGGATTGAGACGTTGAAAATTTTCTAAAAATGTACCATCGTGTCCATTAAAAATTCCTCCCGGCGTAATTGAATTTACCCTTACGCCTCTTTTGGCCCATAATGTAGCTACGTATTTCGTAAGTCCAACCACACCATGTTTACTTACCGAATAGGCCACGGGTTGTGAGATTGAAGTGCCTTCATAAATACGGTGGTTAGGGCTTACTATACCATATAGTGAAGCCATATTTATAATCACACCTTTACCCGACTCCAACATTTGTTTTCCGATGATTCTACAGCCTAAAAAAGTGCCGGTTAGATTTACTTCCATTATACTGTTCCAATCGGACAGAGGAAAGTCCTCAAAAGCCGCACCGAAATTTTCGGTTTTATTTTGATTGGTAAATCCGGCATTGTTGATCAGGATATCAATACGGCCGAAACGTTTAATAAGTCGTTGAGAAAGGTTTTGCCAGCTCTCCGGCTTCGTTACATCAAGCATTTCCGGGAAACAATTTAAACCGTCATTTGATAATTCCAGAGCGATTGCTTTGCATTTTTCGTACGCGACATCCGCCAGAATTATCGTTGCTCCCGATCCTGAAAGTGCTTTGGCATGTTCCGGTCCCAACAATCCGGCGCCGCCCGTGATTAACGCGATTCTGCCCGTAAGATCAAAAAGCTTTGGATTCATTGGTTCTCATTAAATAATTGATATAATTCAGATCGTCTATCGTATCAATATCAACTGCTCTTTCTCTTGGCATAATGTACAACCGGCAATCGGCCTTACTCCAATGCGAAAACCTAAATAACGCTTCCCTCTTTATGACGTAGGCTGCGGGACTTAAACTAAAGACGGGCGGTGCCTGCTGCCGGCAGGTGATCGCATTTTCCGGTTGTTTTACAATGGTAGCCCGGCCGCTTTCATCGGTTTCCATCATATTGAAATATGGATTTCTTTCCGGTTCAAAAGCGGTGATTACAACATCCGTTTCGGGATGCGAGACAGCCATTGCAATTGCTCCCTCTACATCTTCCGGAATTTTGAGTGGAACCGTTACATCCATATCTACCAGGTAATCGACCATTAGGCCGTTTGACTTTTCAAAAAACAAGAGTGCATGTTTAAATACATCCCATTTCGATGCGGTGTCACTGGCAAGGGCGTGGGGTCTGATAAAAGGAACTGTGAGTTGCTGCTCTCCGGCCTGTTTTGCAATAATTTCGCTATCGGTGGAAACGATTGTTTTGTTGATCGAATGACACTTTAGTGCCGTCTCGGCCGTATAGTCAAACAGTGGGCGTTCGTTTAGAAGAATAAGATTTTTTCCCGGAATGCCTTTGGAGCCTTTTCTGCAACAGATTGTTCCTAAGATAAACATGTAGTTTCCGGTTTAAGTTCAATAAACATTTTCTCTTCAGAGGATCGTTTAGCAGCCATCACCATTTCCAGGGAATAACAAGCCTCTTCAAATGATACGAAAGGAGCATTTCTTTCTCCATCGAGGAAACATTGCAACGATTCCCTGAGCCGGTCATTTCTCACAAAACCAGGATAAGAAAAACGCCGGACGTTTTGTTTCAGATCAGTGAGTAACAATGCTTTTTCCACAAAATCCATTTGAATCATTCCGCCGGTTCCGATGATCGTACATTTTCGCTGCATATTGGCTTTCAGATAATCGAGATGAATGCTTCCGGTTGCACCGCAATGGAATTCCAATAGAACATTGCAAACATCTTCCGTTTCAATTTCAAGTTGCCCTGACCGGCGGTACATACAGGCCATCCACTTTATTTCACCGAGCAAATAGTACACATAATCAAACTCGTGAATTAAGTCGAGCATCACACCTCCACCCTTACTTATGCTTGCACTCATGCTATTTCTGTAATCGATGGAAGGCCGCCAGTCAGGCAGATACTGTCCAACTTCTGCATTCACAGATGTGATCTTTCCAATAAAGCCTGTGCTGATAAGTTCCTGTGCCTTCTTCATTACCGGATCAAAGCGCAGATCGTATCCCACCACAACGTTTGCGTTTTTTTGGAGGATGAAATCTTTTAATTCTTCAACCTGACGAAAATTATGGCTGACCGGCTTTTCCAGGTAGATATTCTTTATTCCTGCCTGTAAAACCAATTTCAATGTATCAAGGTGAAGAGAGGTCGGATTGCAAATGAGGACATATGCATAGCTTCCGGCGTTAAGGGCTGCAATCAGTTCACTAAAGATCCTGACATTGCCAAATTGACTGATTCCTTCCGGGTACCTTGTTACAACGGCTAGATCAGTATAACCGAGGTGAACAAGATTATTCAGGTGCTGCCTGCCAATAGAGCCGGCACCTACAATCAATATCGGAGGGGAAATTTTCATCTCGTGAAAATTGTACTTGTCAGCAACAGGCAACTCTTTCGAGATGTGAGTTTGAAAATTCTACAATCATCATCTGCTGCAGGCTGTCTAATTTTACCACTACCCTTTTCTTATTTGAATTCATGACGGTTCCAACGCTGTCCATAAATATTCCATGCGCAACCTTCACGCGTTCGTCAGGGTTAAATACGGGTAAAGGCTGACAGGAAATTACTACATCCTTGATGCCCAGAAAAGACTGTATCATATCTATTTCAGATTGCCGGATGATGGCGGGTTTTCCGTCGTAGTAAACAAAATTGAGGATTCCCTCTGTTGTCAACACGCGATGGAATTCATTGCCGGCGATATGTACAAATATGTACGACCTGAAGAGCGGTTCTTCTATTATTTTCTTCCGGTCACTCCATTGCTTTTGCACCATCTGCATGGGACAAAAGCAATGGAGTTGTTTTCTGCCTAAGGCTTCTCTGACTTTCTTTTCCCATCTCGGTCTTGTATAAACCGCAAACCAGTTTTTTCGATTGTTTGGTAGTTGATATAGCTCCGCCATTTCAGTCACATTTTATACTGAATACAAAAAATTTCTTATCGGTTTACCGGCCAATTATCCTGTTCAAAAGCGATCTTTTGTATCGGATATTTGTCGGGTAATTGTTCATATTGCCATACCCATAGCCATAACCATAGTTATAACCGTAGCCATAACCATAGCCGTAGCCATAACCATAATTATAACCATAACGTAAACCACTTCGGTCATGAATGCTGTTAACGACAAGATGCACTCTTGGAACTTTTTGTTCATTAGAAAGCTTTTCAACGAACCGTAGGGTGGTCTTATAGGAAAATTTATGGCGTATGATAAACAAGGTTAAATCTGAATATTTGCTGAACAGAAGCACATCTGCAACCAATCCTACAGGCGACGAATCAATGATGATGTACTGATAGTGTTGCCTGGCCCACGCAATCAGCGCTGCTACCTTTTCATGCATTAACAATTCTGTCGGATTAGGCGGCACCGGCCCGCTGGTAATAATGTCAACATTGGGCAACTGCGCGGAACGCGTTATAACTTCGGCTACAGATTTATCATTGATGATAAAGTCGGTTAGGCCGGTAGCAGGATTCAGCTTCAGATACTTCCGGATGTTTGGCTTTCGCAAATCCATTTCAATCAGTAAAACCTTCGCATTGGCTATGCTTAAACTGCTGGCGAGATTTATCGAGATAAAACTTTTCCCTTCCCCGCTCATGAAAGAAGAAACCACAATTACTTTTGAATCTTTATCCGGAGCGATGAACCTGATATTTGTTCCTATTAACCTGAATTGTTCGGCAACAGCCGATCTGCTTTGCGGGTGCACTACCGTGTTTTTAGAACTTTTGTTAAACGAAAGT